>DASPMF010000166.1:0-13426 GCA_035627155.1 Burkholderiales bacterium | reverse complement strand
CAGCTGCGCCTGCGCTCGCGCCGCTAGCGCGCCGCCGAGCAGCTCAGCGCGTAGGCGGCAAAGCTCGCGAGCCAGTGCTCGCCGGCGTACGAGCCGCTCGCCACGTGCTCCAGGCCGGCGGCCAGGTGTGCCTCGGCAAGCTGCGTGAGCTCCTTTCGCCCGAGCGCCCGGCCGAGCCCGAAATAGCACCACGCGCGGCTGAGGTTCAGCCCGTCCAGGTGGGCGAGCTGGCCGTCGGTGCGGTCCGTCACTGCCGCCGGTGCGCGCAACGGCTCCGGCAGCTCGGGCAGGAACGCGGCGAACCAGCCGGCGAAGTCCGGAAGCACGCGGCGCATGAGGTCGGCTTCGGCGAGGCACGGAGAAAGGAAGTCGTTGCCGCCGGGCTCCCACGCCGCCGGGCAGGCGCGATCCGCCCCGTACCACGCGAGCGCCTTGTCGCGGATCGCCGCCTCGAGGTCCTTGCGCTTCGCCGCCTGCGCGTAGTCGAGGGCGAACGCGAGGCCGAACGCCGTGCTCGCGTGCGTGCCGGTGCGGATCGGGTGCGCCTGGCGCGGCAGCCAGTCCAGGTAGAGCTCCTCGACCACCGCGGCGAGCGGCGCGAGGTGCGCGCGCCAGCGCGTCGCATCGGCGTCGCGCCAGCCGGCGAGCTCGTGCGCGAGCTTGAGCGCCCACGTCCAGCCGTACGGCCGCTCGAAATGCGGATGGTCTTCCAGGTAGGCGGCCTCCTGGCGTAGGTTCTGCGCGCCGAGGTGCGCGTTCAGGACCTTGCGGATCGCCGGGGCGTGCACCAGGGCGGGAAAGCGGCGCAGCAGGTGCGCGAGCAGCCAGTGCCCGTGCACCGCCGAATGCCAGTCGTAGCAGCCGTAGAAGGCCGGATGCAGGGCGCGCGGCCGGTGGACGTCCGCGGGACTGCGCACGACGTGCGCTGGCTGGTACGGGAACTCCCGCTCGACGCAGGCGAGCGCGAGCGCGGCGAAGCGCTGCGCAAGGGCCGCGTCGTAGCGGCTCACGCGCCGCCCCGCGGCACGAAGTGCTCGATGAAGTGCAGGAGGGCACGCGCTCCGGCGCCGGCATCCGCTTCGCTGATCGCCTCCGCGGGGTTGTGGCTCACGCCGCCGCGGCAGCGCACGAAGAGCATCCCGATGTCGCACAGCGCTTGGAGCGCCATGCCGTCGTGCCCCGCACCGGAGGGCAGGCGCCGCACCGGCACGCCTTGTGCTGCGACCGCGGCATCGAGCTGGCCCATCAGCCATTCCGCGCAGCGCGTGACGCCCATGGATTGGAGCGGCTGCACCGTCGCTTCGACGTTGCGCCTCGAGCACAGCGCTTCGATTTCCCCCGTCACCTTCCGCACGGCGTCTTCGCGCAGCTCGTCGCGGGGCGCGCGGAAATCGATGGTGAACACCACGCTCCCCGGGATGACGTTGATCGCGCCGGGATGCGCCTCGATCCGGCCGACCGTGCCGACGAGCTCCGGGTCGCTCTTCGCCACGCGCTCGACCGCGAGCACGCATTCTGCGGCGGCCGCGAGCGCGTCGCGCCGCAGGCGCATCGGCACGGTGCCGGCATGACCCGCCGTGCCGGTCAGCGTCGCCCGCAGGCGCGAAAAGCCGTTGATCGCGGTGACGACGCCGAGCGGCAGGCCTTCGGCCTCTAGCACCGGCCCCTGCTCGATGTGCAGCTCGACGTACGCGAGCGCGCTGCCTTTCTCCTTTTTCACCGAAGGCACGTCCCGCGGATCGAGCCGCCACGCGCGCAGGCCCTCGGCGATCGAGACGCCGCTCGCGTCCCGCGTCTCGAGGACCGCGGGCTCGAGCAGTCCCGCCAGGGCGCGGCTGCCGAGCAACGTGGTACCGAAGCGCACGCCTTCCTCGTCGCCGAACCCGATCACTTCGACGGCGAACGGCAGGCGCACGCCCCGGGCCGACAGGCTGTGCACGCATTCGATCGCCGAGACCACGCCGAGGATGCCGTCGTAGCGGCCGGCGTCGCGCACTGTGTCGAGGTGCGAGCCGAGCACCAGGCAGGGGGCGCCGGGTGAGGCGGATTCGTAGCGCCCGTGGACGTTGCCGATCGCGTCCAGCCGGGCGCGCATGCCGGCCGCCTCCATCCAACCGAGCACCTCGCCGGCTGCGGCGTGGCTCTGCGTGGAAAGGAATACGCGAGTCAGGCCGCCCGCCAGCTCCGAGTGCCGCGCGAGCGCTTCGCAGCGCGCCATGATGCGGGCCGCATCGACCATTGCCGCCGCAGTGTACAGTTAGAATGCGGCCGCGATGCTGCTCGTGATCGGCAACAAGAACTATTCGTCGTGGTCGCTGCGGCCGTGGATCGCGATGAAGCGCCTCGGCATCGCGTTCGACGAAGTGCGCATCGCGCTCGACCAGCCCGATACGCAAGAGCGCATCCGCAGGTACAACCCCGCGGGCAAGGTGCCGTGCCTCGTCGACGGCGACCTGACGGTGTGGGATTCGCTCGCCATCCTGGAATACCTCGCAGAGCGCGAGCCGCGTCTCTGGCCGGCCGACCCGGCGTTGCGCGCGCGCGCACGCTCGGTCGCGGCGGAAATGCACGCCGGCTTTGCCGCGCTGCGCACGCACATGCCGATGAACGTGCGCCACCGCTTTCCCGGAAAGGGACGCAACGCGGAGGTGGACGCGGACCTCGCGCGTGTCCAGGCGATCTGGGATTCGGCCAAAGGACCGTTCCTTTTCGGAACGTTCTGCGCGGCGGACGCGATGTTCGCGCCCGTGGTGCTGCGCTTTCGCAGCTACGAGCCGCCCTTGAGCGCCGCGTCCCGCGCCTACGTCGACGCGATGCTCGCCTTGCCGGCGATGCAGGAATGGATCGCCGGGGCGCACGTGGAAGCGGAGGCGCTGCCGAAGTACGACACGCTGTACGCGTGAGCTGCGCGTGAAAGCGTACGTCGTTGGCGGGGCGGTGCGCGACGAGCTGCTCGGCCTGCCGGTCCGCGACCGCGATTACGTGGTGGTCGGCGCGACGCCGGAGGAAATGGAGGCGAAGGGCTTTCGTCCGGTGGGGCGCGACTTCCCGGTGTTCCTGCATCCGCAGACGCACGAGGAGTACGCCCTCGCGCGCACCGAGCGCAAGAGCGCGCGCGGCTACAAGGGCTTCACGGTGCACGCCGCGCCTGATGTGACGCTCGAGGACGACCTGCGCCGGCGGGACCTGACGATCAATGCGATGGCGAAGGACCCGCAGACCGGCGCGCTGATCGACCCCTTCGGCGGTCAGGCGGACCTCGACCGGCGCGTGCTCCGCCACGTAAGCGAAGCCTTTACCGAGGATCCGGTGCGCATCCTGCGCGTCGCGCGCTTCGCCGCGCGCTTCGGCTTCGACGTCCATCCTTCCACCCTGGAGCTCATGCGCAGCATGGTGGCTTCCGGTGAAGCGGACTACCTGGTCGCGGAGCGCGTCTGGCAGGAGTTCGCCAAGGGCCTTGCGGAAGCGCACGCGCGGAAGATGCTCGAGGTGCTGCAGGCCTGCGGACTGCAGCAGAAGCTGCTTCCGGGCGTGGACACCGGACGGGCGAGCTACGAAGGATCGTTGCCGGTTCGCTTCGCCTTGCTGACCTGGCCGCTCGATGCGACCGGCGTCGAGGCGCTCGCGGAGCGGCTGAAGGCGCCCAACGAGGTGCGCGACCTGGCCGCCACGGCGGCGCGCCAGCGTGGCCTGCTGATGAAGCCGGCCAGCTCGCCGGCCGAGCTGCTCGAGCTCCTGAAGGGTGCCGACGCTTTCCGCCGCCCGGACCGCTTCGCGGAGCTGCTCCAGGCGGCGCGCCTCGCAGAGCCGGGCTTCGACGCCCGGCGCATCGAGGCCGCGCTGCGTGCCACGCAGTCCGTCGACGCGGCGGCGATTGCGAAAGCGAGCGCACCGGCCGACGTGGCGCGACGCATCGACGCCGCGCGCCTCGCCGCCATCGCCGGGGCGGCATGACCGCCGGCCGGCTCGCCGCCTTCGAGCTCACCCAGCTCGCGCGCAACGTCGCCGCCGGCGCGCGGCTGGCGTTCTTCCTGCCCGTCCGCGCGCACGCGTTCCGCGTTTCCGCCGTGCAGTACGTGCTCCTCGTTTCGTTCAACGGCGCGCTGTGGATCGCGGCCGCCGGCCTGCGCGCGGGGTTTGCAGGCTCGCCGGATTTCTCCGCGCTGCCGGCGTACTGCGCCGCCGTGGTGCTGGTGCTCCTTTCCGCGCTGGTGGTGGCGCACCTGTACGGCATGCCCGGGCAGCTGCTGCTCTTCGCGGTCGCCCTGTCCGCGAGCGATCCGGTATTCGAGGCGGCGGGTCTCCTCCTCCCTGCGCTCGCCGCCGCGTTGGGGCGGCCGGACGTTGTCCTGTACGGATACATGCTGTGGAGCTGGGCCGTGTCGGTGCGCGCGGTGCTCCTCTGCGGCGGCCGCCGCCGGCCGCAGGGATGGCGCGCGGCGGCGGCGGTCACGCTGATCAGCGCGGCCGCCTTCCTCTTCCTGCCGCGCGCCGAGCCTTGGGTGCAGCCCCTCGAGGACGAAGCGCCCCTGCCGGCGCTCACCGACGAGCGCGTGTTCCACCGCCAGGGCGAGCTCATCGAGGAGGCGCTCGCCGCCATCGAGCCGGGCGGGCCGGGCCCGGAGCTCTATTTCGTCGGCTTCGCGCCCGATGCGAGCATGGACGTCTTCCTGCGCGAGATGCGTTTCGTGCGCAACCTCTTCGAGGAGCGCTTCGGCGCCGCCGGGCGTTCCATCGCGCTGGTGAGCAGCGAGGCGGCGCTCGAGGAGCTGCCGATCGGCAGCACGACGAACCTGGCGCGCGCGCTCGAGGCCGCCGGCGAGGCGATGAACGCCGACGAGGACGTGCTGTTCCTGTTCCTGTCCGCGCACGGCGACCCCGAGCACCGGCTGTCGGCGTCGCAGCCGCCGCTGCAGCTCGCGTCGCTCACGCCCACCGCGCTCGCGCGCATGCTGCAGGAAAGCGGCGTGAAGTGGCGCGTGATCGTGGTGTCGGCGTGCTTCGCGGGCGGCTTCATCGAGCCGCTGCGCGACGCGAACACCATCGTCATCGCCGCGTCGGCCGCGGACCGCAACTCCTTCGGCTGCGAGCACGGGCGCGACTTCACGTACTTCGGCGAGGCGTTCTTCAAGGAAGCGCTGGCGCAGACGCGCTCGTTCGCCGGCGCGTTCGACATCGCGCGCGGGCTCGTGGCGAAGAAGGAGGCGGCCGAGGGCCTGACGCCGTCGCTGCCGCAGATCTGGGTCGGCGAGGCGATCGCCGCGCAGCTAAAGAAGCTTGCCCACTAGCCAGACGCCGAGGGTGAGGATCACGGTGCTCGCAAGCGGCACGTAGTACATGCGGCCGCGCACCGGGATGCGGAAGTCCCCGGGGATCCGCCCGAGGCCGAAGCGCGCGAGCAGCGGCGTGGCCGCCGCTAGAATCACGAGCACGACGAACACCGTGATCAGCCACTTCAACATCGGGAACCCATGATCGATCTCTATACCTGGAGCACGCCGAACGGCCGCAAGGTCTCCATTATGCTGGAGGAGTGCGCGCTGCCTTACCGCGTGCACAGGATCAACATCGGCACCAACTCCGAGCAGTTCGCGCCCGAGTACCTGAAGATCAACCCGAACGGCAAGATCCCGTCGATCGTCGATCCGGACGGGCCGGGCGGCAAGCCCTACGCGATGATGGAATCCGGTGCGATCCTGATCTACCTCGCGGAGAAGACCGGCAAGCTCCTCCCGGCGCCGATGCGCTACGACGTCCTGCAGTGGCTGATGTTCCAGATGGGCGGCGTCGGGCCGATGTTCGGCCAGGCGCACCACTTCATGCGCGCGAAGAAGGACGAGGTCCCCTACGGCAGCGAGCGCTACGGCAACGAGGCGAAGCGGCTCTACGGCGTGATGGACCGGCAGCTGGCGAAGCACGCTTTCATCGCCGGTGCCGAGTACACGATCGCGGACATCGCGATCTTTCCCTGGGTCGGGCGGCACGAATGGCACCGCGTGGACCTCGCGCAGTTCCCCGCGGTAAAGCGCTGGTACGAAGCCGTGGGGGCGCGCCCCGCCGTGGCGCGCGGGATGGCGGTGCCTGCGGCCTAGCGCTTCGCGTGCCTGCGTAGGTAGGCGTTGATCTCCTCGATCCGCAGCTGCGGCTCGTCGGCGATCGGCTGGGTGCCGACCACCCGGTTCATCCATTCCATGTTCTTCTGCATGCGCGCCACCACGCCGGGCCACTCTTCGGCGGTGTGGCGCTTCGGGTCGGGCAGCACATGGCACTGGTTGCAGGCGAGGCGGAACGCCTCGCCGGCGGGCGACTGCAGGTCCGGATAGAGCGCCGGGTCGATCGGCGTCTGCCCGTTGCGCTGCAGGTACGCGACGATCGCCTTCTTCTCGTCCTCGCCGGGCGCCTTGACTCCGGCCATCATCTCCTTCATCAGCGTGCCCATGTTGCCCCGGCCGCGCATGCGCAGGACCATCCGGTCCACGATGCGAGGCCACTTGGCCGCATCGTGCATCGCCGGGTTCGGCACGTTGTGGCACTGAACGCAGTACGCGACGGTGAGCTGCGCGCCGGGCGACTTGGGCTCCGGCAGCTGGCGCTCGGAGAACGTCGGCGGCAGCAGCCGCTCCAGCATCGGTCCATGCGGACTCTCGGCCCATCGCTTCTTCGCCGCTTCCGGTCCGGACGCAAAGGCGGCGCAAGAAAGGAGCAGGAGCAGGAGCAGTAGAGCGCGGCCGGGCATCGCCTAAAGAGTATGCGAACGGTCGTTGCGGGTATAGCCGAGCAGCGGCCGTTCGACGCCGCGCCCGAGCGCCAGGACCTTGAAGAGCTCCCCCATCTCGGCCGGAGAGAGGAGGCGGTTAGCTTCCGCGGCGAGCGGCGCATAGTGAAGCGCGTTCTCCACGTTGGCCTCGCCCAGCACGTCGGTAATGCCGCAGTTCACCAGGAACTGCGCCTGCGTCGCGTAACCGAGCACCTCGAGGCCAGCGCGGCGCGCCGCCGCGGCAAGCGCGCTGAAATCTACGTGCGCGGTAAGGTCCTCCATCCCGGGTCGCAGGAACACGTCGGCGTGCGCGCTGTGGCGGTGGTGGCACATGAGCGTGCCGGCCGAGCGCTGCGGGTGGTAGTACTCGTGGCGCGGAAAGCCGTAGTCGATGATGAACGCGGCGCCGCGCTCCAGCGACTCGGCGAGCGCCCGCACCCACGCCTGTCCGATCAGGCCGATCTCGCTTTCGTAGGGCCGCGGGACGGCGAGGGCTTGCGCCTGCAGCAGCAGGTCGCCTCCGGCCGGCCGCTCGGCCCAGTGCAGCGCGCCGTCGCGCACGGCCACGCCGCGCTCGAAGATTCCGCCGTCGCGCCAAGCGACCGCGTGAACCGGCATCGCGTCGAGCACTTCGTTGGCGAGCACCACGCCTCGGAAGCGCGCCGGCAGGCGGTCGAGCCAGCGCACGCGCGTCTGCAGCCGCGCCTCCTGCCGTCCGCGCAGCTCCGCGCTCGTCTCGAGGATCCAGTACTCGCAGTCGAGGAGCGCGGTGAGCTGCGAAGCGAGCGCGCCGCTTCCGGCGCCGACTTCAAGAATCGCTTCGCCGGGCCGCAGCACGGCCTTGAGCTGGCGCGCCAGGGTGCGCGCGAAAAGACTGCCGAGCTCGGGCGCCGTGACGAAGTCCCCCTCGGCGCCGAACTTGCGCGCGCCGCCCGCGTAGTAGCCGGCGCCGGGCGCGTGCAGCGCGAGCTCCATGTAGCGCGCGAAGGACATCCATCCGCCCGTGCGCTCGAGCTCCGCCTGGATCGCCTCGAGCATTAGCCGCAATTTAACCTAGAATTTCCGGCCTCATGGACGCCTCCCTCGCCGGCCGGACCGCGCTCGTCACGGGCGGCGCGCGCCGCGTCGGGGCCGCGATCGCGCGGCGCCTGCATGCGTCGGGCGCGAACATCGTCCTGCATTACCGCGATTCCGCGGCGGACGCGGATAGCCTCGCCGCGGAGCTGAACGGCGCGCGCGCCGGCAGCGTCGCCACGGTGAAGGCGGAGCTCCTCGCGCCGGTGGCGCCGAGGGCGCTGGTCTCGGCGGCGCTGGATCGCTTCGGCGCGCTCGACCTGCTGGTCAACAACGCGTCGTCCTTCTTCCCCGTCGCGCTGGGCGCCATCGAGACCTCGCACTGGGAAGAGCTCGTCGGCTCGAACCTGCGCGCGCCGCTTTTCATCGCGCAGGAAGCCGCGCCGCACCTCGCGGCGCGCGAAGGGGCCATCGTCAACATCGTGGACATCCACGCCGAGCGTCCCCTCAAGGGCTACCCGGTGTACAGCATCGCCAAGGCGGGGCTTGCGGCGCTCACGCGCTCGCTCGCGTTGGAGCTTGCGCCCCGCGTGCGCGTTAACGGCGTCGCGCCGGGCGCGATCGCCTGGCCCGAGGACGGCCAGTTCCCGTCCGCGGAGCGCGAACGTATCCTCGCCACGACACCGCTCGGGCGGCTCGGGTCGCCGGAGGACATCGCCCAGGCGGTACACTTCCTTGCGTGCGCGCCGTATGTGACGGGACAGATCGTCGCCGTCGACGGCGGGCGCTCCATCTTCCTCTGAACATGGCCTGGATCTGGCTCACGGCGGCCGGCCTGCTCGAAATCGTCTGGGCGGTCGGCCTAAAGTACACCGAGGGCTTCACGCGCCTGTGGCCCTCGGCGCTCACCCTCGCCGCGATGGCGGCGAGCGTGTATTGCCTCGCGGTCGCGGTGCGCACGATCCCGATCGGCACCGGCTACGCGGTGTGGACCGGCATCGGCGCGGTGGGCGTGGCGATCCTCGGCATGGTGCTCTTCAACGAATCGCGCGACCTGCTGCGCATCGGCTCGATCGTCCTCATCGTCGCCGGCATCGCCGGGCTGAAGCTGCTCTCGTGAGCGACCTGCGCAAGCTGCGCTACGAGGAGAACAAGCTCGCCAAGCGCCTGCGCAACCAGGTCGGCCAGGCGATCGCCGACTTCGCCATGATCGAGGAGGGGGACAAAGTCATGGTGTGCCTCTCCGGAGGCAAGGACAGCCACGCCCTCCTGGACGTGCTCATCAGATTGCAGCAGAAGGCACCCGTGCGGTTCGAGCTCGTCGCGGTGAACCTCGACCAGAAGCAGCCCGGCTTTCCCGCGCACGTGCTGCCGGCGTATCTCGAATCCGTCGGCGTGCCCTACCGCATCGTGGAGCAGGACACCTATTCGGTGGTGAAGCGCGTGGTCCCCGAAGGGCAGACGATGTGCGCCTTGTGCTCGCGCCTGCGCCGCGGCGTGCTTTACCGCGTCGCAGGCGAGCTCGGCGCGACCAAGATCGCGCTCGGCCACCACCGCGACGACATCCTCGCCACGTTCTTCCTCAACCTTTTCCACCAGGGCAAGCTGAAGGCTATGCCGGCCAAGCTGGTCTCGGACGACGGCCGCCATGTCGTCGTCAGGCCGCTCGCGTACGTGGCGGAGGAGGACCTCGCGCGCTATGCCGCGGACCGCGCTTTCCCGATCATTCCCTGCACGCTGTGCGGCTCGCAGGACAACCTGCAGCGAAAGCAGATTGCGGCGATGCTGCGCGAGTGGGGCCGCGAGCCCGGGCGCATCGAATCCATTACGCGCGCGCTGACCGACGTGGTTCCTTCGCACCTCCTCGATCGAAACCTTTTCGATTTCACCGGTCTAAAGCCTCAGGGACACCCCGCCAACAATACTCCGGATCTCCACATCGTCAGGTTCGCCGAATGAAGAAACCGACCGTCCTCGAACTGAAGCGGAAGAAGGGCGCGCGCCTGGCGATGCTCACGGCCTACGACTTTCCGACGGCCAAGCTCGTCTCGGAAGCCGGAGTGGACCTGATCCTCGTCGGCGATTCGCTCGGGATGGTGGTGCTCGGCTACGACTCCACCGTGCCGGTTACAGTCGACGACATGGTCCACCATACCAAGGCCACGCGGCGCGGCGCCCCCGAGGCCTTTGTCATCGCCGACCTGCCGTTCCTCTCGTACGCGACGCCGCAGGACGCGCTCGCCAACGCGGCCCGGCTCATGAAGGACGCCCATGCCGATTCGGTGAAGCTCGAAGGCGGTGTCGAAGTGGTGCCGATCGTCGAGGCGCTCGTGCGCGCCGGCGTCCCGGTGCTGGGGCATGTGGGCCTTACGCCGCAAACGGCCTCCGCGCTGGGCGGCTACAAGCTGCAGGGCAAGGACGAGGTGCAGGCGCGCAAGATCGTCGAGGACGCCGTCGCGCTGGAGGCGGCCGGGTGCTGGGGCGTAGTGCTCGAGCTCGTGCCGGCCCCGCTCGCCAGGCTGGTCACGGAGCGCATCGGCATCCCGACCATCGGCATCGGCGCCGGCGCGGACTGCGACGGCCAGGTGCTCGTCTTCCACGACATGGTGGGGCTCTTCTCCGGCTTCACGCCGACCTTCGTGAAGCGCTACACCGAGGCGGGCGCGGCGATCCGCAAGGCGGTCGAGCGCTACGCCGAGGAAGTGCGCTCCGGCGCGTTTCCCTCCGGCGGCCAGAGCTTCGGCATGAAGGACGAGGTCGTCAAGCGCCTGTACGGCAGTTGAAGCGCGTTCTCTACCTCCTGCTCGGCCTGTTGGCTTCGGCGTGCTCGGCGCAGGACTGGCGCACGGCGAGCCGCGAGCCGGTCGGCCTCGCGCCCGATCCCGAAACCACGCCGGAGGCGGTGATCCAGGTCTACGGCGCGAGAACGGTGGGCTGGAAGGGCGCATTCGGGGTGCATACGTGGGTCGCCGTGAAGCCCTCGAAGGCCAAGGATTGGACGGTGTACGAAGTCGTCGGCTGGCGCCTGCGCTGGTCGGAGACCGCCGTGGTGGTCAGCCATCGCGCTCCGGATGGCCGCTGGTTCGGCTCCGAGCCGGAGCTCTACGCCGACAAGCGCGGCTCCGGCGTCGACGAGATGATCGGGCGCCTGGAGAAGGCGGCGCGCAACTATCCGTTCGCCAAGGAGTACGGCCTGTGGCCGGGCCCGAACTCCAACACCTTCACCGCCTGGCTCACGCGGCACGTGCCGGAGCTCGAGGCCGACCTTCCGGGCACGGCGATCGGCAAGGATTACCTCCGCGACGACTTCGTCCACACCCCGCCGAGCGGTCGCGGTCTTCAGGTTTCGCTCGCCGGCCTGCTCGGCTTTACCGCCAGCACGGTCGAGGGGCTCGAGGTCAACCTGCTCGGCCTTTCCTTCGGCGTCGGACCCTCCGGCCTGAAGCTTCCCTTCATCGGCCGCATCGGCCCTGACCGGGCGGTGAACTAGTAGTTGTCAAACTGAATTTGACGCCCTAAGCTTCGCGCCGTGAACTGCGCGGAGCGCCTTGTCGAGATCTTTGGCAGCCAGGCGGAAGTCGCCCGCGCGTTCCAGCTCGACCGCGCGGTGGTCCACCACTGGATCAAGATGGAATACGTGCCGGCGCGTTGGGCCGGCGAGGTCGAGCGAATCACCGACGGGCGCATCCGCGCCGAAGACGTGGTTCACGAAGCGAGCGCCAAGAATCCGGTGCGCGTCAAATCGCGCCCCGAGAACGCCCCGTTTGGAATCCATTCCGAGGAAGCCATGAGCCAGTACGCGCCGAGCAAACGCATCCAGTCCTTCCACCCGCCGCAGCGCACGCTCATGGGGCCCGGCCCCACGGAGATCCATCCGCGCGTGCTCACGACGATGAGCCAGCCGGCGATCGGCTACCTCGATCCGGTGTTCGTCGAGATGATGGAGGAGCTGAAGTCGCTCCTGCGCTACGTCTACCAGACGAAGAACGCGCTCACCTTCCCGCTCTCCGGGCCCGGCTCGGTGGGGATGGAGTACTGCTTCGTCAACATGGTCGCGCCGGGCGACAAGGTGATCGTGTGCCAGAACGGCGTGTTCGGCGGGCGGATGCTCGAGAACGCGATCCGCTGCGGCGGCACGCCGGTGCTCGTCGAGGACAAGTGGGGCGAGCCGGTCGACCCGCAGAAGCTCGAGGACGCGCTGAAGAAGAACAAGGACGCCAAGGTCGTCGGATTCGTCCACGCCGAGACCTCCACCGGCGCGCAGTCCGACGCGAAGACCCTCACGCAGATCGCGCACAAGCACGGTGCCCTGGTGATCGTCGACGCCGTCACCTCGCTCGCCGGCACGCCGGTGAAGGTCGACGAGTGGGAGATCGACGCCATCTACTCCGCGAGCCAGAAGTGCCTGTCCTGCACGCCCGGGCTCTCGCCGGTGTCGTTCAGCGAGCGCGTGGTCGAGCACGTGAAGAAGAGGAAGGACAAGATCCACAGCTGGTTCATGGACATGAACCTGCTCTTCAACTACTGGAATGCCGGCACGCGCACCTACCACCACACCGCGCCCACCAACTCCCTGTTCGCGCTGCACGAGGCGCTGCTGCTCATCCGCGAGGAAGGCCTGGAGAACGCCTGGGCTCGCGCCACGCGCCACCACCTCGCGCTGAAGGCCGGCCTGGAGGCGATGGGCATGAAGATGCTGGTGTCCGAGAAGTACCAGCTGCCGCAGATGAACGCGGTGCTCTGCCCCGAAGGCGTGAACGAGGCGGAGGTGCGCAAGCGGCTCCTGTCGGAGTTCGGCATCGAGATCGGCGCCGGCCTCGGGCCGCTCGCGGGCAAGATCTGGCGCATCGGCCTGATGGGCTACAGCTGCCGCCCGGACAACGTGATGCTGTGCCTATCCGCGCTCGGCTCGGTGCTCTCCGACATGGGGTTGCCGGTCCACGTCGGCGACGCGGAAGCCGCCGCGCACGGCGCGTACGCGCAGATGCACACCAAGGACGCGCAGCGCAAGAAGCGCGCCGCCTAGGGCGGCACGGAAGCTACGCCGGCGCGAGCCCGGGGGCCGGGCGTTCGCCGGAGGCGAGCACGCGCTCGAACTCCGCAGCGGTAAGCGGCTTGCTGTGCAGGAAGCCCTGGTACTGGTCGGAGCCGAATGACTGCAGGAAGCCGAGCTGGCGCTCGTCCTCGACCCCTTCCGCGACCACTTCGAGGCGCAGGCTGTGCGCGAGCGCGATGATCGCCTTCACGATCAGCGCGTTGTTGTGGTCGCTCGACAGATCGCGGATGAAGGAGGCGTCGATCTTCAGCGTGTTGATCGGGAAGCGCTTGAGGTATGCGAGGCTCGAATAGCCCGTGCCGAAGTCGTCGACCGCCAGGTGGATGCCCATCTGGCTGAGCCGGTCGAGCATCGCCACCGCCGATTGCGCGTTCTGCATCACGACCGTCTCGGTGATCTCGATCTCCAGGTAGCGCGGGTCGAGGCCGGTCTCGCGCAGCGCGAGCGCCACCTGCTCCGGCAAATCCTCGTGGCGCAGCTGCGCCGCCGAGATGTTGATGGCAGTGCGCATCGGCCGCATGCCGCGGTCCTGCCATGCCCGGTTCTGCCGGCAAGCTTCGCGCAGCACCCAGTGCCCGAGCGGGATGATGAGGCCGGTC
>DASPMF010000165.1:0-9688 GCA_035627155.1 Burkholderiales bacterium | reverse complement strand
GTCGGCGAAGTCGGGGTAGGCAGGTGCGGCGGGCGTGCGGCACGAGGCGTATTCGCTGAGGTGCGCCTCGCCCGCGAGGTGTCCGACCACTTCGAGCAGCGTCCGTGCCGGCAGGATGCGCGCGCCTTCCGCGAGCGCGGCCTGCGGCGCATTGGCTTCCGGCAGGACGAACGCGCGCCCCGCGCCCCGCGCCGAGAGCGCCATTGCGAGGGCGCCGCGGATGCCGCGCAGCTCTCCCGTGAGGGAGAGCTCGCCGGCGAACTCCAGGCCGGCGAGCGAATCGGTGGACAGCTGCCCGCTCGCGGCCAGGATGCCCAAAGCGATCGGCAGATCGAACCGGCTCGAGTCCTTGGGCAGTTCTGCCGGAGCGAGGTTGACGGTCATGCGGCGCGCAGGGAACTCGAAGCGCGCATGGTTGAGCGCTGCGCGAACGCGATCGCGAGCCTCGCGCACTTCCGCGTCCGGCAGGCCGACGATGTGGAACGCAGGCAAGCCGGGGCCCAGATGGACCTCGACCGTGACTTCGGGCGCGTCGATGCCTGCAAGCGCGCGGCTCGCAACCGTGGCGATGCTCATGGAATGCCCCTCCGCGCAGATGAACGCGCCGGAGGGCGGCGGGGTTTACTGCGGCGCCTGCTTTTCCAGCTCGGCGAGGCGCTGTTCGAGCTCCGCGAGCTTCGCCTGGGCCCGTTCGAGGAGGCGCTTTTGCACCTCGAAGTCGTCTCGGGAAACGAGATCCAAACGGTCGAACCACCCGCCAAGCAAGGCGCGCAGATTCTTCTCGACATCGCCCGCCGGCGAACTGCGCAGCGCCTCGTTCAGGCGCCCGCGAAGGTCTTCGAAAAACGACTTGTCGATCATGGGCCGACCATAGCACCACCTTGGCGCGAGCCGCGGGCCGGCGCGCACCAATGCGGAGCACGATCCCCGCGCGTTTTTCGCAGGTTCTTGATGGCAAAGAAAAAAGTCGTTGGCATGACCGGTGCTAAGCAAGGTCGTTGCCCAAACCTCACTAGGGAGATTCCAGTCATGCGCAAGACCTTGCTCGGATTAGCCGTTGCCTCCACGTTCGTTTCTCCTGCGGCCGTCATGGCGCAGCAGGGAACCGCCGCCTCGTCCCACACCTTCACCGGGAACGTGGGCCTCTTCAGCGAATACATCTTCCGCGGCGTGAAGCAGACCGACGGCAAGCCCGCGCTGCAGGGCGGCTTCGACTACGCGCATTCCAGCGGCATCTACCTCGGAACGTGGGCCTCGAACGTCAGCGTGCTGAGCGATGCGGGCGCCTACACCAGCAGCAGCCTGGAATGGGATTTCTACGGCGGCTACAAGGGCAGCTTCGGCGGCGACTTCTCGTACGACGTCGGGCTGCTGCAGTACTACTACCCCGGCCGCGTCAATCCCGGCTTCGTGAAGGCGGACACCACCGAGATCTACGGCGCGCTGGGCTGGAAGTGGCTGACTGCGAAGCTGAGCATCAGCGTGGGCGACGAGACGTTCGGCGTGCCGAACAGCAACGGCACGTACTACCTCGATCTCTCCGCCAACTATCCGGTGACGGAGAAGTTCGCGGTGCAGGCGCACTACGGCATCCAGAAGTTCAAGGGCGACACGGCGGGCGTCGAAAACGACTCGTTCGCCTCCTACAAGGACTGGAAGCTCGGCGCCACGTATGCGTTGCCGCAGAACTTCACCATCGGCGCGTACTACACCGACACCGACATGGACACGGCGCAGACCGCCTTCTACACCAACCCGGCCGGCCGCTTCCTCGGCAAGGACACGCTGACCTTCTTCGTCCAGAAGACGTTCTGAGCGCCATGAAACTCGTCACCGCAATCATCAAGCCGTTCAAGCTCGACGAAGTGCGCGAGGCGCTTTCCGCCATCGGCGTGCAGGGAATCACCGTCACCGAGGTCAAGGGCTTCGGCCGGCAGAAGGGCCACACCGAGCTCTACCGGGGGGCGGAATACGTCGTCGACTTCCTGCCCAAGGTGAAGATCGAGGCCGCAATCAAGACCGAACTGCTCGACCAGGTGATCGACGCCATCGAGAAGTCGGCCAACACCGGGAAGATTGGCGACGGGAAGATCTTCGTCTTCGAGCTCGAGAAAGTCATCCGCATCCGCACCGGCGAGACCGATGCGGCGGCGCTTTGAAGTGCCTACTGAGGGGAAAGCAATGAAACGAATCGCTACATGGCTGGCCGCGGCGCTGTGTCTCGGCTTCGCCGGCGCCGCCCTGGCGCAAACCGCGCCCGTCCCGAACAAGGGCGATGTAACCTGGATGCTGGTCTGCTCGGCCCTCGTCATCATGATGAGCGTGCCGGCGCTCGCCCTCTTCTACGGCGGCATGGTGCGCGCGAAGAACGCGCTGTCGGTGCTGATGCAGGTCTTCGTGGTCTTTTCGCTGATCATCGTGCTGTGGTTCGTCTACGGCTACAGCCTGGCGTTCACGGAAGGCAACGCGTTCTTCGGCGGCTTCGACCGGCTGTTCATGAAAGGGGCCGTGGACGTGCCGAAGGGCGAGTTCGCGATGGGCGCGACGTTCAGCAAGGGCGTGGTGATCCCGGAGATCGTGTTCGCGGTCTTCCAGGCGACCTTCGCCGCGATCACCTGCTGCCTGATCGTCGGGGCGTTCGCTGAGCGCGTGCGCTTCTCCGCGGTAATCGCCTTCGTGGTCATCTGGTTCACCTTCGCCTACGCGCCGATCGCGCACATGGTGTGGTTCTGGATGGGACCGGACGCGTACACGGACCCAAAGCTCGTAGACGCGCTCAACGCCAAGGCGGGGTTGATCTGGCAGTGGGGCGCCCTCGACTTCGCCGGCGGAACGGTGGTGCACATCAATGCCGGCGTGGCCGGCCTGGTGGGCGCGTACCTGGTCGGCAAGCGGCTGGGCTATGGCAAGGAGGCCATGCCGGCGCACAACCTTCCGCTGACGATGATCGGCGCGTCGCTCCTCTGGGTGGGCTGGTTCGGCTTCAACGCCGGTTCGGCGCTCGAGGCGGGCAACTCCGCAGCGCTCGCGTTCATGAACACGCTCATCGCGACGGCCTGCGCGGTCCTGTCTTGGACGCTCGGCGAGGCGATCTTCAAGAGCAAGCCGACGATGCTGGGGGCCGCCTCCGGCGCCGTCGCCGGCCTCGTGGCGATCACGCCGGCCGCCGGCAACGTCGGAATCCCGGGCGCGTTCATCATCGGCCTCGCCGCGGGCCTGGTGTGCCTGTGGGGCGTGAGCGGGCTGAAGAAGCTCCTGCGCGCGGACGACTCGCTCGACGTCTTCGGTGTTCACGCCCTGGGCGGCATCCTGGGCGCGCTTCTTACCGGCGTGTTCAATTCACCGGAACTGGGCGGCCCCGGGTTCGTGACCGATTGGGTCAAGGGCGCGACGGGATTCTCGTCCATCGCCGAGCAGCTCTGGGTGCAGGCAAAGGCCGTCGGCCTGACGGTGATCTGGACCGCCGTCGTCTCCGTCATCGCGTACAAGCTCGTCGACGTCACCATCGGCTTGCGCGTGTCCGAGGAAGAAGAGCGGGAGGGCCTCGACACCACCTCGCACGGCGAGGCCGCGTACCGGATGTAGGTCACGCCGGTGGCGCAGCACCAAGGGCGCTCCGGCGCCCTTTGCTTTTCTAGGCGGCGAGCTTTCCGAGGAGCTCCAGGAGAAGGGCGCGCTCCTTCGCGGTGAGCCGGCCGCACACCCGGCGTTCGTGGGCCTGGATCCGGCGCTTCATGTCGGCGATCAGGGCGCGGCCGCGCCGCGTGAGCCACAGGCCGTTGGTACGGCGGTCGCGCCCGCGCCGCCGTTCGACGAGCCCGGTCGCCTCGAGGCCGTCGATCAGGCCGACCATGGTGGATCGATCGAGCCCCACCTCACGCGCGAGCCGGCCCTGCGTCACGCCAGGGTTCGCTTCGACCAGCATCAGCATGCCGGCGCGGCCGGGCGTCGCCTGCGGCACGCTGGCGGCGAAATCGCGGAACACGGCCTGGTGCGCGAGCCGCAACCGATAGCCGAGCAGCCCGGGCAGCGGGCCCTTCCGCAGGGGCTCAACGCGCGGTTTTGGTTTGGAGGCCAAACAATCGGATATGCAACAATGGGCGGTGATGCTAGCTTGCTCCGCCAATGGCGTCGAGCATCTGCTCGGCGAGGCGGCGCTCCAGCGCCACGGCGGCCGCACCGCGCTGGTGTGCGGCGCTGAGCGCGTCACGTACGGAGCCCTCTCCGAGCGCGTGCAACGCGCATCGGCCGCCCTGAATACCCTGGGCGTGCGCCCCGGCGAGCGCGTTCTGTTCCTCATGCGCGATACCCCGGAGTTCGCCGCCGCATGGCTCGGCGCGATCCGCATGGGCGCCGTCGCGGTGGCGCTCAACAACAAGCTTTCCGAGGCGGACTACCGGCACATTCTCGACGACAGCGCCGCGCGCCTGGTCGTCGTCGAGGACGTCTTCGCGCAAGCCCGCGCCGATCTCACCGCAGAGCTTCTCCGCGAGGGCCGGATCGTAATCGCCGGAGAGGGCATGCAGGGCGCGCCGGCGTGGCGGCCCCTGGTCGAGAACGCAGGCACAGCGACCGCGTTCGCCGCGCAGGACGAGACCCCGGCGTTCCATCTGTATTCTTCCGGAACCACCGGCCGGCCCAAAGGCATCGTGCATGCGCATCGCAGCTTCCGCGCGGTTGGCGGCGCACTTCGGATGCTCGGCCTTGGAGAAGGCGCGCGCATTTTCGCGACGTCGAAGTTCTTCTTTGCCTACGGGCTGGAGCACGGATTGCTCGGCCCCCTTGCACTGGGCGCGACCTCCATCCTCTGCCCGGACTGGCCGGACGCCGCGGCGATTCTCGACATCGTCGGGCGCGAGCGACCGGACGCCGTCTTCAGCGTCCCGACGCTGTACCGCCGGCTGCTCGCCGAGCCGGACGGGCGCCCGGACGCGCTCGCGCGCGTCTCGCATTTCGTCTCGGCAGGGGAGCGCCTTTCGCCGGCGCTCGTCGAGCAGTGGCGGCGCGCGGGCGGCCGGGAGCTCCTCAATCTCTACGGGATGTCCGAGACCTTCTGCGCGTGCCTCGTCACGCCGCCCGGCACGTCGGATGGGCGGCGCACCGGCCGGCCGCTCCCGGGCGCGGAAGTGCGGCTCGAGGACGGCGTGCTGTGGATCCGCCACCCTTCGCTCGCCGCCGGATACGCCAACCTGCCGGAACGCACGGAAGAATGCTTTCGCGACGGCTGGTTCTGCACGCACGACCTCTTTGCGCAGGAGCCCGACGGCTCCCTCGTGCATCTCGGGCGCTCGGACGAGCTCCTCAAGATTGCGGGGCAGTGGGTGCAGCCGTCGGAGATCGAGGAAGCGGTCGGGTCGCTGCGCGAGGTGGCGGAAGCGGTGTGCGTCGCCGCCCCGGATGGCGATGGACTGGAGCGGCTCGCCTTGTTCATCGTGGCGAACGGCGACGCGGACGCCGCTGCGCGCGCTGCGCGGCTGGCGTGCGAAGCGCTCGCACGGCATCGCCGGCCGAAATGGATCCGCGTGGTGTCCGAACTTCCGCGCACGGCGACCGGAAAGGTGCAGCGTTTCCGGCTGCGTGAACTCCTCGACGGAGCGACGGCGCCCTAGGGCTAGAATTTGCGCTTTTCGCGAGCCTTCCTATGCCTTTCGCAATTCCCATCTGGAACCCGCCGACGCTGCCCGTCGCGCAGACCAGCGATGCCTTCCCGGTACGACGCGTGTTCTGCGTAGGCCGCAACTACGCGGAGCACCAGAAGGAAATGGGCGGGACGGGGCGCGAGCAGCCGTTCTTCTTCATCAAGAGCGCGCACTCGCTCGTGGCGGGCGGCGGCGAAGTGCACTACCCGCCCAAAACGTCCAATTACCACTACGAGACCGAGATGGTGGTCGCCATCTCGCGCGGCGGACGCCGGATCGACGCCCGCAAGGCCGTGGAGCATGTCTTCGGCTATGCGGTGGGCCTGGACATGACCCGCCGCGACCTACAGCAGTGGGGCAAGGACCATGGACGCCCGTGGGATTTCGGCAAGGATTTCGACGAGGCCGCGCCCTGCAGCGCGCTCACGCCGGCAGCGCGCATCGGCCATCCGACGAAGGGCGCCATCTGGCTCAAGGTGAACGGCAAGGAGCGCCAGAAGGCCGATCTCGCGGACATGATTTGGTCGGTGCCGGAACAGATCGCGTACCTGTCGGAGTACTACACGCTCGAGCCGGGCGACCTCATCTACTCCGGCACGCCCGCGGGCGTCGGGCCGGTCAAGCCCGGGGACGAGCTTCATGCCGGCATCGACAACGTCGGCGAGCTGAAGGTGAAGGTCGTTCCGGCGTTGTGAAGCTGTACACCTACTTCCGCAGCTCTGCCGCGTTTCGGGTTCGCATCGCGCTCAACCTCAAGGGCCTCGCCTACGAGCCGGCCTTCGTGCACCTCGCGAAGGGGCAGCACCGCCAGGCAGCTTTCGTCTCGGTGAATCCGCAGGGACTGCTCCCGACGCTCGAAGACGGCGCAGTGCGCCTGAATCAGTCGCTGGCCATCCTCGAGTACCTGGAGGAAACGCGGCCGCAGCCGGCGCTGCTGCCGAAGGATCCCGAAGGACGTGCGCGCGTGCGTTCGCTGGCGCTTCTTGTCGCGTGCGAGATCCATCCGCTCAACAATCTGCGCGTGCTGCAGCACCTGCGAAAAGACCTCGGGCAGAACGAGGATCAGGTGAACGCCTGGTACCGCCATTGGGTCGCGGACGGCTTGTCCAAGCTCGAGGCGGACCTCGCCGGCGACGCGCGTACGGGCACGTACTGCCACGGCGACACGCCGGGCCTCGCGGATTGCTGCGTGGCGCCCCAGGTTTTCAATGCCAGGCGTTTCAAGTGCGACCTCGCACCGTATCCGACGCTGATGCGGGTGTTCGACGCCTGCATGCGCCTGGACGCCTTCGATCGCGCGCAGCCGGCGAAGCAGCCGGACGCGGAATAAGGAAAGCAGAGGAGGGGATCTGAAACCACTTGCTCCGTACCGCCGGTTCCATCGAGGGACCCAGCCCGAATACGATTTCCCGCCGTATCGTTCCACGGCGCGGCGGCATCCGACGCAGCCGCTGGTGATCGCGCCGCAGACATTGTCCGAAATGACGGGACCGGTTTTCGGCTGGGACGATGTCAAGCCGGGCGACAACGACCTGACGGCGCAGCACAAGGGGGATCCGATCGGCGAGCGCATCATCGTGAGCGGTCGCGTCCTCGACGAGAACAGCAGGCCCGTGCCGAACACGCTGGTGGAGATCTGGCAGGCCAACGCGGCGGGCCGCTATCCGCACAAGGCGGACCAGCACGATGCGCCGGTCGATCCGAATTTCTCCGGCGCCGGACGCACGCTGACCGACGCGGAAGGCCGGTATCGCTTTATCACCATCCGTCCGGGCGAGTACCCCTGGCGGAATCACTACAACGCCTGGCGGCCGGCGCATATCCATTTCTCGGTGTTCGGGCAGGCCTTCCTGACCCGTCTGGTCACGCAGATGTACTTCCCGGGCGATCCGCTCCTGCCGTACGACCCGATGTTCACCTGCATCGCGGACGAGAACATGCGCGGCCGGCTCATCTCCGCCTTCGATTGGGAGACGACGATTCCGGAGCAGGCGCTCGGATATCGCTTCGACATCGTGCTGCGCGGCCGCGAAGCCACGCCGATGGAGCGCTGACATGGCCCTCTTCGCGACAGGCAGCCAGACGGTCGGCCCTTACCTCCACATCGGCCTCGATTGGCTCGTTACGCGCAACATCGCGCGCCCGGGCGTGCCCGGGGAGCGGATCACCGTGCAGGGCAGGCTGCTGGACGGAGACGGCGCGCCAGTGGATGATGGCCTGATCGAGATCTGGCAGGCGAACGCGCGAGGCAAGTACAACCATCCCGAAGACACGCAGAAGAAGCCGCTCGACAAGCGGTTCCGCGGCTTTGGCCGCATCCCGACCGATTCTCGGGGCGTCTTCCGCTTCACCACGATCAAGCCGGGCAGCGTGCCGGGACCGGATGGCCGGCCGCAGGCGCCCCATCTGGTGGTCACGGTCTTCATGCGCGGGCTGCTGAAGCAGCTCGCTACGCGCATGTATTTCCCGGACGAGAAGGCGAATACGCGGGATCCGCTCCTCGCGCTCGTGCCGGCGGGCCGGCGCCCCACGCTCATCGCGCGTCGCAAAGGCCGCAGCCTGCTGGAGTGGAACGTCGTCCTGCAGGGCAAGGGCGAAACCGTGTTCTTCGACTTCTGAGCGCATGGCCGGCCTGGAGCTGACCTATTCCGACGAAGCGTGCTGGTCGGCGCTCTCGGATGAAGAGCTCCTCAAGGCCATGGCGCGCTTCGAGGGCGCGCTTGCGCGTGCAAGCGCGAGCGCAGGCCTCCTGGCTCACGGGCACGCGGATGTCATCGAACGGGTCTGCGCCACGGCGCAGTTCGAAGCGTTGCGCATCGCGCGCGAAGCCCGCGGCGCCGGCACCCTCGCGGTTCCGTTCCTCGAGCAGCTGCGCCGCCAGGTCGAAGCGGCTTCGCCCGAGGCGGCGGCGGCACTCCATAAAGGCGCGACGACCCAGGACGTCGTGGACAGCGCCGTCGTGCTCTGCATGAAAGCAGCCGCGCAACGCCTCTTGTCGCTCTCGCAGGGGACGGGCAATGCGCTTGCCGGTCTTGCGACAAAGCATGCGATGACGCCTTGCGTTGCCCGCACCCTCCTGCAGCCGGCCCTTCCGGTCACCTTCGGATGGAAGGCCGCTGTGTGGCTGTCGGGCCTTGCTCGCTGCCACGCGGCATTCCGCGCCGCTTCCGCGGCAACCTGCGTCCTTCAGTTCGGCGGTCCGGAGGGCACCTTGCGCAGCTTCGGCGACAAGGCAGAGGCAGTGGAAGCGGCGCTCGCGCGAGAGCTCGGCCTGGCCGTACCAGCGACGCCCTGGCACAGCACGCGCGACCTCGTAGCGCGGGTGGGGTGCGAAGCCGCGATGCTCGCGGGCGCTGCGGGCAAGATCGCGCGCGACGTTTCGCTGCTAATGCAACCGGAGGTCGGAGAATTGTCCGAGCCATCCGTACCCGGGCGCGGCGGCTCGAGCAGCATGGCGCATAAGCGCAACCCTTCGGGAAGCCTGCTTGCGCTGGAGGCGTCGATGCGAACGCCGGGCCTCGCCGCAATCCTCCTTGGACAGTTAACCCCGGAGCTCGACCGCGGCCTGGGACAGTGGCAGTCGCAGTGGATGACGCTGCGCGAGTTGCTCGCGGCCGCAGGCAGCGCCCTTGCGGCGATGCAGGAGGTTCTTCAGGGACTGCAGGTGCATCCGCAGGCGATGCACGCGCACTTGCAGCGCGCGGGCTCCGACGCCGGAGCCCGGGGCGGCGCCGGGGCGCGGATGATCGAACGCTCGCTGGCCGCCTGGCAGGAAGCGCTTAGCGCGCCCGGAACGAGTCCTTGAGCGCCTGCGGGATCGGCTGACCCTTCATCGGCGTGCCAGGTCCGTTGGCGAAGCGGCCCCACACGCGTGTTTCCGCTCCCTTGCACAGCGCCGTGGCGTCCTCGCGCACGATCTCGTGCGAGATGACGAACGACTTGCCGCCGAACCGCTGGATTCGCGAGCGCACTTCGCAACGGTCGCCCTGCTCGGCCGGGAACAGGAAATCCGCCTGCGCGGCGACGAGCGGCATGGCGAGGTGCTCGGC
>DASPMF010000164.1:0-4525 GCA_035627155.1 Burkholderiales bacterium | reverse complement strand
GCTGTACCGCGCGATCGTCGTAGCGGTTTGGCACGGCGGCTACCGCTCCGGGATCCTGGCGTCGGTGGCGGGCTACCTCGCCGCCAACGTCCTGTTCATCGCGCCGCGCGGCGTGCTGCACCTCGACAGCGCGGACGACGTCGCGCGCGTCGGCGCCTATGCGCTGACCTCGCTCCTCATCATCGCGCTCGGCGGCGCCATGCATGCGGCGCGGCGCCGCGCCGAATCCGATGCCGTCGCGGCGCGCGGCCACGCCGCGCGGCTGGAGGAGGAGATCGCCGGGCACCGCAGGACGCGCGAGGGGCTCGAGCACAAGGAGCGCGAGCTGCAGATCGTCACCGACACGATGTCCGCGGCGGTGGCGCGCTGCAGCGCCGACCTGCGCTACCTCTGGGTGAACCGCCTGTACGCCGAGTGGGCCGGCGCGGGAATGCGGCCCGAGGACATGATGGGCCGGCCGATGGTGGACGTGCTGGGCATCGAGGCGATCGAGAAGATGCGCCCGCACATCCGCGAAGTGCTGTCGGGGCGCCGGGTCGAGTATGAGCGTTACGCGCGCCGGCAGAAGGGGCGACGCTGGATCCGCGCGAGCCTGGAGCCGACGCTCGACGAGAGCCGCAAGGTCACCGGCTGGGTGGCGGTGATCCACGACATCGACGACAGCAAACGCGCGGCCGACGCGCTGCGCGCCACGCAGGAGCAGCTCGAGGTCATCCTGAACACGCTTCCGTCCGGCGTGTGCCGCACCGGCAACGACCTGCGCTTCGTCTGGATGAACCCGGTCTACGCCCGCTGGATCGGCAAGCCGGCGAAGCAGCTGGTCGGCCAGCCGGTGGCCGAGGTGCTGGGCGCGGAAACCATGCGCGAGATCGCGCCGCACCTGGCGAAGGTGATGAAAGGCGAGCCGGTGCAGTACGAGCGGCTGGCGAGCTTCCCGGGCCTCGGGCGTCGCTGGGTGAGCTCCGTCTTCACGCCGATCCTCGACGCCAACGGCCACGCCGACGGCTGGGTGACGATCGTCACCGACATCCACGACCGCAAGGTGAACGAGCAGGCGCTGCTCGACGCGGATCGCCGCAAGGACGACTTCCTTGCCACGCTCGCGCACGAGCTGCGCAACCCGCTCGCGCCGATCCGCAACGCCGTGGCCCTGCTCGGGCGCAGGAATACGCCCGATCCCGAGGTGGCCTGGAGCCGCGAAGTCATCAGCCGCCAGACCGATCAGATGTCGCGGCTGATCGACGACCTGCTCGACATCGAGCGCATCTCGCGCGGCAAGTTCCTGGTCCGCAAGGAGCGCGTGCCGCTCGAGCGCTGCATCGACATGGCGCTGGAGATGAGCCGGCCCGCCATCACCGCCGCCGGGCACCGCCTGTCCGTCCTCCTGCCGAGCGAGCCGCTGTGGGTGGAAGCCGACGCTGCGCGCCTTGCGCAGGTGTTCTCCAACCTCCTCAACAACGCGGCGAAATTCACCGGCCCGGAGGGCGAGATCCAGCTGCACGCCGAGCTCGAGGGCGGCGAGGCCGTGGTCACCGTGGAGGACAACGGCATCGGCTTTTCACCCGAGGTGGCGCCGCGCCTTTTCCGACCCTACAGCCAGCTCACGGCGGGGCGCGAGCGCGCCGGCGGCGGCCTCGGCATCGGGCTGTCGCTCGTCCACGGCATCGTCGAGCTGCACGGCGGCCGCGTCGAGGCGCAGAGCGCCGGCGCGGGGAAGGGCGCTATGTTCACCGTGCGCCTGCCCGTGGCACGCGGCGTGGCGGAGGCCGAGGCGGGCTACGGCGAACGTCCCTCGGCAGTGCCGGCGCCCGGGCTGCGGGTGCTCGTCGCCGACGACAACCGCGACGCCGCGGATTCGCTGGAGCGCATCCTCACCCTCTACGGCTACGAGGTGACGGTGGCCTACGACGGCATCGCGGCCCTGCGCGCGGGACGCGAGTTCGAGCCGCACTTCGCCATCCTGGACATCGGCATGCCCGGCGCGAACGGGTACGAAGTGGCGCGCGAGATGCGGGAGCGCAGGGGCCACGCGGTCACGCTCGTCGCGCTCACCGGCTGGGGGCAGGAGGCGGACCGGCGTCGCTCCGCCGAAGCGGGGTTCGACTACCACCTGACGAAGCCCGTCGACCCGCAGCAGATCAACGACCTTCTGGTGCAACTGGGAGCCCATGATAAGAACAACGCTGGCGGCACTGCCGCTGCTCACCTGCGCGGCGAGCGCGGCAGCTAGCACGCACCTCGCAAGCCTCGCCGACCTCTCGCTCGAGCAGCTTTCCAACGTCGTCGTGACCTCGGTGTCGCGACGCGACGAGCCGCTCTCGCGCGCGGCGGCGTCGATCTACGTCATCACGGCCGAGGAGATCCGGCGCTCCGGCCGCGCCAGCCTGCCGGAGCTGCTGCGCCTCGCGCCGAACCTGGACGTCGCGCGCGCCGACGCGAACCAGTACGCCATCAGCGCCCGCGGCTTCAACAACACGCTCGCGAACAAGCTGCTCGTGCTGATCGACGGCCGCACGGTCTACACGCCGCTTTTCTCCGGCACCTTCTGGGAGGCGCAGGACGCGATGCTCGAGGACATCGAGCGCATCGAGGTGATCAGCGGGCCGGGCGCGACCCTCTGGGGCGCGAACGCGGTCAACGGCGTGATCAACATCATCACGAAGAGCGCCGCGGAGACGCAGGGCGTCGGCGCGGTCCTGCAGGCGGGGACGCAGCGAAACGACGCGGCGGCGCGCTACGGCGGGGAAATCGCGGGCGGGCACTTCCGCTTGTACGGCAAGACCGTGCGCCGGGACAACACCGCGCTCGCGAACGGCAGCCCGATCCTCGACCGCGGCGAGCAGGTGCAGGGCGGCTTCCGGGCCGACTGGGGCCGCGCCGGCCACGGTTTCACGCTCCAGGGCGACGCCTACGAGGGCGAGGTCCGCGAGCAGGCCCGCGACTACTCCGGGATGAACCTGCTCGGCCGCCTGACGCGCGACCTCGGCGAAGGCGCGGAAGTCAAGGCGCAGGCGTACTTCGACCGTACCCTGCGCAACCACTTCGGCCTGTTCAAGGAAGAGCTCGACACGCTCGACTTCGAGCTGCAGCACGGCCTGGCGCCCGCCGGCGCCCATCGCATGCTCTGGGGCTTGGGCCTGCGGCAGCACGACGACCGCGTCGTGAACTCGCCGCTGATCGTCTTCCAGCCGGCGAGCCTGAAGCTCGAGCGTCACCACCTTTTCCTCCAGGACGAGATTGCGCTCAGCCCGGAGCTCGCCTTCACCGTGGGCGGAAAGCTCGACTACAACAGCTATACCGGCAACGAGTTCCTTCCGAGCGCGCGCATCGGCTGGCGCCCCGCTCAGAGCCAGCTCCTCTGGGCCGCCCTCTCGCGGGCGGCGCGCGCGCCTTCGCGCGTGGTCCGGGACCTGTTCTTCCCGCTAAATCCCGTGCCGCTCCTCGGCGGGCCGGGCTTCCGCTCGGAGGTCGCCAAGGTGGCGGAGCTCGGCTGGCGCGCGCAACCGACGCGCGTCCTCTCTTATTCGCTGACCGCCTTCTACGCCGACTACGACCATATCCGCACTGTTGCGCCCGTTCCCGGAGGCAGCGTGGTCGCGAACGACCGCTTTGGAACGGTGCATGGGGTCGAAGGCTGGGGGACGTGGCGGGTCAGCCGCAGCGCCCGATTGAGCGCGGGATTCGTGATGCAGGAGGTCGAGCTCCGCGACCGCGCGGGTACGGTAAACCTTGCGCCGGCCTCGGAAGGAAACGATCCGCCGTACTGGTGGAAGCTGCGCGCGGCCTTCGACCTCACGGACAAGCACGAGCTCGATGTTTTCCTGCGCCACTACGCCGCGCGGCCCGCGCCCGAAGTGCCGGCCTACACGGCGGTCGATGCGCGGCTTGCATGGCGGGCGGCGAAGGACCTGGAGCTCTCGCTCGCGGTGCAGAACCTCTTCGAGCGCCGCCATCCCGAGTGGGGTGCCGCCGCCAGCCGCGCCGAGCTCGAACGCGCTGCCTTCGTCAAGCTACGCGTGGGCCTGTGAGGATGCGCCTCGCTGCCGCGCTCGCGGCGTTCCTTCTGCTGGCCTGCCCGGGCGCGCATGCGCAGGGCGAGCGGCAGGCGGCCGAGCACGAGGTCAAGGCGGCGTTCCTGTTCAAGTTCCCGGCGTTCGTCGAATGGCCGGGTCGGCCCGGTCCGGAGGACCCGTTCGTCATCGCCGTGGCGGGCGCGCCGGAGGTTGCGGAAGAGTTGCGCATGCTCGCGCGCGGCCGCACGCTCAACGGGCGCCCGATCGCGGTGCGCGAGCCGGCCGACCCGCAGGGCGCCGCGGGCGCGCACATGGTCTTCGTCGGCGGCGCGGCCGGCGCCCGGCTGCCGCACTTCGCCCGAGCCCTCGCCGGCACGTCGGCCCTGCTGGTCGCCGAGACGCCGGGGGCGCTCGAGCACGGGGCGATGCTGAACTTTGTCGTGAGCGAAGGCCGCGTGCGCTTCGACGTCGCGGTGGACGCGGCGGAAGCGAGCCGGCTGCGGATCAATGCG
>DASPMF010000163.1:0-43835 GCA_035627155.1 Burkholderiales bacterium | reverse complement strand
GAACGATAAGTTCGCTGTTCGATTATCGCAAGTTTGTTCGCTTATCGAACAAGCGGCGAACACCGGAGATCCCGATGCAAAGAATCCTGGCCTGGCTCCTCCTGCTCGCGCTGCCCCTGGGCGCCGCGGCGCAGTCGTTTCCCAACAAGGCGGTGCGCGTCGTCGTGCCGTTCCCTGCCGGCGGCGCCGCGGACTCGATCGCGCGCATCGTCACCGAGCGGATGTCGAACAAGTGGGGCCAGCCGGTGCTGGTGGAGAACCGCGCCGGCGCCGGCGGCAACGTCGGCGCGGACGCGGTGTATCGCGCTGACCCGGACGGCTACACGCTGCTCTCCAGCCCGCCGGGGCCGCTGTCGATCAACCACAACCTCTACAAGGAGCTCTCCTTCGAGCCGGGCCGCTTCGTGCCGATCACCGTGCTCTGCCTCTCGCCCAACGTGATCAGCGCCCGCAACGAGCTGCCGGTGGGCAGCGTGAAGGAGCTGGTCGCCTACGCGAAGGCCAATCCCGGCAAGGTGAGCTACGCCTCGCAGGGCAACGGCTCGACCTCGCACCTCTCGGCGGCGATGCTCGCCTCCATGGCCGGCC
Organism: Burkholderiales bacterium; assembly: GCA_035627155.1. Taxonomy (GTDB): domain Bacteria; phylum Pseudomonadota; class Gammaproteobacteria; order Burkholderiales; family SG8-39; genus SCGC-AG-212-J23. The sequence goes on along the minus strand of DASPMF010000163.1, from coordinate 43,247 downwards.
TGCAGCTCCTGCACGTGCCCTACAAGGGCGAGGCGCCGGCGCTCACCGACCTCGCCGGCGGCCGGGTGGACATCTTCATCGGCAACCTCTTCGCCGCGCTCAAGCTCGCGCAGGGCGGGCGCATCAAGCTCCTGGGCGTCGCGAGCGAGAAGCGCAACGCCGTCGCCCCCGACCTGCCGACCGTCTCGGAAGCCGGCGTCCCCGGGTTCCTGAGCAGCGCCTGGTTCGCGCTCGTCGCGCCCCCGCAAACGCCGGCCGCCGTCGCGCGCGAGATCAACGCCGCCGCCGTCGAGGCGCTGCGCTCGGACGACGTGCGCAAGAAGCTCCTCGCCCTCGGCGCCGAGCCGGTCGGCGGAACCACCGCCGAGACCGCCGCCTTCATCAAGGACGAGACCGAACGCTGGAAAAAGGTGATCAAGGATGCAAACGTTACGCTGGCCAACTGAGAATCTCACGCGGGTCCCGTACTGGGTCTACCAGGACGAGGAGAACTATCGCCAGGAGCTGCGGCGCATCTTCGAGGGACCGGTGTGGAACTACGCCTGCCTCGAATCCGACGTGGCCAAGGCGGGCGACTACCGCACCACGTTCCTGGGCGAAATGCCGATTGTGGTCGTGCGCGCCGACGACGGCGAGATCTACGCCTTCGAGAACCGCTGCTCGCACCGCGGGGCGCTGATCGCCCTGGACGACGGCGGGAGCGGCGCCAAGGACTTCCAGTGCATCTACCACGCCTGGCGCTACGACCAGCAGGGCAACCTCGTCGGCATCGCCTTCGAGGAAGGCTCCAACGGCCGCGGCGGCATGCCGAAGAGCTTCTGCAAGGCGGACCACGGGCCGCGGAAGCTCCGCACCGCCACCATCGCGGGACTCGTCTTCGTCAGCCTCTCCGAGGACGTGGCACCGATCGAGGAGTACCTGGGCGAGGACGTGCTCGGGCGCATGGAGCGGGTGATGAAGGGCCCGATCAAGGTGCTCGGCCGCTACACCCAGCACCTGCCGAACAACTGGAAGCTCTACCTCGAGAACACGAAGGACACGTACCACGCGAGCCTGCTTCACTCGTTCTTCGGCACCTTCCGCATCACGCGGCTCACGCAGGGCGGCGGCGTGATGGTGAGCCCGGACGGCGGGCACCACGCGAGCTACACGATCGACCTGCCCGGGGACAGGACGAGCGAGGAATACCGCAAGCAGGGCATCCGCACCGAGATGGAAGGCCTGCGGCTCGCCGACCCGAGCCTGCTCGACACGGTGAAGGAGTTCAACGACGACATCCAGCTGCAGATCCTCACGGTGTTCCCGAACTTCGTGCTGCAGCAGATCCACAACTGCCTCGCGGTGCGCCAGATCCTGCCGCGCGGGCCGGGCGGCATGGACCTGCACTGGACCTACTTCGGCTTCCAGGACGATTCCCCCGAGATGCTGCGCCGGCGGCTCAAGCAGTCCAACCTCGTCGGGCCGGCGGGCTACGTCTCGATGGAGGACGGCTGCGTCGGCGGCTTCGTGCAGCGCGGCGCGGCCGCCGCGGGCGACGAGCTGTCGGTGATCGAGATGGGCGGCGAGGGCTCGACGAGCGACCAGACGCGCGCCACCGAAGCCTCGGTGCGCGGCTTCTGGAAGGCCTACCGGAACCTCATGGGCTACGCGTGACGCCGCAGATCATCCAGCTCAACGGCGAGTACGCGAGGGCGCTCGACGACGACCGCATCGAGGAATGGCCGGGGTTCTTCGTCGAGGACTGCCTCTACAAGGTCACCTCGGCGGACAACCACGCCAAGGGCATGGAGGCGGGCCTCATCTACGCGGACTCGCGCGGCATGCTGCAGGACCGCGTCACGGCGCTTCGCAAGGCGAACATCTACGAGCGGCAGGCCTACCGCCACATCCTCGGCACGCCGGTCGAGGTCGGGAAGGAGGGGGGCGCGACGCGCGCCGAAACCTCGTTCCTCGTGGTGCGCATCATGCGCGACGGCACGATGGACCTCTTCGCCTGCGGGCGCTATCTCGACACCTTCGTCGAGGAAGGCGGCACGCTGAAGATAAAGGAACGCCTCGTCGTGTGCGACTCGAGCCGCGTCGACACGCTGATCGCCATTCCCCTGTGAAAATTGCCGTCGCAATCGGGGATCCTAACGGCATCGGTCCGGAGATCGCCGTCAAGGCCGCACGCCGCTTCATCGACTCTCCCGTGCAACCCATCCTCGTTGGGGACGAGCAGGTGCTCCGGCACTACGGTGCCGAGGGGAAACTCCATCCGGTGAAAAGCCTGGAGCCCGAAGCATTCAAGCCGGGGACGCTGGATCCGCGCGCGGGCCGCGCGACCGTCGAGTACATCAGGGCGGCGGTCGGGATGGTGAGGCGCGGCGAGGCGGACGCAATCGTCGCCTGCCCGCAGTCCGAGACCGCGATCAACAAGGCCGGCATCCCGTTCTCGGGCTACGCGGGCCTGCTCGCCGAGCTGACGAACACGCCGAAGGAGCGCACCTTCCTCATGCTGGTGGCGGCCGGGCTGCGCATCGCGCACGTCACGCTGCACGAGAGCGTGCAGTCGGCGCTGGGGCGGATCACCGCGGAGCGCGTGGTCGAAGCCGGCGCGACGGCGGTCGCCGCGGTGCGCCGGCTCGGGGTCGCGAACCCTAGCCTGGGGGTCTTCGGCATCAATCCGCACGCGGGCGAGGACGGCCTGTTCGGCGACGAGGACGAGCGCATCACCAAGCCCGCTGTCGCGGAGCTGAGGAAGCGCGGCATCGATGCGCACGGCCCGGGCGGCGCGGACCTCCTGCTCTCGCAGCGCCGGCACGACGTCTACCTCGCCATGTTCCACGACCAGGGCCACATCCCGATCAAGCTGGTCAGTCCCTTGCGCTCGAGCGCGCTCTCCATCGGCACCCCGGTGCTCTTCTCGAGCGTCGGCCACGGCTGCGCCTACGACATCGCCGGCAAGAACGTCGCTGATCCGGCGAGCGTGATCGAGACGCTGTCGCTGCTGGGGGGGACTGCTCCCTGACGTTCCGCATCAGGGTGTCCGGCCAGGACATCGAGTTCAATTGCGCTGAAGGGCAAAGCATCCTCGATGCGGCGCTCGAGGCGGGGTGGGAGATGCCGTATTCCTGCCGGCGCGGCGCCTGCGAGAGCTGCCGGGCGCCGGTGGTCGCGGGCGAGTTCACCGGGCCGACCGCCTTCGGCGGCGACGCGCTCCTCTGCCAGGCGCACCCGCGCTCGGACCTCGAGATCGCGCCGCGCGAGATCCGGCGCCTCGACCCGAGCGCGCGCAAGCTCGTGAAGGCGAAGGTCTACCGGCTCGAGCGTCCGGCGGCTGACGTCGCGGTGCTGCAGCTTCGCTTCCCGGCCGGCGTGCGCGTGAAGTTCCGTGCCGGCCAGTATCTAGAGGTGCTCCTCGCCGACGGGAGCCGCCGCGCCTTCTCGATGGCGAACCCGCCGCAGCAGAGCGACGGCGCGTTGCTGCACGTGCGCATCCTCCCGGGCGGCGCCTTCTCCGACCAGGCGCTCGGCGCGCTGAAGAGCGGCGACACCATCGAGGTGGAGCTGCCCTTCGGCGACTTCCACCTGCGCGAAAGCGACAAGCCGGCGATCCTGCTCGCCGGCGGTACCGGCTTCGCGCCGATGAAGGCGATCGTCGAGGACGCCATGAAGCGCAACCTCGGTCGCGAGCTCGCACTCTATTGGGGCGCGCGCACGCGGACCGGGCTCTACGCCGAAGCGCTCGTACGCAAATGGCCGCTGAAATTCGTGCCGGTCCTCTCCGAGGAAGCCTGGGAGGGCCGCACCGGCCTCGTGCACGCCGCGGTGTTGCAGGACTTTCCTTCGCTTGCCGGCTACGAGGTGTATGCCTGCGGCGCGCCGGCGATGATTGACGCAGCGCGGCGCGCCTTCGTCACGGAGCGTGCACTTCCCCCGTCCGCCTTCTACTGCGATCCGTTCACGCCGCGCGGCTAGAAAAACAATTGCACAACTGTGCGATTGTTCCGTAGGATTTAGCTTTCCGTACGAGGAGGTCCCGTGAAAACCACCATCCTGGCTGCGCTCGTAGCCGCCTGGGCCCTTGCCGGCCCGGCCGGCGCGCAAGAGGCTTTCCCGAACAAGCCGGTCCGCGTCGTCCTCGCCTATACCGGCGGCGGCCCGACGGACTTCCTCGCCCGCCTGACCGGCGAGCATGTGGCGAAGAAGCTCGGCCAGCCGGTGCTCGTCGAGCCCAAGCCCGGCGCCAACGAGCGCGTCGCCACCCAGTACGTGCTCAGCCAGCCGGCCGACGGCTACACGGTGCTCCTCGTCGCCCCGCCGCACACGACCAACCCGTCGCTCTTCAAGCTGCCCTATGACGGGCAGAAGGAGCTCACCGGCCTGATCCACCTCGTGAATATCCCGCCGATGCTCACGGTGAACCCGAGCTCTGGCATCAACACGTTCGCCGACCTGGTGAAGCTCGCGAAGGAGAAGCCCGGGCAGGTGACCTTCGGCAGCGCCGGCAACGCGACCTCCACGCACCTCACGGTCGAGCTGCTCGCGATCATGGCGAACATCCAGTTGCAACACATTCCCTTCAAGGGCGACGCGCCGGCGATCACGGAGCTCCTCGGCGGGCGCATCCATGCCAGCTCGAACACCATCACCGCCGGTCTGCCGCACGTGAAGGCCGGGCGCCTCAAGGCGATCGGCATCTCGAGCCGCGAGCGCTCGAAGCTGCTGCCCGAGGTGCCGACCTTCATCGAGCAGGGCTATCCCGAGGCGGAGATCACCGCGTGGTTCGGGCTCATCATCCACGCGCAGACGCCGAAGGACCGCATCAAGGTCCTGAACGCCGCATTCGACGAGGCGCTGAAGCAGCCGGACGTGCAGGAGAAGCTCGCGGGCGTCGGGATGATCCCGGTCGGCGGCCCGCCGGAGAAGTTCGCCGCCCACATCAGCCGAGAGGTCGAGCGCTGGGGCAAGGTCATCAAGACGCGAGGAATCAAGGTTGAGTAAGCCAATGAAGAAAGGACACGACATCGCGGTCGTCGGCTACGCCGAGACCAAGATCATGCTGCGCGGCGGGCGCAGCGCGTACGACCTGGCGGCCGAGGTGATGGACGCGATCCTCGCCCGCACGGGGCTGGAGAAGAAGGACATCGACGGCCTCGCCATCGGCGAGACGATGAGCGAGACGTCGAACCCGTTCTGGGGCGTCTACATGTGCGAGATGCTCGGCCTCACGCCGAGCTGGATGCAGGTGAACGGCCTGGGCGGCGCCTCCGGCATCGGCGGCATCGCGCGCGCGGCCTCGGCGATCCGCGACGGCCTGTGCGAGACGGTGCTCGTCATTCTCTCGGACGCGCAATCCTCGTCGAAGCCGACGGAGCAGGGCGCCTACCGCCACGAGTTCACGTACCCGACCGGGCTGCGCGGCCCCGTCGGCGCCTTCGGCCTGCTCTCGCAGCGCTACGACCACCAGTACGGCCTCGACCACAAGGCGCTCGCCAAGCTGGCGGTGACGCAGCGCCGCCACGCGCTGATGAACCCGAACGCCTGCGACAAGCTGCGCGTGCCGCTCACCGAGGAGGACTACCTGAAGTCCAAGTTCGTCTCCGAGCCGCTGCGCATCCTCGACTCGGTGATGGTGTGCGACGGCGCCAACGGCGTGCTGGTCATGTCCACCGAGAAGGCGAAGAAGCTCGGGCTGAAGAAGATGGCGCATCCGGTCGGCTACGGCGAGATCACCAACTTCGGCGGCGACGATCCGCTCACCGACATCACCGTGTCCGGGTTCTCCGTCGCGGGCCCCAAGGCGCTCAAGCAGGCCGGCATGGCGCCGAAGGACGTGCGCATGATCCAGCCGTACGACGACTTCCTGATCGCGCTGATGATCGTGTTCGAGGACATCGGCTTCTGCCCGAAGGGCAAGGCGGCGCAGTTCATCCACGAGACCGACCTCACCTGGAAGGGCAAGCTGCCGCTCAACACCTCGGGCGGGCAAATTTCCGCCGGCCAGGCCGGCCTCGCGGGCGGGGGCACCAACCTGGTCGAGGCGGTGCGCCAGCTCTTCGGCGAGGCGGGCGAGCGCCAGGTCCCGGATCCCCGCAACGCGATGGTGACCGGGATCGGCGTCATCCCCTACGGGCGCAACTGGAACGTGTCCAACGTGATGATCCTGGAGGCCGCATGAGCGCCGAGCCGAAGAAGATCCCGCGTCCGCTGCCGCGGCCGGGCGTGTACATGCCGACGCAGCCCTTCTGGGACAAGGCGAAGGAAGGCAAGCTCGTGATCCAGTTCTGCCGCGACACGGGCCGGCCGCAGCACTTCCCGCGGCCGGTGAGCGTCTTCACGGGGCGGCGCAACCTGGAGTGGCGCGAAGTCTCGGGGCGCGGCACGGTGTACAGCTTCACCAACACCTTCAGCGCCTGGCCCGGGCACGAGGACCGCGTGCCGTACCTCTGCGCGCTGGTCGAGCTCGAGGAAGGCGTGCGCATGCTGTGCAACCTCCTCAACGTGAAGGCGGAGGACGTGAAGATCGGCATGAAGGTGAAGCTCTGCTGGGAGAAGCTTCCCGACGGGACGAACTACCCCGCCTTCGAGCCTGCGTGAAGCTGCCGGACTTCATCGCCGCCTTCGCCCGCGCGACGCCCAACCGCGAGGCGATCGCCTGCGACGGCGTGCGCCTGTCGTTCGGCGAGCTGCATGAGCAGTCCACCCGCGTCGCGCTCGGCCTCGCCGGGCGCGGCGTGCAGGTCGGCGACCGCGTCGCCATCTGCCTGACGAACCGGGTCGAGTTCGTGGTCGCCTTCCTCGCCTGCATCAAGGCCGGCGCGGTCGCGGTGACGCTCAACCCGCGCTATGCGGCGGCCGAGCTCGCCTACATGCTCGCCGACTCGGGGGCGAAGGCGGTGTTCTTCGAGGACGAGACGCGCGGCACGGTGACGCGCTCCGGCGTGCCGATCCCGGTGCGCATCACCTGCGACCGCGCGGCCGAGGGCGGCGAGGTCGCGTACGCGGCGCTCCTCGAGAGCGAAGGCCGGCTGCCCGACGTCCCGCCGGAGTTCGACGACTGCCAGATCCAGTACACCTCGGGCACGACCGGCAAGGCGAAGGGAGCCATCATCACGCAGGCGAACTACATCGTCGCGAACGGCTACTGCAACATCTGGCTGTGGGGCATGACGGCGGCGGACCGCGTGCTGACCACGACGCCGCTCGCGCACCGCACCGCGTTCTCGCGCCTCATGAACACCTTCACGATCGGCTCGAGCATCGTGATCATGAAGCGCTTCGACGCCCGGGAGGCGGCGCGCCTCATCGAGTCCGAAGGCATCACGCTGCTCGGCATGGTGCCCACCGTGGGCCGCATGCTGCTGCCGGAGATCGAGGCGAACCCGTCGCGGTTCCGCAACCTGCGCCTCGCGGTCGTCACCGGAGAGGCGTTTCCGGTCGAGGTGAAGCGCCGCCTGGCGAGCGCGCTGCCGCATCTCAAGCTCGTTTCGTTCTTCGCCATGACCGAGATGGGCGCGCTCACCTGCCTCGGTCCCGACCCCGCGGAGCAGGTGGCGAAGGCCGCCTCGGTGGGCCGCGTGGTGCCTGGCGTGGAGGTGAAGCTCGTCGACGAGCACGGCAACGAGGTGAAGCCGGGCGAGACCGGCGAGATCGCGGTGCGCTCCGGCGTGCCCGGCAGCTTCGTCACCATGCGCGGCTACTTCAACAAGCCGGAGGCGACCGCCGAGACGATCCGCAACGGCTGGGTGCACACCGGCGACATGGGCCGCTTCGACGAGGACGGCTACCTCTACATCGTCGACCGCAAGAAGGACATGGTCCTCTCGGGCGGCTACAACATCTATTCCAAGGAAGTCGAGTCCGCGATCCTCGAGCTCGCCGGGGTGCAGGACGTCGCCGTCGTCGGCGTTCCGGACGAAATCTACGGCGAGTCGGTGGCGGCGTTCATCGAGCTCGCCCCCGGCGCGAAGCTCGAGGCCGACCGCGTCGTGGCGCACTGCCGCGACAGGATGGCGAGCTACAAGAAGCCCAAGCACGTGCGCTTCGTCGAAGCGCTGCCGCGCAACAGCAGCGGCAAGGTCCTGAAGTTCCAGCTGCGCGAACAGTTCAAATGAACGGAGGCGTCATGCGTATGAGAAAGCTGCTCGGTTGTCTCGTCGTGTCCTTTTCGGTCCTCGCTTCGGGTGGCGCCTCGGCGCAGGCATTCCCGTCGAAGCCGATCCGCATCATCCTGTCCTACACCTCGGGCGGTCCCACCGACATGATGTCGCGCCTCATCGGCGAGAAGGTCTCGCAGAGCGTCGGCCAGCCGGTGCTCGTGGAATCGCGCGCCGGCGCGAACGAGCGCGTCGCCACGCAGTACGTGCTGAGCCAGCCGGCGGACGGCTACACGGTCCTCCTCGTCGGGCCCGCCCACAGCGTGAACCCGTCGCTCTTCGAGATGAACTACGACGCCCAGAAGCAGATGAAGGGGCTGATGCACATCGTCGACATCCCGCCGGTGATCTCGACCAACGTGGACAGCGGCGTGAAGAGCATCGCCGACCTCGTGAAGATGGCGAAGGCGAAGCCGGGCGAGGTGACCTACGGCACGGCCGGCAACGCCACCAACAACCACCTCACCATGGAGATGCTGAGCCTGCTGACGGGCATCGAAATGCAGCACATCCCGCTCAAGGGCGACGCGCCGGTGATGACCGAAGTGCTCGGCAACCGCATCGTCGCGGCTTCGAACACGCTGCCGGGCGTCCTGCCGCACGTCAAGGCCGGCAAGCTTCGGGCGCTCGCCGTGGCGAGCCCCAAGCGCGCCCCGCAGCTGCCCGACACGCCGACGCTGATCGAGCAGGGCATCAACATGTCGACCAACACCTGGTTCGGCTACGTCGTGCGCACGGAGGTGCCCGACGAGATCGTGAAGAAGCTGAACGCGGAGTTCAACGCCGCGCTTGCCGCGCCGGACGTGCGGGAGAAGCTCCTGTCGGTCGGCATGACGCCGGTCGGCGGCAGCGCCGAGTCGCTCACCAGGATGATCCACGAGGCGCGCGAGCAGTTCGCGAAGCTCATCAAGGCGCGCGGCATCAAGGTCCAGTAGCGGTAACGCGGTGGACCTCAACTACTCCGCCGAAGAGCGGGCGTTCCGCGACGAGGTGCGGGCCTGGCTGCAGGCCAACCTGCCGCGCGACCTGAAGGAGAAGGTCGAGCGCTTCGCCGAGCTCTCCAAGGAGGACGTGCGGCGCTGGCACGCCATCCTGGCGAAGCAGGGCTGGATCGCGCCGCACTGGCCGCAGGAATGGGGCGGCACCGGCTGGAACGCGGTGCAGCGCTACCTCTTCGAGGAGGAGTGCGGCTACGCCGGCGCGCCGCAGCTGCCGGGCCTCGCGCTCGTCTTCTGCGCGCCGGTGCTGATCCGGTACGGCACCGAGGCGCAGAAGAAGCGCTTCCTGCCGAAGATCTACAGCGGCGGCGAGTTCTGGTGCCAGGGCTACTCGGAGCCGGGCTCCGGAAGCGACCTCGTCTCGCTGAAAACGAAAGCCGTGAAGGACGGCTCTTCCTACGTCGTGACCGGGCAGAAGATCTGGACCACGCAGGCCGAATGGGCGGACTGGATGTTCGCCCTGGTGCGCACCTCCTCCGAAGGCAAGCCGCACGAGGGCATCAGCGTCCTGCTCATCGACATGAAGAGCCCGGGCATCAGCGTGCGGCCGCTGCGGCTCATGGACGGCGGTTACGAGGTCAACGAAGTGTTCCTCGACGGCGTGTGCGTGCCGGCGGAAAACCTGGTGCACGAGGAGAACAGGGGCTGGGCGGTGGCGAAGTTCCTGCTCGGCTACGAGCGCATGAACAACGCGCGCGTCGGCGTGGCGAAGCGCACGCTCGCCGGCCTGAAGCGCCTCGCCGCCGAGCCGCGCGACGGAGGGCCGTCGCTCCTCGAGGACATGCGCTTCCGCGACCGCCTGGCGCGCGTGGAGGTGGAGCTGATGGCGCTCGAGATCACCAACCTGCGCTTCCTCGACCGCCTGCGCAAGACCGGCGTGCCGCCCGGCGCGGAGGTCTCGATCCTCAAGCTGAAGGGAAGCGAGGTCCACCAGGCGCTCTCCGAGCTGGTGATGCAGGCGACCGGCGGCCCGGTCGAGCACGCGGAGCCCGCGGCGCGCTACCTCAACTTCCGCAAGCTCAGCATCTACGGCGGGACGAACGAGATCCAGCGCAACATCCTCGCCAAGCAGGCACTGGGACTATGAAGCCGGGAAGGAGAAGGCGCGTCGGCCGCCCGCGCGCCGCGGAGCGGGGCGACGGCCGCGAGCACCGCGGCGTCATGCTCGGCGCGGTGTACGACGTGATCTCGCGCGAGGGCGCCGACCAGGCTTCGATGCGCGAGATCGCCGCCGCGGCGCGGGTCAGCACCGGCACCCTGAACCACCACTTCACCAACAAGAAGCAGCTCCTCATCGAGGCGCTGCGCGCGGCCTATCACCTGCCGCCCGACTGGGAGAGCTACGCCGGCTCGCCCGCGGCGCAGCTGCGCCGCATCATGCTCTCGTTCGCGATGAGCGCCACCGGCAACCGGTGGTGGCGTTTCTGGATCAACTACCTCGCGCTCAGCACGCGCGACCCCGACATGCAGCAGGAGCAGTCGCGGCGCTACGAGCGCCAGCTGCGCTTCTGGACGCGCCTGGTGCAGGACGGCATCGCGGCGGGGGAGTTCCGCCGCCAGCCCGACGCCGAGGCCACCGCGCGGCGGCTCCTCACGCAGGCGCACGGCCTGGTGGTGCTGCAGCTCATCCAGCCGGGCGCTTCGATGCGGAAGCACGCTCGCGCCGAGATCGAGGCGCTGGTCGCGGGCCTGCGCCGACAAGGTAGCTCAGCACCATCTCGGCTGCATGCTCCAGCCGCTGCCTGAGCCGCTGCGAGCTCATCAGCCGCTGGCCGAAGATCGCCTCGAAGGTGTGCGCGTTGCTGATGTAGTGGGCGCTCAGCGCCGAGATGGAGATGTAAAGGTCGATCGGGTCGACGCCCTTGCGGAAGAGACCCGCCTTCGTGCCGCGCGCGAGCAGGTCGTTGATGGTCTCGAGCAGCGGGTTGTACATGCGGCGGATGCCCGCGGATTCGCGCACGTGCCGGCCGCCGTTCAGGTTCTCGCTCTGCAGCAGGCGCAGGAACTCCGGGTACTGCACCCAGATGCGGCCGGTGAAGACGACCAGCCGGCGCATGCCCTCGGCCGGGTCGAGGTCGCGCAGCTGCAGGTCCTTCTGGCGCGCGCGGATGGTCGCGTAGGTGCGCTCGAGGAGGGCGGTGAACAGGCCGTCCTTGCTCCCGTAGTGGTGGTAGAGCAGGTTCTTGTTGACCCCGGCGCGCAGCGCGATGTCGTCGATGCGCGCCCCGTCGAACCCCTTCTCGGCGAACTCCGCCAGGGCGCCGTTCAGGATCATCTCCCGGGTGTGGCGGGAGCTTTCCCGCGGCGCCGGCCGGCCGGGCCGCGGAACATTGTCCAACTGGTTAAGGAATTCGCGCTTCACGTGGGGGCGAATATTGACATGCTTGATTACGCTGTCAATAATCGCCGCTTCCTTTCCGGAGCCTTTCCCATGCGTAAAGTCCTGCGGTCCCTCGTCTTCGTCGCCCTGTCCGCCGCGGTCTCCGGCGCAGCCGCGCAGGCGTTCCCGAGCAAGCCGATCCGCCTCATCGCGCCGTTCGCGCCGGGCGGCGCGCTCGACCTGATCGCGCGCGGCGTGGGCGCCAAGCTCTCCGAGAGCGTCGGCCAGCCGGTGGTGGTCGAGAACCGCGCCGGCGCCTCCGGCGCGATCGGTTCCGACGCCGTCGCGAAGGCGGCGCCCGACGGCTACACGATCCTGCTCGGCGCCACGACCACGCACGGCATCAACCCGGCCTTCAACCCGAAGAGCCTGCCGTACGACGCGCTGAAGGACTTCACGCCGATCAGCCTTGTCGGCACGATCCCGCACGCGCTCGTCGTCAAGGCCGGCGGGTCGATCAACTCGGTGCAGGACCTCGTGAAGCTCGGCAAGACGAAGTCGCTCAACTTCGGCTCGGCCGGCAACGGCTCGCCGCACCACCTCGCCGCCGAGCTCTTCAAGTCGATCACCGGCATCGACGCGGTGCACGTGCCCTACAAGGGCTCGGGCCCGGCGCTCGCCGACCTGATCGGCGGCAACCTGGACTTCATCTCGGTCGAGTACACGGCCGCCGAGCCGCACGTGAAGTCCGGCAAGCTGAAGGCCATCGCCACCGCGACGGCGAAGCGCGCCCCGGGCATCGACCTGCCGACGGTCGCGGAAGCGGGCTATCCCGGCTTCGAGGTGACCTCCTGGTACGCGATCTTCGGCCCGGCGGGCATGCCGGCCGACGTGACGCAGAAGCTCTCGCAGGAGATCCACAAGGCCGTCACCCAGACCGACCTGCGCGACCGCCTGAAGGGCCTGGGCACCACGCCGATCGGCTCGACCCCCGAGGAGCTCGCCGCGTTCCAGCGCAACGACATCGCGCGCTGGACCAAGGTGGTGAAGATGGCGAACATCAAGCCCGAATAGGAAACGCAACGCAATGAAATTCCCGGATTTCCGCTACGCGGCGCCCGAGTCGGTGGCGGAAGCGGTGAGGCTGCTCGCCTCATCGGAGGGCGCGAAGCCGATCGCCGGCGGGCAGAGCCTGCTGCCGATGATGGCGTACCGCCTCACGGCGCCGAGCCTGCTCGTCGACCTGAAGAAGCTGAAGGAGCTGCAGCGCCTGTCGATCGACGCCGACGGCGTGCGCCTCGGCGCGCGCGTGCGCTGGCGTGACATCGAGCTCGATGCGCGCCTGAAGACGGCGCATCCGCTGCTGCAGGCCGCGATCGCGCACACCGCGCATTACCAGATCCGTAACCGCGGCACGGTCGGCGGCAGCGTCGCGCACGCCGATCCGGCGGCCGAGATGCCGGGAATCGCGGCCACCTGCGACGCCGAGATGACCGCGGTGGGGCCGAAGGGCCGGCGCGTCATCCGCGCCGCGGACTTCTTCCTCGGGCCCCTTTCCACCGCGCTCGCGCCCGAGGAGCTCCTCGTCGAGGTCAAGCTCGCCCCGTGGGCGGCGGGCCGGCGCTGGGGTTTCGAGGAGCTCGCACGCCGGCGCGGCGACTTCGCCATGGCGGGCGTCGCGGCGTACTACGACCTCGACGCCGAAGGACGCGCGACCAACGCGCACATCGGCGTCATCGGCGCCTGCACCCGGCCGCACCGCGTCGCGGCCGCCGAGGCCGAGCTGAACGGCAAGCGCATCGACGCGAAGGTCATCGCCGCGGCGGCGAAGGCCCTCGCCGCCTCGGTCGAGCCGCCGGAGGATCTTCACGCGAGCGCCGAGTACCGCGCCTCGCTCGCCGGGACGCTCCTCGAGCGCGTCCTGACCCACGCATCCCGATAAAAGGAACTCCCATGAGAATCGCTGCACTCGTCGCAGGCGTCGTCCTTTCCACCAGCGTCCTCGCGCAGGCCTGGCCCGCGCGCCCGGTCAAGTTCATCGTGCCGTTCCCGCCGGGCGGGGCGACCGACATCATCGCGCGCCTGCAGGCGGCCAAGATGTCGGAGGCCTGGGGCCAGCCGGTGGTGGTGGAGAACCGTGCCGGCGCCTCGGGCGCCATCGGCTCGGTCGCCGTGGCCAAGTCCGACGCGGACGGCTACACGATCCTGATGGGCACGACCTCGACCCACGCGGTGAGCCCGGCGATCAAGCCGAACCTGCCGTATACCCTCGACGACTTCACCGCCGTGACGCTCGTCGCCACCTTTCCGAACGTGCTCGTCGCGCATCCGGGGACCGCGAAGACGCTGCAGGAGCTGATCGCGCTCATCAAGGCGAACCCCGGCAAGTACGCGTTCGGCAGCTCGGGCGCGGGCAGCTCGACGCACCTCACGGGCGAGCTCTTCAAGCAGATGACCAAGGCCGACGTCACGCACGTGCCCTACAAGGGCACCGGGCCGCTCCTCAACGACCTGATGGGCGGCCAGGTGGCCTTCGCGTTCGACCAGATCACCGCGGTGATGTCGCCGGTGCAGGGCGGCAAGATGCGCGCGCTCGGCGTCGCGAGCGCGGAACGCAACCCCGCGCTCCCCGACGTGCCCGCGATCCGCGAGGTGCTGCCGGGCTTCGAGTCCACCGCGTGGGTCGGCATCCTCGCGCCGGCGAAGACGCCGGCGGAGGTGGCGAACAAGATCCAGGCCGAGACGAAGCGCGTGCTCGCGCTGCCCGACGTGGCGCAGCGCATGAAGGACCTCGGCGCGACGCCGGTCGCCAGCACGCCGGCGGACTTCTCCGCCTTCATGAAGAAGGACATGGAGAAGTGGCGCACCCTCGTCCAGACCGCCAACATCAAGATCGAGCAATGAAAGTCCGCTTCGAGCTGAACGGCAAGCCGGCGAGCGCGGAGGTGCCCGAGCGCACCTCGCTCGCCGACTGCCTGCGCCACCACCTGCGCGCCACCGGCACCCACGTCGGCTGCGAGCACGGCGTGTGCGGCGCCTGCACGGTCATCATCGATGGCGAGGCGGTGCGCTCCTGCCTGACGCTCGCCGCGCAGGCCGAGGGCGCGCGCATCACGACCATCGAGGGCCTTGCCCAGGGCGAGGACCTGAGCCCGCTGCAGGCTGCGTTCAGGAAGCACCACGCGCTGCAGTGCGGCTTCTGCACGCCGGGCATGCTGACCACCGCGCACGCGCTGCTCACGGAAGAGCCGCACGCGGACCGCGAGCGGATCCGCGAGGTGCTCTCCGGCAACCTGTGCCGCTGCACCGGCTACGTTTCCATCGTCGAGGCCGTGTACGACGCGCGCACGGCCTACCAGAAGGCCAAGGAGCCGGCATGACGGTCGCCAACGTCGGCAAGCCGGTCGAGCGCATCGAGGACCAGCGCCTGCTGCGCGGCCGCGGCTCCTACGTCGACGACCAGGTCCGCGAGGGCATGCTGTACGCGGCGATCCTGCGCAGCTCCGTGCCGCATGGCCGCATCCGCGGCATCGACACCGCCGCGGCGCGCAAGATGCCGGGCGTGCACGCGGTGATCACGGCGAAGGACGTCGCCGATCGCTCGGACGGCAAAGTGCCGACCACGCCGTTGCGCCTCGCCCCGATGCCGGAGCTCGTGCCGTACGAGCAGCCGGTCATCGCGCAGCACCTCGTGCGCTACGTCGGCGAGCCGGTCGCGGTGGTCGTGGCCGAGAGCCTGGCGCTCGCCGAGGACGCGCTCGAGGCCATCGAGCTCGACATCGAGCCGCTCGACCCGGTCGCCGACTGGCGCGCCTCGCGCGAGGACAAGGTCCGGCTGCACGAGGGCCATTCGAACGTGGCCATGACCTACACGGCGTCGAAGGGCGACGCGAAGACGGTGAAGGCGCCCTACGTGCGCAAGGAGAAGTTCCGCGTCCAGCGCCACTCGGCGGTGACGATGGAGCCGCGCGGGCTGCTCGCCGCCTGGGACGGCGCGACGACCAAGATGACCGTCTCCGGCGCGGCGAAGGTGCCTTACAACACGCGCCGCGTGCTGGCGAAGTGCATGGACCTGCCGGAGGAGTGCATCGAGATGCTCGAGCCCGACGTGGGCGGCGGCTTCGGCGTGCGCGGCGAGTTCTATCCGGAGGATTTCCTCATCCCGTTCGCGGCGCGGCGCGTCAACCGGCCGGTGAAGTGGACCGAGGACCGGCGCGAGAACCTGCTCGCGTCCAACCACTCGCGCGAGATCGACGTGGAGATCGAGATCCGCTGCGACAAGGACGGCAAGGTCCTCGCGCTCCTCTCCGAGTCGTGGGTCGACATGGGCGCCTACGCGCGCACCTCGGCTGCGGTCGTGCCGCGGAACGTGGCGCAGTTCCTCTCCGGACCGTACGACATCCCGAACATCCACGCCCAGGCGTCGATGATGATGACGAACAAGACGCCGATCGGGACCTACCGCGGTCCGGGCCGCTTCGAGGCCGACTTCTTCCGCGAGCGCCTGTTCGACATGGCGGCGAAGGACCTCGGCATCGACCGGGTCGAGTTCCGGCGCAAGAACCTGGTGAGGAAGGACCAGATGCCGTACCCGCTCGCGACGCTGCGGCCGGTGGAGAAGAGCGAGGAGCTCGACAGCGGCGACTACAACATCACCCTGGACCGGTGCCTGGCCGAGATCGGCTGGAAGGACAAGCTCGCCCTGAACGGCAAGCTCGTCGACGGCGTGTACCACGGCCTCGGCATCGGCTGCTTCATCGAGGGCGGCGCCGCCGGCCCGAAGGAAACGGCCAAGCTGGTGCTCGAGCGCGACGGCGGCATCACGGTGTACGTCGGCTCGACGAACGTCGGCCAGGGGCTGGAGACGGTGCTGCTGCAGATCGCCGCCGATGCTCTGGAGGTGCCGATGGCGCGCCTGCGCATCTTCCACGGCTCGACGCCCTACCTGAAGGAAGGCTTCGGCTCCTACCACTCGCGCTCGACCGTCATGGGCGGCTCGGCGATCCTCGACGCGGCGAGGAACCTGAAGGCGAAGCTCGCGGCGGCCGGCAAGACGCTGGAGAGCGCGCAGGGCGAGCTGGTCGAAGCCGACGGCGAGTTCAAGAACCATCACCACACATATGCCTACGGCGCCGCCGCTGCGCATGTCACGGTGGATCCGCGCACCGGCTACGTGAAGCTTCTCGAGTACGTGACCATCGAGGACGTCGGCCGCATCGTCAACCCGCTCCTCTGCAAGGGCCAGGCGATCGGCGGCGCGGTGCAAGGACTCGGGGGGACGTTCCTCGAGAACATGGTGTACGACGAGCAGGGCCAGTTCCTCACCGCCTCGCTCGCCGACTACCTGATGCCCACCGCGAGCGACTTCCCGAACATCAAGGCGGTCACGCTGGAGAACTCGCCGGCGCCGCACAACCCGCTCGGCGTGAAGGGCGGCGGCGAGGGCGGCATCGTGCCGGTCGGCGGCGTGGTGGCCAATGCGGTCGCCGCGGCGCTCTCATCGCTGGGCGTCGAGCCGCGCGAGCTTCCGCTCTCGCCGTACAAGATTTGGCAGCTCCTGCACAAAAAGTCCGCGTAGTCGTCTTCGAGGGCGTCCAGAACCTGCCGATCTTCGTCGCGCAGGAACGGGGCGCCTTCGCAGCGCGCGGCCTCGAGCTCGAGCTCACGTTCACGCCCAACTCGTGGACGCTGCGCGACGGCCTCGCCGCCGGGACCTACGACATCGCGCATACCGCGGTGGACAACGCGATCGCCATGGCGGAGCTCGCCGGCAAGGACATCGCCATCGTGATGGGCGGCGACAGCGGCTGGAACGCGATCATCGCCCAGCCCGGCGTCGAGAGGATCGAGGCACTGCGCGGCCGCAAGGTGCTGGTGGACGCGCCGAACACCGCGTTCGCGCTCGTGATGTACAAGGTCCTCGCCCTGCACGGCATGCAGCGGGCCGACTACGAGGGCCAGTCGGTCGGCGCCACGCCGCTGCGCCTCAAGGCGATGCAGGAGGACCGCAGCGCCGCCGCGACGATCATGAACCTGCCGTTCCGCGTCCTCGCCGAGCGCGCGGGCCTGCGCAAGCTCGGCGAAGCCACTTCTTTCATCGGCCCCTACCTCGCGACCGCCTGCTTCGTCATGCGCCCCTGGGGAGAGGCCAATTCCGATCTGCTGGTGCGCTACATCCAGGCGTATGTCGAAGGTTTGCGCTTCGGCCTTTCCGATCCGGAGTATTCAGTAAGAATACTTTCCGAACGGCTCAAGCTCGATTCCTCCGTTGCCCGAGACGCGCATGCGATCGCCACCGCGCCGGGCGGCTTCGCCGTGGATGCGGCGCTCGACCTCGCGGGACTGCAGAACGTCCTGAAGCTGCGCGCCGAGGTGGAAGGGCAGTGGGGCGGCGTCGCCCCGGCGCCGGACAGGTACCTCGACCTCACGTACTACGAGCGGGCGCTGAAGGCGCTCTAGCGGCATGGCGCTCTACCGCGCCGTGCTGCGGCCGCTGCTCTTCCGGCTCTCGCCCGACCGCAGCCACGCGCTTGCGCATGCAGCGTTGCGATGGGGTTTGCCGTGGCGGCTTGTCTCCGCCTTCCCGGGACTGGAAACCCGCTTTGCAGGCGTAACGCTGCGCAACCCCGTCGGGCTCGCCGCCGGTTTCGACAAGGACGGCGAGCTCGTGGAGGCGCTGTCCGGCCTCGGCTTCGGCTTCGTGACGGTCGGCAGCATCATGCCCGTGC
Organism: Burkholderiales bacterium; assembly: GCA_035627155.1. Classification (GTDB taxonomy): domain Bacteria; phylum Pseudomonadota; class Gammaproteobacteria; order Burkholderiales; family SG8-39; genus SCGC-AG-212-J23. The sequence goes on along the minus strand of DASPMF010000163.1, from coordinate 25,060 downwards.
CCCGCGCCGGCAATCCGTTCCCGCGGCTCGTGCGCTATCCGGCGACGCGCTCGATGGCGGACTCGATGGGGCTGCCGAGCAAGGGCCGCGATCACGCGGTGGCCTGTCTGAAGCGCGTCCGGCATCGCCGCGTGCCGCTCTTCGCCAACGTCGGCGGCTTCACCGCCGAGGAGATCGCCGACTCGTTCCGGGCGGTCGAGCCCTACGTAGACGGCGTGGAGATGAACCTGCTTTGTCCGAACCTGCCGCCCGGCGGGACGTTCGACGAAGTAAAGCTGCTGCGCGAGGTGCTCGCGCGGCTGGAAGGCCGCAGGAAGCCGGCGATCGTCCGCGTGCCGAACCCGACCGCGCAAAGCGAGGAACGCCTCGCCGCGCTGATCGAGCAGTGCGTCGAGGGCGGCGTCGCCGGCATCAAGGTGGGCGGCGGCCGGCCCGTGAAGGAGGCGGCGCTCGGCACCGGGCAGGGCACGCTGCACGGACGCGCCATCTTCGACGCCGCGCTGGAGAACGTGGCACGCGCCGCGCGTCTCGCGCGCGGACGGCTGGACATCAAGGGCAACGGCGGCGTCTTCAGCGCCGAGGACGTGCAGGCCATGCAGCGCGCCGGCGCGTGCTGCGTCGACCTCTACTCGGCCTTCATCTACGAAGGCTGGAGCGTCGCCGCGACGATCAACCGCGCGCTCGCCCCGAGATCGGGGTCAGGCACCGAATAGCTTCTTACTTCAGGTGCGCGTCGCGGCGCTTGTAGAGGTCTTCGTCGACGTAGCCCATGGTCTCGGGCTTGGCGCGGCCGAGCATGACCTGGAAGTAGACCGGCTCGAGGCTGTCGTTGACGTAGCCGTGGATCACGCCCGGCGGGCAGGCGATGCACTCCCACGGCCCGAGGCGCACGTCGAGGCGGCGGCCGGATTCATCCTGGATGAAGGCGGTGAGGAAGCCCTGCAGGACGAAGAACACTTCCTCGACCTCGTGCGTATGGGCGGCGTTGCCCTGGCCGGGCTCGACGTACATGATGCTGAGCGTGAAGCCGCGCGGCGGGATGAAGTTGGTCTCGCCGTGCTTGCCGGAGCCGCCGGCGCCGATGAAGCGGTGCTGGGCGCGCTTGTAGCCCTCGATCTTCGCGTCCTCGAACGCCGCCCAGTCCGCCTTGCGGTCGCGGAAGCGGGCGACGTAGCGCCGGGCGATTTCCTCGAGGGACAGGCTGGCGAGCTCGGGCGGGCGGGGATGGCGGGCGATCGGTGCGTTCATGGGCGCGCAGTTTCGTCGAAGTAGACCAGGCAGTCAAGTCATTCTCCCTTCGAGAGGACGGTTGAATCGGTTGAACGGCTGGACAATAATGGGGCGATGGATCTCGTCTCGCCGGTCGACCTCTCGGTCTACGCCCAGCTCGAGGAAACGCCCGCCGCGCGCATCGACGCGGCGGTCGAGGCGGCGCACGCCGCCTTCCTCGCCCATCGAAACGCCACCGCCGCGGAGCGCGCGCAGCGCCTGCGCGCCGCGGCCGACGCGCTCGCCGCCGCCTCCGGGGAGCTGGTGGAGCTGCTGATCCGCGACATCGGCAAGCCGCGGCGCCTCGCCACGGTGGAAGCCAACCGCTCGGCGGAGTTCGTGCGGGCCTGCGCGGCCGAGGCGCTGCGCATCGGCGGCGAGACGCTGCCGCTCGACGCGGTGGCCGCCGGCGCCGGCCGCTTCGGCTTCACGCGCCGCGTGCCCTATGGCGTGGTCGCGGCGATCACGCCGTTCAACGCGCCGATCAACCTGCTCGTCCAGAAGGTCGCGCCGGCGCTCGCGGCCGGCAACGCGGTGGTGGTCAAGCCGCATCCGGCCGGCACGCGCGCCGCGCAGCGCGTGGCCAGGGCGTTCGCCGACGCCGGCCTGCCCGCGGGGCTCTTCACCGTGGTGACCGGCGACAAGGCGGCCGCGGCGGCGCTCGTCGCGCACCGCCGCGTGATGGCGGTGAGCTTCACCGGCGGCACGGCTGCAGGCGAGGCGCTGGTGCGCGCGGCCGGCGCGAAGAAGTTCGTCGCCGAGCTCGGCGCCAACTCGGCGAACGTGGTGCTCGCCGACGCGGACGTCGCGGACGCGGCCAGGCGCATCGCCGCCGCCGCGTTCGAGGCGAGCGGCCAGCAGTGCGTCTCCGCGCAGCGCGTGATCGTCGAGGCGCCGGTCTACGACGCGTTCGTCGAGGCGTTCGTCGCGGCGGGCCGGGCGTTGAAGGTCGGCGACCCGGCGGCGCCGGAGACCGACGTCGGACCGATGGTCTCCCTCGCCGCGGCGAAGCGGGTGATGGAGATGGCCGAGGATGCGGTGCGCCGCGGCGGCCGGCTGGCGCTCGCGCCGCAGCGCAAGGACTGCACCGTGAGCCCGGGGATCATCGTCGATGCGCCGCGCACCGCCCAGCTCTGGTGCGAGGAGGCCTTCGGCCCGCTTGCCGTCGTGGAACGGGTGAAAAACGCAGAGGAGGCGCTCGCCGCCGCCAACGATTCGCCGTTCGGCCTGCAGGGCGCGGTCTTCACGCGCAGCCTGAAGTGGGCGATGCGCTTCTCGCAGGAGTTCGAGGTCGGCGCGGTGTGGGTCAACGAGGCGAGCCGGTTCCGCCTCGACATCTACCCGTTCGGCGGCGCCAAGGGTTCGGGGTTCGGCCGCGAGGGCGTGCGCTACGCCATCGAGGAGCTCTCCCAGGTAAAGTTCACTGGCCTGCGGTTCGACGTCTGATGTTACGGTTCGACCTCTGATGCTGCCGGAGATCCCGCAGCCGGTGCTCGCCGAGATGGCCGAGATCGGCCCGCGCTGGGGAAGCAACGTGCCGGGCCACGTGCGCCGCATGATCGAGGCGTTCACGCCCGTGCTCGCGCGCGCACCGAAGGACGGCGTGGAGGTCGCGCGCGACTTTCCCTACGGCGAGGACCCGCGCCAGGTGCTCGACGTGTACCGCCCGAAGCGCGCCCGGAGCGAGACCGCGCTCCTCCCGGTGGTGCTTTTCCTGCACGGGGGCGCCTTCGTCGACGGGGAGAAGGACCGCACGCCGGAGATCTACTCCAACGTCCTCTACTACCTCGCGCGACACGGCATCCTCGGCATCAACGTCGAGTACCGCCTCGCGCCCCTGCACAAGTACCCGAGCGGCACCGAAGACGTGCGCCGCGCGGTGAGCTGGGCGCGCGGCAACGCCGCGACCTTCGGCGGCGACCCGCGCCGGCTCTTCCTGATGGCGCACTCCGCCGGCGCCGCCCACACCGGCGCGTACGCCTACGGCTCGGGCGACGCGATCGCCGGCCACATCGTGGTGAGCGGGCGCGTGCGCGCGGAAATGTGGCCGGACAACCCGAACGCGCAGAAGGTCGCCGCCTACTACGGCACGGACCCGGACGCGCTGGAGAAGGCGTCGCAGGTGAACTACGTCGGGCCCTCCAGTCCGCGCACGCTGATCGCGGTCGCGGAGTTCGAGAACCCGTTCATCGACGTGCACTGCGCGGAGCTCTACTTCCGCCTGGCGCGCGCCCAGGGCCGCGCCGGCAAGTTCCTGCGCCTCGAGGGCCACAACCACACCTCGATCATCGCCTCCATGAACACCGCCGACGAGCGCCTCGGCCGCGAGGTGGTCGCCTTCGTGAGCGCCCCGCGCTGATGGAGCGCGTCGCCATCATCGGCTACGGCGCGATCGGCCGGACGCTCGACCGCCTGCTGCAGAAGGCCGGCGCGGGCCAGGTGGTCGCGGTGATCACGCTGCCGGAGCTCGCCGCAGCGGCGCGCGCGGAGCAGGGCGCGGGGGTCCACGCCACGGTCGCCGAAGCGCTCGCCGTCGAGCCGACGCTCTTCGTCGAATGCGGCGGCCATGGCGCGCTGCGCGCGCACGGCACGGCGGTCCTCCAGGGGGGGGTGGACCTGCTCGTGGCTTCCGTCGGCGCGCTGTCCGACGCGGCGCTCGAGAACGGGTTGCGCGAGGCCGCGGAGCGCGGGCGCGCGCAAATCCTGATTCCATCCGGTGCGCTCGGCGGCCTGGACGCGCTCGGCTCGGCCCGCCATGCCGGGCTGGAGGAAGTGCGCTACACGTCGGTCAAGGCAGTGCAGGCCTGGCGCGGCACGCACGCCGAGAAGCTGGTCGACCTCGACAAGGTGGAGCGCGCGACGGAGTTCTTCGCCGGCAATGCGCGCGACGCGGCGCGCCTTTTTCCCCAGAACGCGAACGTCGCGGCGGCGGTGGCGCTCGCCGGCCGCGGCTTCGAGGGCACGAGCGTGGTGCTCACCGCCGATCCGGCGGCGAAGGGCAACCGGCACCGCATCCAGGCGAAGGGCGCCTTCGGGATGATCGACGTGACCGTGGAAGGGCGTACCCTGCCGGACAATCCCAAGACGTCCATGCTCGCGCCGATGAGCCTGCTGCGCGCCATCGAATCCCGACGCTCCGCCCTGCGGATCGTCTAAGCCAGGAGAAACGCATGGAAATGAAAGGCGAGCAGCTGATCGCCGCGGACCGCCCTCGCACCTGGGCGGCGCTCAACGACCCGGAGACCCTGAAGGCCTGCATTCCGGGCTGCGAGTCGATCACGCCGACGGGCGAGAACCAGTACGAGGTGCTGATGACCGCGCGCGTCGGCCCGGTCTCGGCGAAGTTCAAGGGCAAGCTCGCCCTCACGGACGTGAACCCGCCGGAGTCCTACTCCATCGCCTTCGAGGGGCAGGGCGGCACGGCGGGGTTCGGCAAGGGCGGCGCGAAGGTCAGGCTCTCCGAGGAAGGCCCGAACACGCGCCTCGCCTACGACGTCACCGCGCAGGTGGGCGGCAAGCTTGCGCAGATCGGCTCGCGCCTCGTCGACGCGGCTGCGAAGAAGATCGCGTCGGACTTCTTCGAGCGCTTCAACGAGAAGGTCGCGTCGGCCGCGGCCGAGGCGCCCGCCGCCGAGCTGCAACCCGCCTCGCCGGGCTCGAGCATGACGAAAGTCGTCGCCGCGGCGATCGCGCTGGTCCTCGCCATCGCGCTGCTCGCCTGGCTCGCCCGCTGAACCAAGGGAAAAATAGGGACAGACCCTATTTTTCTCATTTGCCGCGCTAGGCGGCCTTCTGCACCTGGTGGCCGCCGGCGCGGACCATCTTCATCGCGTCGGCCCAGACGACGAGCTGGTCGAGCATCGCGTTCACTTCCTGCTCGTGGCGGGCGTGCGGCTTGAAGACGCTGAAGTTCTCGAAGTCGGTCATGAGCGAGAGCATCACCTGGGCGCGCACGTGGGCGACCTGGCACTCGCTCAGGATGAGCCGCAGCTGCTCGACCGCCCTCGCGCCGCCCGCGCTGCCGTAGGACACGAAGCCCGCGGCCTTGTTGTTCCATTCCTTGTAGAGGAAGTCGATCGCGTTCTTCAGCGCGCCGCTCGTGCCGTGGTTGTACTCCGGCGTGACGAACACATAGCCGTCGAAGGAGGCGACCTTCGCGGCCCAGGCCTTCGTGTGCGGCTTGCCGTAGCGCTCCATCGAAGGCGGGACCGGCTCGTCGAGGAGCGGCAGGTTGAAGCCCTGGATGTCGACGAGTTCATACTCCGCGTCCTTCCTCTTGCGCGCGATCTCGCAGGTCCACTTCGCGACGGCCTCGTTGTTGCGGCCCGGGCGGGTGCTGCCAGTGACGACGGCGATTCTCAGCATGCGGGTCTCCTTTCCTCGGATTCGAGCGTGCAGAGCAAGAAACCTTCCTGCCCTCCATGGCGCAGCTCCACCGTTCCGTAGAACGGCGGCTGCACGGCGGCGGCGTCGCCGAAGTCGAACTCCTGCGGGGCGTAGGGCGCCGCGCAGGCGCCGACCAGGGCGAGCGCCGCGATGCCGAGGGCTCTGGCGAGCATTGCCGGGTGGTTACCCGTTGAAGCTGGGCTCGACCGCGGCCTGGCGAACCGTGTACGGCTGCTCGGCCTGCAGCAGCACCGTCGCGGCGCCGCTCGGGCCGCCGAGGTTCGCGCCGCCGCTCTTCGGGAAGCGGTGGTCGTAGGCCTGCGTGCCGGTGATCGGCTGCGCGCGCAGGTCCGCCGCGTCTTCGAACGACGGCTTCGGGAAGCCTTCGTTCGCGAGCACGGAGCCGGAAGCGAGGGCAAGGGTGGCGCCGAGCGCCAGGAGAGTGCGTTTCATGGTGTTTTCTCTTTCTTCGGTTGGTTGGTAGAGGTGGTCCTGAATCAGCCCTGGAACGAGGGCTGGGGGAACTCGTGTCCGGCGACCGTGCCGGCGGCCTGCGGCGTCACCGCGCGGGCGGCGGGCGCTACGGGCGCGTTGTCCTGGAAGGACGGCTGCGGGAACTGGTGGACGATCGCGGTGCCCGCGGCGGTCGGCTGCGAGTCGACCGGCGCCCAGTCCTGGAACGACGGCTGCGGCGCAGCCGAGTCGGCGTGCGCGAACGGCGCGACGGCGGAGAACACGACGGCTGCAACGGTGAGCTTCAGTTTCATGATTCGTTTCCCTTTCGGAGAGTTGATCGAGTGGGTGCTGCGATGGAATGCAGTGTGGGCGCGGCCCGTCGCGGGACTGTGTCGATTCGATCGCGGGGAATTTCAGGCGCAACGCGCGCTGCAACCCAAAAAAAACTCCCGACCCGCGGACCCTCTTGTCTTGGGGAAGACTAGGAGGAGGAGGAGAGGATCCGCGGCGGGTGTCGGGAGTCACGCCACTTTGATGCCGCCGCGTAACCGCCGCGTTTCACCGTCTTGCGTCGGTGTTACACCTGCAACGCGGCGTCCTTCTTCAGCACCCGCGCGAGCGCCGCGGCGAGCTCGCGCGACTGCACGGGCTTCCTCAGGATCTCGTCGACGCCGGCGTCCGCCGCGCGCTCGGAGATGCGCGGGCCGATGTAGCCGCTGACGAGGAGGATCGGCAGCGCGGGGCGCATGCCGCGGAGCGCCTTGGCGAGCTCGGTGCCGGTGATGCCCGGCATCACTTCGTCGGTGACGACCGCATCGAAGCGCTCGGGCGCGGCGCGGAACGCGGCGAGCGCGGACTCGCCGTCGGCGCAGGCGTGCGGCTCGTAGCCCAGGCGCTTCAGCGCCTCGGTGGTGACCGCGAGGAGCGCCGCCTCGTCGTCCACGAGCAGGATGCGCTCGCCCGCGCCGCGCGCCACCGGCCCGGCGCTCTCGTCGGGCGCGAGCACCGGCGATTCCACCTTCGGCAGGTAGATGGCGAAGGCACTGCCCGCGCCGGGCTTGCTCGAGACTTCGATCGCGCCGCCGGAATCGGTGACGATGCCGTAGACGAGCGAGAGGCCGAGGCCCGTGCCCTTGCCGACTTCCTTGGTCGTGAAGAAGGGCTCGAACACGCGCGCCAGCGTCTTCTCGTCCATGCCCTCGCCGGTGTCGCGCACCATGAGCCGAGCGTACTTGCCGGCTTCGAGCGTGCCGTGCAGGAGCGTGCGCTCCGCCGGCACCTCGACCGCGTCGAGGATCACCGACAGCACGCCGCGCTCGCCCATGGCGTGGATGGCGTTGGTGCACAGGTTCATCACGATCTGGTGGAGCTGCGTCGCGTCCCCCACGACGCAGAGCGCCTCGCGCGGCAGCGAGGCGTCGAGGCGGATGCCGGCAGGGAGCGAACCGCGCACGAGCTCGAGCGTCTCGGCCGCGATGCGGTCGATTTCCACCGGCGCGCGCTTGGCGCGCTGGCTGCGGCTGTAGGAGAGGATCTGCTCGACCAGCGCGCTCGCGCGGTTGGCGGCGGTGAGCACGTTCTGCGCGTAGCGGCGCTGCGCCGAGCCTTCCGGCGCCGTCTCGACCAGCATCTCGGCGTAGCCGAGGATGCCGCCGAGGATGTTGTTGAAGTCGTGCGCGATGCCGCCCGCCAGGCGGCCCACCGCTTCCATCTTCGCCGACTGGCGCAGGCGCTGCTCGAGCCGGCCTCGCTCGGCCTCGGCGAGCTTGCGCTCCGTGATGTCGCGGAAGTTCATGACGATCGCGCCCACCGCCGGGTCCTCGACGAGGTTGCTGAAGGTGGCCTCGACCCAGACCCACGAGCCGTCCTTGTGGCGCACGCGGATCTCGGTGGTGGCCACCGCGCCGGGCTTCTCCATCACGCCGCGCAGGAGCTTGCGCTCGCGCTCGCGGTCTTCGGGGTGGAAGAACTGGCGGCTCGTGCCGCCGACGATTTCCGCGGGCGAGGAGCCCACCACGCGCGCCACCGACGGGCTCGCATACAGGGCCTCGCCGGTGCGCGGATGCGCGATGATCACCGCGTCGGAGGCGTGCTCGATCATGGCCTGGAAGCGCTTGCGGTTGCGCTCGAGCGCACGCTCGCGCCGGGTGAGCCCCCAGGCCGCGAGCGCCATCAGGGTGAGCATCGCCGCGGAGATGAGGATCGTGCGCAGCAGGATGAGCGCCGCCTTGTCGCGCCACGGCGCGAGGACCGCGCCCTCGATGGCCCCGGCGGCGACGAACATCGGGAAGCCGGGCACCGCGGCGGAGGAGAGGAGCACCTGCTGGCCGATCACCGGGCTTTGCGCCCAGCCTTCGTAGCGGCCGGTGGCGCGCACCGAATCGATGATCTGCGTGTCCATGAACTGCCGGCCGCGCGCGCCGACCGGGTCCGGCACGCGCGCGTAGACGAAGCCGTCCATGGAGAGCAGCGTCATGAAGCCGCCGTCGCCGACGTCGATGGTGCGGTACAGCCGGTCGAAGCGGTCGAGCTCGATCACCGCGGCCATCACGCCGGCGAAGGTGCCGCCAGGCTCGGTGATGCGCCGCGAGAGGATGAAGCGCCAGCTGGTCCCGCTCGCTCCGCCCTGGTAGGGGCGACCGATGTAGAGCCGGTCCGGCGCGCCGTTCACGTGCGCGCGGAAGAAGTCGAGCCTGGCGACGGGCCCGTCGATGGAGAGCGTGTCGCTCGAGCGGCGCAGCACCCGCCCGTCGCGATCGGCGAGCAGGAACGCCGCCATCTGCGGCATGCCCTCGTCCTCGCCTTCGCGCGGCAGCAGCGAAGCGATGCGCGCGGCGTTGCCGTGGCGCGTGACGTTGCGCAGCACGAGGTCCGCGGCCTCGAGCGAGGCGGCGGTCTGCTCGGCGAGGAGCCGCGTGAGGTTGTTGAAGTCGCGCCGCGCCGCCTGCTCGTTGGCGACGCCCTCGGCGCGGATGCTCCAGATCGCCGCGCCGAAGTTGATCGCCACCAGCACCACGCCCAGGCCGACCAGCGCCCGGGTCAGGGTGACCGCTTGCAGGAGCTCCCTGAAACGCAACTAAGGCGCACCCAGCAGCTCGGCGACGGCCTGCAGGAGCTCGGCGCGGCGGATCGGCTTGCCGAGCGCGCGGTCGGCGCCGGCCGCCAGCGCTTCCTGCGCGCTCAGGCCCTCGCCGGAGTTGAAGTGCCCCGAGACCGCAATCAGGCCGGCCCTCGGATGCTTCTTCTTCAGGTCGCCGATGGCGTCCACGCCGCAGGGGCCCGGCATGAACATGTCCGTGACGATGAGCGACGGGGACTTGACGCCGAAGAACTGCTCGACCCAGGCGCGGCAGCTCGTCGCCTTGCGCACGCGGTACCCTGCGGCCTCGAGCCAGTCGGCGACGAGGTCGCGCATGATCGCGTCATCGTCGATGACGAGAACTTCCGGCGCGGCTTTGACCTCTGTATTCAATCTGGAAAGTTCCCCACGGCAGGGCATTCCACACTGCGGCGATTGCGGGTAATTTACACGTCCACGGGTGGACGATTACAGCTGTAACGGCCCCGGCGCCGCGATCGCTAGACTTTCCGCCCCATGAACGCCCAGACGATGACCGCCCCGCCTTCCGCAACCGCACAGACGCCCCGGCCGCACGTCCTGCTCGTCGACGACGACCCGACGATCCGCGAGCTGGTGTCCGACTACCTCGGTGGCAACGATCTCCGCGTGAGCGCGGTGCCCGACGGCAAGGGCATGCAGGCGGTGCTCGCCGACCAGGTGGTGGACCTCGTGGTGCTCGACCTGCGCCTGCGCGGCGAGGACGGCATGGCGCTCGCGCGCAAGCTGCGCGACGATTCCGAGATCCCGATCATGATGCTGACGGGCCGCAGCGAAGAGGCCGATCGCGTGATGGGCCTCGAGCTCGGCGCCGACGACTACCTCACCAAGCCCTTCAGCCCGCGCGAGCTGCTGGCGCGCATCCGCGTCATCCTGCGCCGCCGCCGCACGGAGATCCGCCAGGGCAAGCCCGAGGGCGTGCGGGCCTATCGCTTCGACGGCTGGGAGCTCAACCTCAACACCCGCAAGCTGACTTCGCGCGACGGCAAGAGCGTCGCCCTGAGCAACGGCGAGTTCAGCCTGCTGGTGGTGCTGCTCGGCGCGCCGACGCGCATCCTGTCGCGCGACCAGCTCCTCGACCTCTCGCGCCTGCACAACGACGAGGTGTACAACCGCTCGATCGACGTGCAGATCATGCGCCTGCGGCGCAAGATCGAGCCCGATCCCGCCAAGCCGCGCTACATCCGCACCGAGCGGGGCGCCGGCTACCAGTTCGGCGTTCCGGTCGAAACCGTCTACTGAAGGAAGTCCAGCAGCAGCCGGGCGGTTGCCTCCGGTTGCTCCTGCTGCACCCAGTGCCCGGCGCCGGGGACGAGATGCAGCGCCCGGAAGTTCCGGCACGCGCCGTTCTGCATGCGTTCGAGCTCGCCCGGCTTCTGGTGCGTGCCCCAGTCCGCCTCGCCGGCAATGAAGCACGCGGGCTGCTCGATGGCGCGTCCGACCACCGATTGCATGGAAGCGGCGCTCAGGCCGCCGGTCGCGCAGCGGTACCAGTTCAGCCCGCCCTCGAAGGACGTCCGCCCGAAGGCAGCCTCGTACACGGACAGGTCCTCGTCGGTGAGCCAGCGCGGTGAAACGCCCGGATCCGCTCCGCGCACCGTTTCCGGCATCGTCCTGTCGAGATCCATCACGTAGTAGCGCGGCAGCCTTGCCATCTCCTCCGCGGTCCACGCCTTCAGCGCGAAAGGGCGGTCCTCCGCCCAGCCGGCGCTCTTCATGTGGAAGTAGGCGCGCAGGAACGCCCGCAGGCCCTGCGCGCAGCCCATCATGTCGCGGTTCGCGCCGGGACCGGAGAAGTACCACTGGTAGTGCTTGCGTGGCGGATCGAGCCGCGCAAGATCGGCGTGGAGGTCGGCGCCGGCCCGCGACACCGCCGGCTGCGCGCCGCCGAACGGCGCGCTCATGAACGCAACCGAGCGCACGAGGTCGGGCCGCAGCAGCGCGAACGCGCCGGCGAGCGGCGAGCCGAAGTCGTGGCCGGCGAGGTGGACGCTCTTTATCGACAGCTGCCCGAGGAGCGCGACGAGGTCCGCGACCAGGTTCGCGAACGCGAAGGACTCGAGCGCCGCGGCGTCCCATCCGGTCGTCGCGCCGAAGCCGCGCTGGTCTGGCGCCACGACGTAGTAGCCGGCGGCCGCGAGCCGCGGCATGACCTCGCGCCAGCTGTACGCGAGCTCCGGAAAGCCGTGCAGGAGCAGCACGCACGGCCGCGCCGGGTCACCCGCCTCGAGCAGGTGCATCGAGAGGCCGTTGACCGCCTCGATGCGCCGGGAGCGGATTCCTAGAGCCTGAAGATGCGCTGCGCGTTCCAGCCGCGGACCTGGTTGCGAACGCCATCGGGCAGCGCATCGACGCGCGAGAGGCAGCCGGCCATGTCGCCGATGGTGTGGGGATAGTCGGAGCCGTAGAGGACGTTGTCCGGGCCGCAGACCGACACGCACATGTCCAGCACGTCCTGGCGGAACACCACGCTGTCCACGTAGACGCGCCGCATGTAGTTGCGGGGCGGCTCCTCGGTCTTGGCGCTCGCCGCCGGGATGTTGTCCCAGCAGATGTCGAGGCGGCCGACGAGGTAGGGGAGCGCGCCGCCGCCGTGCGAGGCGATCAGCTTCAGGTTCGGGAAGCGGTCGAAGAAGCCGTCGAAGATGCAGCGCGCGACGGCTAGCGAGGTGTCGAAGGTGAAGCCGATCGGCGCGGTGAGCTGGAACTCGTGCATGCCGAGCGCCTTCGATCCGGGCGGGGCGGACGGATGCACCAGCACGGGCAGCGCTTTCGCGTCGATGGCTTTCCAGATCTTCTCGAAGCCCGGATCGGTGAGCGGCTTTCCGCCGATGTTCGCCAGCACCATGACGCCCACGGCGCCGTCGCTGCATGCGCGCTCCAGCTCCTGCAGCGCGAGCGCCTCGTGCTGCCATGGCAGCGAGGCGAAGTAGCGGATGCGGTCGGGCCACATCCTTTGCGCCCTGGCCATGTCCTCGTTCATGATGCGCGCGGCCTTGAGGCTGATGTCCGGGCCGCCCCAGTACGCGTTGGGGCAGCTGAGCGACGTGATCGCGACATCCACGCGGGCCTTGTTCATGTTCTCGATGCGTTTTTCCCAGTCGAACATGTACGGCACCGGCGTCATGAAGGGCGAGCCGTCGAGGTGGATGGAGTGCAGGCCGCCGCGCACCTCCTTGACTTCGTACGTCGGCTTGCCATGCTGCTTGAGGAGGTCGAACCACTCCTTCGTCAGCATGTGCGTATGAACATCTATGGCGGGCGCGCGGTTCATTGGATGGTGATCTTTCCGGCCTTGATGACCTCGGCCCACTTCTTCGTTTCCTCGCGGATCATCGCGGAGAAGGCCTGCGGCGTGGTGGTGTAGGGCTCGGTGCCGGCGTCGATGGCGATCTTGCGGATCTCCGGCACCTTGAGGGCGGCGGCGATTTCGTTGTTCAGCCGCTGGACGATGTCGTTCGGCGTGCCGGCCGGCGCCACGACGCCGAACCAGCCGATCGCCTCGTAGCCCTGGACGCCGGCCTCCTCGAAGGTCGGGACATCCGGCGCGGCGTCGATGCGCTGCTTCGACGTCACCGCAAGCGCGCGCAGCTTTCCGGCGCGCACGTTGGAGATTGCCGAGGGCACGTCCACCACGCCGAGCGGCACCTGGTTGCCCAGGACGGCGGCCGAGACAGGGCCGCTGCCCTTGAACGGCACCGCCTGGATCTGCAGGCCGCCCAGCATGTTGAAGAGCTCGCCCGCGAGGTGCATGGTCGAGCCGTTGCCGCCATGGCCGTAGGAGAGCGCGCCGGGCTTCGCCTTCGCTTCCTTGACCAGGTCACGCACGGAAGAAGCCTGCGACGGATGGGCCACCAGGAAGAACGGGATCATCGCGAGCGGCGTGACGTGGACGAGATCCTTCTCGGGGTGGAACGGCATCTTCGGATACAGGCTGATGTTCGAGGAAAGCGCGCCCGCCGCGGCGAGCCCGATCGTGTAGCCGTCGGGCGCCGCCTTGGCGACCTGGTCGACGCCGAGCATGCCACCGGCGCCGGGCTTGTTCTCGATGACGATCGGCTGACCGAGGCGCTCGGCGAGGCGCGGCGCGATCGCGCGGGAGATCAGGTCCGAGCTGCCGCCGGGCGGGAAGGGCACGAGGTACCGGATCGGCTTCGACGGCCACGGTTGCGCCGCAGCAACCGCGGCGAAGCACAGCATGAACGCTGCGAAAAGGCTGCGCATGAGTCCTCCTCTTTCTGGTGGCGGCAGCATACAAGACCGTAAGATGGGCACAAGAGGAGGATTACTCGTGAAACGACTGCTCGCCCTTCTAGCCATCCTGCCGGCGCTCGCCTGGGCGCAGGCCTATCCGTCCAAGCCGGTGCGCCTCATCGTGCCGTTCCCGCCGGGCGGGACGACCGACCTCATCGCGCGCGTCGTGCAGCCGAAGTTCCAGGAATTCATGCGCCAGTCGGTCGTGATCGAGAACAAGGGCGGCGCGGGCGGGGCGATCGGCGCCGCCGAGGTGGCGCAGGCCGCGCCCGACGGCTACACGATGCTGCTGGTGTTCGACACGCACGCGGTCAACCACCACATCTACAAGATGGCGCCGGACCCGTTCAAGGCGTTCGACCACCTGATGCTGATGGTGACCTCGCCCAGCACCCTCGTCGCCGTTCCGAGCTTCGGGCCGGGCAACCTGCGCGAGGTGGTCGATGCGGCGAAGAAGGAGCCGGGGCGCATCACCTACGCCACGGCGGGCGCGGCGAGCTCGAACCACCTGGGCGCGCTGCTCCTCGAGCAGCAGGCGGGCGTGAAGATGACCCACGTGCACTACAAGGGCGGCGGCCCGATGGTGCAGGCGCTGCTCGGCGCGCAGATCAACATCGCGTTCGTCTCGACGCCGCTCATCCTTCCGCACATCCAGTCGGGACGGGTGAAGGCGATCGCGGTCGGCGGCAAGACGCGCATGGCGGTCCTCCCGACCGTGCCGACGCTCGCGGAGACGTATCCGGGCTTCGAGCAGGTCTCGTGGTTCGGGATCCTCGTGCCGAAGGGAACCGATCCTGTCGCCGCGAACCGCATCCGCGCCGAGATGGCGAAGACGCTGGACGTCCCGGAGGTGCGCAAGGTCCTTTCCGACCGCGGCTTCGACGTCGTCGCGAGCAGCGCCGAGGAGTTCGACCGCTACGTCCGCACCCAGTCCGAGACGCTCGGCAAGCTCATTCGCGACAACGGCATCAAGCCCGAGTAGATCGGGGTCAGGCACCGATCTTTTCGTTTGGTGCCTGACCCCGATCTTTACTTCAGGGGCTGGGACTTCAGGCCGGCGGTGAGGATGAAGCGCATCGCGTCTTCCCTGGAGATGTCGATCGGCGTGAGCGCGCTCTCGGGGACGAAGATCGTATAGCCGCCGACCTGGTAGCTCATCGGCAGGTACACGGCGACCTGGCCCTTCGTGTCCGCGCCGCGCAGCGACTCTCCGCAGTCCTTGCGGGTGACGAAGCCGAGGAGCTTCGCCTCGCTGTCCGGGAAGGCGACGAGCACCACCTGCAGCGCCTCGCCCTTCTGCTCGCCGAACAGGCCGAGCAGCTCGCGCAGCGCGCTGTAGACCGAGCGCACCATCGGAACGCGCAGCAGCAGCAGCTCCAGGCCGCGGAACAGACGGCGGAACAGATAGCCGTGCATCAGCACGCCGACCGCGAAGATGAGCACGATCGCGAGCGTGAGGCCCATCCCCGGCCAGTACCAGTAGTCCGGGAGCAGCGCCTTCGCCTGCTTGCCGAAGAACTTCTCCAGCACCGTGAGCATCCAGACGACGAAGTACACCGTCAGGACGAGCGGCAGGAGCGTCAGGAGTCCGGTGGCGAAGATCCGGCCGACGAGGCGCAGGGCTTTGGGGCGCACGCCGGCGACTCTAGCGCCGCGCCTACCAGCGTTCCACCCAGGGACGCAGGTCCAGCTCGTGGGTCCATGCGCTGCGTGGCTGCGAGTGCAGGTGCCAGTAGTTCTCGGCGATATGGTCCGGATGGAGGATGGCCTGCCCGCGGCGCCTCGCCTCGGCGTCGTCCACGCGCTGCGCCGTGAACTCGGTGTCGATCATCCCGTCGACCACGACGTGCGCGACGTGGATGCCCTGCGGTCCGAGCTCGCGCGCCATGCTCTGCGAAAGCGCGCGCAGGGCGTGCTTGCCGCCGGCGAAAGCGGCGAACCCGGCGCCGCCGCGCAGGCTGGCGGTGGCGCCGGTGAAGAGGATGGTCCCCCGGCGGCGCGGCAGCATCACGCGCGCCGCCTCGCGCCCGATCAGGAAGCCGGCGCCGGCGCACTGCTCCCAGGACTTGAAGTACTTCTGCCAGGTCGTTTCGACGATCGGAAAGCGGATGTTGCCGCCGACGTTGAATACCGCCACCTCGACCGGACCGACCTCGCGCTCGACGCGGGCGAAGAGCTCCACCACCTGCTCCTCGCGCCTCGCGTCCAGGCCGAAGGGAATCGCTTTCCCGCCGTCCTTCTCGATCCTCTCCTTCAGGGGAAGGAGCTTGTCCGCAGACCGGCGCGCCACGCACGCCACGTACCCTTCGCGCGCGAAGCGCCGGGCGATCGCGCCGCCGGTCGCATCGCCCGCGCCGACCACCACGCAGGTCTTTTCCATCGTTGAAGTATAGTGACGCCGATCCACGGAGGGAGATCGTGATCGCCGTCATCTTCGAATTCACGCCGGTCGAAGGCCGGTTCCCGGAGTACATGCGGCTGGTCGAGACGCTGAAGGCCGACCTCGCGCAGGCCGACGGCTTCATCAGCCTCGAGCGCTTCGAGAGCATCACCACCCCCGGCAAGTTCATCTCGCTCCAGTTCTGGCGCGACGAGGAAGCGGTGCGCAAGTGGCGCAACCTGCAGAAGCACCGCGCGGTGCAGAAGCACGGCCGCGAGCACATCTTCGCCTCGTACCGCCTGCGCATCGCCTCGGTCATCCGCGACTACGAGAAGGACCGGCGCGACCAGGCGCCCCGCGATTCGGTGGAGATCCACGGATAGCGCACACCTTCCTTTTCCGGGAAGGGACGTGGCGCGCCGAGGGCGAGTACACCGACGCCGCCGGGGCCCGGTTTGCCGCGGCGGGCGACACGACGGTGCGGCACGAGCCGGGCAAGTGGCGCTTCGCGGCGGCGCTGCGCCTGCGCGGCGACCCCGCGCGCGTCACGCACAACCGCTACGAGATCGAGCCCTTCGCCCCGGGCGCGCGCTCCACGCACTGGACCTCGACGAACCCCGCGATCGGCGCCCTGCGCGGACGCTTCGTCCTGTCGGGCGACGCGATCCTTTCGTTCTACGCGAGTCCCACGGGGCGCTACCGCGGCTTCGAGTCCCTGCAGCAGCTGACGGACAAAACCTACGCCGCGCGCGGCGCGCTGCTCGACGAAGACAAGGTGGTTGCGACGTGGGCGCTGGAGCTCACGATGCTCGGATAGCAAGCCCGGCGACGTCGCGATCGGCGGACCGCGCGCGTAGCGAAATCATCGATTTGCGTCCGTTCGGCTCATTCGGGCGCGAAGGCGTCCGCGCACCCTCGCCAGCCTGTATAAAGGTTGTCCGTCAGGTGAAAGGAGCCGGGATGACGCGGCTGTGCGAGATCATTTACGTGAAGAGCGAGAAGGGGTGGAAATTCCGCCTGCTGCCGGCCGAGGGCATGCCCGTGCCCAAGCCGAGCGACGAGACGTACGAGCTTTTCTACGACTGCGTGAGCGCGGCGCGCAAGCGCGGCTACACCGAGAATATCAAGTGCCTTTAAGGCTCACGCGGCGATGACGCGGTCGCGGCCTGCCGCCTTGCCGCGATAGAGGCGGCGATCGGCCGCGCGCAGGACCGCGTCGCTCTCCCGCCCGTCGGACGGGCAGGCGGCGAGGCCGATGGTCACCGTGATCCGCATGCCTTCGCAGACTCCGGCCCGCGCGCATGCCGCCGGAACTTCTTCCCGGATCCGCGCCGCGAGCGCCTCGGCGGCCGCGAGCGGCGTGCCGGGGAGCAGGATGCCGAACTCCTCGCCGCCGTAGCGGCATACGTGATCCGTCGAGCGTAGCGACGCGGCGAGCGCCTGCGCGATCACGCGCAGGGCCCGGTCGCCTTCCGCGTGCCCGTGGCTGTCGTTGATGCGCTTGAAGTGGTCGACGTCGACCATCATCACCGTGGTGGGCGTCCCGGGCTCCCCCGCGTCCACCAGCGTGCGAAGCTGCTCGTCGAAGTGCCCGCGGTTGCGCACGCCGGTGAGCGGGTCGCGCGAGGCCTGCGCCTGCAGCGCCTCGTATTTCTGCCGGTAGGTGAGCACCTGGAAGAGGTCCTTCAGGCCCGGCGCGACGTGCTTCGTCTCGGCGCGCTTCAGGTACAGCGCGAGCGCGGCGGCGTAGATGCCGGCCGCGGACACCTTGCCGAGCATGGCCGACAGGAGGAGGGTGCCGTAGGCCGGGTTCTCGACGAACCCGCCGGTCACGAAGACCACCGTGTCGAAGGCGAGCACGACGGCGAGTGAGGCCCAGGCCCGGAAGAAGAGGGAGCGCACGCGTCGTGCGAATGCCTCGTAGACGAGGATGATCAGGATCGCGTCGGCGAAGAGGGCGAGCAGCCCGAAGAGGAAGAGCCGCGGCGACTGCACGAAGAGCGCCGCCGGCAGGTCGTACGGGTTCAGCGTATGCGGGCCCGGCGAGAGGTGGCGGCTCACCACGATGCCGAGCAGCGCGGCGAGCACGTTCGCGGCGAGCAGTCCGTAGATCATGTTGCGCGCTTCCCTGGCGTCCTCCTTGATGTACACCAGGAGCACGGCGAAGAGCGCCGCGGGAAAGAGCGCCACGGAGCCCGGGCTGACGAGCAGGTCCGCCGTGATGCGCACGAAGGTGGAGCCCGCCAGCAGCGTGGCGAGGTAGTACAGGACTCCGACGCTCGTGTAGAGCGGCGCGAATCCCACGGCGCCGCGCAGGGAGAAGACGAAGAGCAGCAGCGCGGCGGCGATCGCCGCCTCCACGCCCATCAGCGCGACCTGCCAGGCGAGCGCCGGCTCGATCATGCGCGGCGCAGGCGGGCGATATCGGGGGCAGCGAAAGGCCGCGCCGCTTCGAAGGCGCGGCAGGCGCGCAGCACCAGGGCGTCGGCGTACTTGGGTCCGACGACGTGCAGGCCGACCGGCAGGCCGGCCTTCGTGACCCCGCACGGCACGGACGCCGCGGGCTGCTGCGTGAGGTTGAACGGGTAGGTGAAGGGCGTCCAGTCGGTCCAGCGCGAGCCGTGCTTCGAGCCGGGATACTCCTCGCCGGCGTCGAAGGCCGCAATGGAGAGTGTCGGCGTCACCAGCAGGTCGTAGTCGCGGTGGAAGAGGTTCATGTGCGTGCCGAGCGCGCCGCGCTTCATCTGCGCATCGAGGAGCTCGGAGGCGGTGATCTTCTCGCCATAGGCGCCGACTTCCAGCAGCCCCGGGTCGACCAGCTTCTTCTTCTCCTCGGGCACGCTCCTTAGCAGGAACGCGGCACCGGAGAACCAGTGCGCGCGGAAGACCGCGTCGGGATTCTCGAACCCGGGATTCTTCTCCTCGACCTTCGCGCCGAGCTCCTCGAAGACCCGCACGGCCTTCTTCACCAGCTCGTTCACCTCTTCGTCGACTTTTGCGTACCCCAGGTCGGGCGAGTAGGCGATGCGCAGGCCCGCCACGCCGTGCTCGAGCGCCATGCGGTAGTCGCGCGGATCGTAGGGAAGCGCGTGCCAGTCGCGCGCGTCCGGTTGCGAGAGCACGTTCAGCATGAGCGCCGCGTCGGTGACCGTGCGCGTCATCGGCCCGACGTGCGCCACCGTGCCGAACGGCGAGAGCGGCCACGCCGGAACGCGCCCGAAGGAGGGCTTCAGGCCGAACAGGCCGGTGAACGAGCACGGAATGCGGATCGATCCGCCGCCGTCGGTGCCCAGGGCGAGCGGGCCCATCCCGGCGGCGAGCGCCGCCGCCGCGCCGCCCGAGGAGCCGCCCGGGGTCTTGTCCGGGTTCCAGGGATTCCTCGTGATGCCGGTGAGCGGGCTGTCCGTGACGCCCTTCCAGCCGAACTCGGGCGTGGTGGTCTTGCCGAGGAAGAGCGCGCCGTGCTCGCGAAGGCGCGCCACCACCGGCGCGTCGTCGTTCCACGGCCCCTTCGGGTCCACCGTCCTGGAGCCGCGCAGCGTCGGCCACCCCTTCGTCAGCAGGATGTCCTTCACCGAGACCGGCACGCCGTCCAGCAGCCCGCGCGGCTCGCCGCGCTGCCAGCGCGCCTCCGACTCCTTCGCCGCCTTCTCCAGGTCCGGGTTCACGAGGTTGAAGGCGTTGAGGAGCGGATTGAGGTCCTGCATCCGTCGGGCGATGGCCTTCGCGACCTCCACGGGTGAAAGCGAGCGGGTGCGGTAGGCGTCGAGAAGCTCGGCGGCGGAGGCCGCGCAAAGGTCGTTTTTCATGGAGGCGCTAATATCTTCCAAATGGGGGAAAGAAGCCAGTTCGCGCTCCTGGGGGAGAGGCGGTTCGGGCCGTTCTTCGGCGTGCAGTTCCTGGGCGCGATGAACGACAACGTCTTCAAGCAGGCGCTCGTGATCCTGCTCGCCTACCAGACGGCGCGCTACACGACCATGTCGTCGGACACGCTGCAGAACGTGGCGCAGGCGCTCTTCGTGCTGCCGTTCTTCCTCTTCTCGGCGACCGCCGGCCAGATCGCGGACAAGTACGAGAAGTCGCGCCTCATCACGGTGACGGTGGCGATCGAGCTGGCGTGCATGGCGGTGGGGGCGCTGGGCCTGCTCATGCAGAACCTCGCGCTCCTGCTGACGGCGCTCTTCCTCGGCGGGGTGCAGTCGGCGCTCTTCGGGCCGGTGAAGTACGCCATCCTCCCGCAGCACCTCGAGGAGCGCGAGCTCGTCGGCGGCAACGGCCTGGTGGAGATGGGCACCTCGGTGGCGATCCTCGCCGGGATGATGCTGGGCGGGTGGATGGTGACGCGCGAGGGATGGGGCGTCGCGGGCGTCTGCGTGCTCGCGCTTTCGCTGTCCGCGCTCGGCATCGTCCTCTCGCGCTTCATTCCCCTTGCGCCGGCCGCCGACCCGGGCCTGAA
The DNA here is from genome assembly GCA_035627155.1 of Burkholderiales bacterium. Lineage (GTDB taxonomy): Bacteria > Pseudomonadota > Gammaproteobacteria > Burkholderiales > SG8-39 > SCGC-AG-212-J23. The sequence continues at coordinate 4,741 of DASPMF010000163.1, read as the reverse complement.
GATCGACTGGAACCCGGTCACCTCCACGTGGCGCAACCTCGCCTTCGCGCGGCACGACCGCACCGTGTTCCTCTCGGTGCTCGGCATCTCGTGGTTCTGGTTCTACGGCTCGATGCTGGTCACGCAGTTCCCGAACCTGGCGAAGAACGTCCTGCACGGCAGCGAGGCCGTCGTCACGCTGCTGCTCGTCACCTTCTCGATCGGCATCGGCATCGGCTCGCTGCTGTGCGAGCGGCTCTCCGGGCACAAGGTGGAGCTCGGCCTCGTGCCCTTCGGCTCCATCGGCCTGACGCTGTTCGGCCTCGACCTCGGGCTTTCGACCTCCGCGCCGCAGCCGGAAACCTGGCGCGTCCTCCTCGACCTCTGCGGCCTCGGGCTGTTCGGCGGGTTCTACATCGTGCCGCTGTACGCGCTGATCCAGATCCGCAGCGAGCGGGCGCACCGCTCGCGCATCATCGCGGCGAACAACATCCTCAACGCGGTGTTCATGGTGGCCGCGGCGGGTCTCGCCATCGCGCTGCTCTCCGCGGGGCTCTCGATCCCGCAGGTGTTCGTCGTCACGGCGCTGATGAACGCGGCGGTCGCGCTCTTCATCTACACGCTGGTGCCCGAGTTCCTGATGCGGTTCATGGTGTGGATGCTGATCCACTCCGTGTATCGCCTCGAGAAGCGCGACCTCGACCGCATCCCGGAAACCGGGCCGGCCATCGTGGTCTGCAACCACGTCTCCTACGTGGACGCGCTGGTCATTTCCGCGGCGTGCCGGCGGCCGATTCGCTGGGTGATGTACTACAGGATCTTCCGCATGCCGCTCCTCTCGTTCTTCTTTCGCACCATCCGGGCCATCCCGATCGCCGGGTCGAAGGAAGACCCGCAGATGCTCGAGCGCGCCTGGGAGGCGATCGCGAAGGAGCTGGAGGCGGGCGAGGTGGTCGGCCTCTTCCCGGAGGGCAAGCTGACGGGCGACGGCGAGATCGACATGTTCCGGCCCGGGATCACGAGGATCCTCGCGCGCAACCCCGTGCCGGTGGTGCCGATGGCGCTTTCCGGCCTGTGGCGCAGCCTCTTCACGCGCAACCGGCACCGGCTGCGCCATGCGAACCGCCTGTTTCCGCGCGTGCGGCTCGCCGTCGGCGAGCCGCTGCCCGCGGCGGCCGCTACGCCCGAGGCGCTCCAGGCTGCGGTGTCGTCACTGCGCGGACCCTGGAAGTAGGCAGCACGTCCGTGCCGGGTCGCGACAGCCACTTCGCCGCGTCGCGCGCCACGTCGGCGGCGGCGCCGCGCGACTCGTTCACGCCGCGCGGGAAGCCGCTGCGCGTGGTGTAGTCGCGAGCGGGCTGCGCGGTGGACTTCTCTTCGGACAGCACGCGCGCCGTCTTCAGGTCCACGAATCCGACCGGCGCGAGCGCGACGAGCGCGCCCACGGCGTTGAGGGCGTTCGGGTTGTCCTTGCTGATGCGCGAGGCGACGGTGGCGACGTCCAGCACGTCGCCCGCGACCCGCGCCCAGACCCACGGCGCCTGCTTGTTTTCCTCCGAGAGCAGGATGCCGGCGCCGGTCGCGATCTCGCGCGCACCGCAGGCGCGCACCAGGTTCTCCCAGCCCTGCAGGCCCGCGGCGCGCGCCACGTGGCGCGCGAACAGGATCTCGGCGAGGCCCAGCGCCAGGCTGAACCAGCCGAGCCGGCGCGCGGTGCGCTCGGCGGCGCGGAAGCGGGTGTGGTCGGAAATCTGCATGCGGCGCTTCTCCTTATGGATGCAGCACGACCTTGATGCAGCCGTCGTGCTTGTCGCGGAAGGTCTTGTACATGCCGGGCCCTTCCTCGAGCGACGTCTCGTGGGTCACGACGAAGGAAGGGTCGATCTGGTTCTCCTGGATGCGGCGCAGGAGGTCGTCGGTCCAGCGGTTGACGTGCGTCTGCCCGGTGCGCAGCGTCAGGCCCTTCTGCATCAGCGCGCCGAGCGGGAACTTGTCGACCAGGCCGCCGTACACGCCGGGCATGGAGACGATGCCGGCGGGCCGGCAGGCGTAGATCATCTCGCGCAGCACGTGGATGCGGTCGGAAGCGAGCATCACCGCCTGCTTCGCCCGGTCGATGATCGAGTCGAAGGAGTGCGTCGCGTGCGCCTCGAGGCCGACGGCGTCGATGCATTTCTCCGGACCCTTGCCGCGCGTGAGCTCGTTCAGCCGGTCGATCACCGCCTCGTGCTGGAAGTTGACCGGGATCGCGCCGGCGGCCTGCGCCATCGCCAGGCGCTCCGGAACGCGGTCGATGACGATCACCTGCCTGGCGCCGAGCAGGATCGCGCTGCGCACCACGAACTGGCCGACCGGGCCCGCGCCCCATACTGCGACGGTGTCGGTGGGCTCGATCTCGCAGGCCACCGCGGCCTGCCAGCCGGTGGGGAAGATGTCGCCGAGGAACAGCACCTTGTTGTCGTCGAGGCCGTCGGGAATCTTCACCGAGCCGACGTCGGCGAACGGCACGCGCACGAGCTCCGCCTGCCCGCCCGCATAGCCCCCGGTGAGGTGCGTGTAGCCGAAGAGGCCGGCGGTGGAATGGCCGAACATCTTGTCGGCCATGGACTTGTTGCGGTTGGTGCGCTCGCAGACCGAGAAGTTGCCGCGCCGGCACTGGTCGCACTCGCCGCAGATGATGGTGAAGGGCACGACGACGCGGTCGCCCACCTTGAGCCGGCCGCGCTCGCGCGACTCCGGCCCGAGCTCCACCACCTCGCCCATGAACTCGTGCCCGAGGACGTCGCCGCGCATCATGCCGGGGACGAATCCGTCGTAGAGGTGCAGGTCCGAGCCGCAGATGGCGCAGGTGGACACCTTGACGATGGCGTCGCGCGGGTGCTCGATGCGAGGGTCGGGCACGGTCTCGTAGCGGATGTCGTGCTTGCCGTGGTAGCAGAGCGCTTTCACAAGGGTCTCCTCTTCAGAACGGATTTCCACGGAGCAAGAGACGGACCCAACCCGGTAGAATTCCGCCTTTTCCGAGGGTTGCCTCTTCCACCCGCATGGCCCTGATCGTCCAGAAATTCGGCGGCACCTCCGTCGGCTCGACCGAGCGCATCCGCAACGTCGCGCGCCGCGTCGCCAAGTGGAAGGCCGCGGGGCACGACGTGGTGGTGGTGCCCTCCGCGATGGCCGGCGAAACCAACCGCCTGATTGCGCTCGCGAAGGACCTGCAGGCGCAGCCGGATCCGCGCGAGCTCGACGTCGTCGCCTCCACCGGCGAGCAGGTGACGATCGGCCTGCTCTCGATGGCGCTGATGGACGTCGGCGTCAAGGCGAGGAGCTACACCGGCTGGCAGGTCCAGGTGCTGACCGATTCCGCTTTCACGAAGAGCCGCATCATCCGGATCGACGACGCGAAGATCCGCAAGGACTTGAAGGACGGCTGCGTCGTCGTCGTCGCCGGGTTCCAGGGCATCGACGCGCAGGGCAACCTCACGACGCTCGGGCGCGGCGGCTCGGATACCTCGGCGGTGGCGCTCGCGGCGGCGCTGAAGGCAGACGAGTGCCAGATCTACACCGACGTCGACGGCGTCTACACCACCGATCCGCGGCTCGTGCCCGAGGCGCGGCGCCTGCGCACCATCACCTTCGAGGAGATGCTCGAGATGGCCGGCGCCGGCTCCAAGGTGCTGCAGATCCGCTCGGTCGAGTTCGCCGGCAAGTACCGCGTGCCCACGCGCGTGCTCTCGAGCCTCACCGACCCGATGATCCCCGTCGTCGAGGAAGGGCAGGCCGGCACGCTCATCACTTTCGAGGAAGACCCGCACATGGCGATGGAGAAGGCAGTCATTTCCGGCGTCGCGTTCGCGCGCGACGAGGCCAAGATCACGGTGCACGACGTGCCCGACCGCCCGGGAATCGCCTACGCGATCCTCGGTCCCATCGCCGACGCGCACATCGACGTCGACGTGATCGTGCAGAACATCGGCCACGACGGCCAGACCGACATGACCTTCACGGTGAGCCGCAACGACTACCCGAAGGCGATCAAGATCCTGAAGGACCAGGTGCAGCCGCACATCCGGTGCAGGGATGTCACCGGCGACCAGCGCATCGCGAAGGTCTCGATCGTCGGCATGGGCATGCGCTCGCACGCCGGCATCGCCGCGCAGATGTTCCGCACCCTCGCCGAGGAAGGCATCAACATCCAGATGATCTCCACCTCCGAGATCAAGATCACCGTCGTGGTGGACGAGAAGTACATGGAGCTCGCGGTGCGCGTGCTCCACAAGGCCTTCGAGCTCGACCAGGCATGAGCGAACCGGTTCTTTGTTCCGTCGATTCCCGCGGCGTCGCGACCGTCACCCTCAATCGCCCCGAAGTCAACAACGCCTACGACGGCAAGCTGATTTCCGGATTGCTTCTCGGTTTGGGCGATCTTGAGCGACGAAAGGACATCCGGGTCGTCCTTCTGAAGGGGAACGGCAGGCACTTCCAGGCCGGAGCGGACCTGAAGTGGATCCGCTCGGTCGCGGGGCAGTCGCAGGAGGACAACGAGAAGGCGTCGCGCGACACGGGCATGGCGGTGAAGCGGCTGAACGAGCTGCCGGTCCCCACCGTGGCGCTGGTGCAGGGCGGCTGCTTCGGCGGCGGGACGGGCATCGTCGCGGCGTGCGACGTGGTGATCGCGGCGGACAACGCGATGTTCTCGATCGCCGAGACGCGCTGGGGCCTGATGGCCGGGATCATCCTGCCGCAGCTCGCCGACGCGATCGGC
>DASPMF010000162.1:0-2653 GCA_035627155.1 Burkholderiales bacterium | reverse complement strand
CCGGCGCCTGGATGCACCGCCGGTTCTCGGCATCGTGCTCGACGGCCTGGGATGGGGCGAGGACGGCACGATCTGGGGCGGCGAGTTTCTCCTCGCCGACTACCGCCAGGCGGAGCGCCTCGGGACGTTCAAGCCCGTCGCGATGCTGGGTGGCGACAAGGCATCGCGCGAGCCCTGGCGCAATCTCTATGCGCACCTCATGGCGGAGATGGGCTGGGCGGAGTTCGCACTGAACTTCTCCGCCCTGGAGCTCTATCGCTACCTCGAGGCGAAGCCGCGCGCGCTTCTCGACGCCATGTTGCGCCAGGGCATCAACGCGCCCAAGGCCTCCTCGTGCGGCAGGCTCTTCGATGCGATGGCGGCGGCCGTGGGAATCTGTCGCGAGCGGCAGGCCTACGAAGGCGAGGCGCCGCAGCGGCTGGAAGCCCTCGCCGACGCGAGGGCGCTCGCCGAGGAAGACGATACGCTTGCCTACCCGATGTCCATTCCCCGCCTGCCCGGATCCGGCCTGCCTTACCTCGAACCGCTGATGCTCTGGCGGGCGGTGCTCGGCGACCTCATCCTCGGCACGGCGCCCGGCGTGATGTCGGCGCGCTTCCACAAGGGCCTGGCCCGTGCGCTGGTCGCCATGGCGCGCAAGCTGGGCGGATTCGACACGGTGGCGCTCACGGGCGGCTGCTTCCAGAACCGCTTGCTCCTGGGCGAGACGCAGCGCCGCCTGGAGGAAGCGGGCTTTCGCGTGCTGCGCCACGCGCGCGTTCCTGCGCACGACGGCGGGCTCGCGCTCGGGCAGGCGGCCGTCGCGGCCGCGAGGCTGATGGAGAAGCCCTAGCCATGTGCCTCGGGATACCCGGGAGGATCGTGCGCATCGAGGACGCGCGGAAGAAGCTGGCGCTGGCCGACGTGGCCGGCGTACAGCGCCAGGTGAACCTCGCCTGCACTCCGGACGCCCGGGTCGGCGACTGGGTGCTGATCCATGTCGGCTTCGCGATGGCGCGCCTGGACGAGCAGCAGGCGGCCGAGACGCTGCGCATCCTGAAGGAGCTCGGCGAAGCGCTATGACGGAGAAGAACCTGGAGACGCTGTACCCGTTCCTCCAGGGGGCGGGCGAACCGGCGCAGCGCGACGCCGCCTTGCTGCATTCGGTTTCGGCGAAGGCGCGCGAGTCGCGGGAAACGAACGAGCGCTTCTTCGCCGACCACGCACCGGCCCTCCTCGCCGCTGCCCGCGCGATCGCGGACAGCTACCGCGGCGGCGGCCGGCTGTTCGTCATGGGCAACGGCGGCTCGAGCTGCGACGCGGCGCACGTGGCGGTCGAGTTCCAGCACCCGGTAACGACCGGGCGGCGGGCGCTGCCGGCGATCAACCTGTCCGCCGACGTTGCGATGCTTTCCGCCGTGGGCAATGACGTCGGCTTCGAGCACGCGTTCGTCCGCCAGCTGATCGCGCACGGCCGCAGAGGCGACGCGCTGATCGGCATCTCGACCAGCGGCAACTCCCGCAACCTGATCGCCGCGTTCGCCAAGGCGCGCGAGATGGGCATCGCCACCGTCGGGCTCTCCGGCGGCGACGGCGGACGAATGCGGACCTCGGGCCTCGTCGAGCATTGCCTCGTCGTGCCGAGCCAGTCCATCCACCGCATCCAGGAAAGCCACGTGGTGGCCTATCACATCCTGTGGGACCTGGCGCACTCCCTGCTCGGCAATGAAGTACGTTGACGAGTTCCGCGATCGCGACAAGGCGCTCGCCCTCGCCGCGCGCATCGAGCGGCTTGCCGATTCGCTGCACGCCGGAAGGACGCGGCCCCTGCGCATCATGGAAGTCTGCGGCGGCCATACGCATGCGATCTTCCGCTACGGGATCGAAGGGCTGCTGCCGAAGGCGCTGGAGCTGCTGCACGGCCCCGGCTGCCCCGTTTGCGTGCTGCCCATGGGGCGCATCGACGACTGCGTGGCGATCGCCGAGCGACCGGAGGTCATCCTGGCGACGTTCGGCGACGCGATCCGCGTTCCAGGATCGAAGAAGAGCCTCGCGCAGGCGAAGGCCGGCGGGGCGGACGTGCGCATCGTGTACTCGCCGAGCGATGCCTTGGCGCTTGCGCGGGCGAATCCGGGGCGCGAGGTGGTCTTTTTCGCGCTGGGGTTCGAGACGACCATCCCCTCGACCGCCCTCACCGTCCTCGAGGCGCAGCGCGACGGGGTGCGAAATTTCTCCGTCTTCTGCAACCACATCACGATCGTGCCGACGATCAAGGCGATCCTCGACAGTCCGGACCAGCAGGTCGACGGCTTCCTCGGCCCGGGCCACGTATCCATGGTGATCGGCACCGCGCCGTACGAGTTCATTGCCCGGCGCTACGGCAAGCCGCTGGTCGTCTCGGGCTTCGAGCCGCTCGATGTGCTGCAGTCGATCTGGATGGTGCTCCTGCAGCTCGCCCAGGGGCGCGCGGAGGTGGAGAACCAGTACGCCCGGTTCGTCCAAGCGGCGGGAAATGCCGCCGCGCTGCAACCGGTCGTGCAGGTCTACGAGCTGCGCGAGTTCTTCGAATGGCGCGGCCTGGGCTCGATCGAGCTGTCGGGGCTGCGCATCCGCGACGCCTTCGCGCCTTTCGACGCCGAGAAAAGATTTTCCGTACCCAACGTGCGCATCGCCG
>DASPMF010000161.1:0-10654 GCA_035627155.1 Burkholderiales bacterium | reverse complement strand
GACGCGCGAGGTGACCGACAGCTACCTGCAGAAGCTCGGCATCGCCCCCGACTTCCTGCAGCCGGCGATGGAGCTCGGCAGCCCCGAGGCGCTCAAGGGCCTGGTCGCCACCGGCCGCGGCTTCGCCGTCATGTCGCGCGCCACGGTGGCGAAGGAGACGCAGCTCGGGCTGCTCGTCAGCATCCCGCTCGCGCCGCGACTGCTGCGCAACCTCTCGGTCGTGTATTCGAAGCAGAAGTTCTACTCGAAGCGGGTGGCGAACTTCGTCGCCGTCGCGAAGGAACGCCTCGCCGCGCAGGCGGCGCACGCCTAGCCATGGAGCACATCGAGCCGAAGCAGGCCTACGAGCTCCTGCGCGCACACCCGGACGCCCTCTTCGTCGACTGCCGCAGCGAAACGGAGTACCTCTTCGTCGGCCATCCGGTCGGCGCCGAGCACGTCGCCTGGCAGGACGGGCCGGAATGGGCCGTCAACCCGGAGTTTGTTTCGCAGGTCGCCCGCCTGGCCGGCGGGCGCGAGCGCACGGTAGTGCTCATCTGCCGCAACGGCAACCGCTCGGAGGCGGCCGGGCGCGCGCTCGAGCAGGCCGGGTTTTCGCGGGTCTACAACGTCGTCCACGGCTTCGAGGGCCCGCTCGACGCGCAACATCACCGCAATACGCTGGCAGGGTGGCGGCACGACGGCCTTCCGTGGCAACAATCGTGATCGGACATAAGCATATTCGCGTGCGCTAAGGCCCATGAGGCATTAGGATGCGCACCTCACTGGAGGTTTCAGGCATATGAACGGCGTACGAAGGAAGCTGCTCGCGCTGCTCGCCGCGGGGGTGCTGAACCCCATCGCGGCGTGGGCCGCCACATGGAACAAGGACGCGTTCTCGGCGAAGAACGCCGGCGACGCGCTGAAGAACCTCGGCGCGGCGAGCCCGCAGCCGAGCGGCGACATCGTCATCGAGGCGCCGCAGATCGCCGAGAACGGCGCGGTGGTGCCGATCGAGATCACCAGCCGCATCCCGAACACGACCTCGATCGCGGTGCTGGTCGACAAGAACCCCTACCCGCTCGTCGGGCGGTTCGACTTCAGGGAGGGCGCCCTGCCCTTCCTCAAGGTGAACGCGAAGATGGGCGAGACCTCCGAGGTCCGCGTCGTCGCGAGCGCCGGCGGCCGCCACTACGTGGCGACCAAGGAAATCAAGGTAACCATTGGCGGGTGCGGAGGCTGAGATGGCGGGACCGATGAAAATGAGGGCGACGCTCGGCAACGGCTTCACCGACGTGCGCGTGCTGATGACGCACCCGATGTCCACCGAGCAGCAGACGAAAGGCCAGCCGCACTTCATCCAGAACGTCACGGTGAAGGTCAACGGCAAGACGGTGATCGAGGGCGAGATCAGCCAGGCCGTGTCGCGCAACCCCGTGTTCTCGTTCCGCCTCGCCGGCGGGGCGAAGGGCGACAAGATCGAGGTGAGCTGGCTCGACAACAAGGGCGACACCAACAAGACCGAGGCGGCGGTCGCGTGATGCGCGCCGTCGCCCTCCTCGCGGCCGTCGCGCTCGCCGGCCCCGCCGCCGCCCAGTCGCAGTTCGAGAAGTACCAGCAGATGACCGCCGAAGGCTCGCCGGTCGAACTGTTCGAGATGGAAGGCGAGGCGCTCTGGAGGAAGCCGCAGGGGCCGAGGAATGTCTCCCTCGAGAAGTGCGACCTGGGCAAGGGTCCCGGCGTCCTGCAGGGCGCCTACGCCGCGCTGCCGCGCTACTTCGCCGACGCCGACCGCGTCATGGACGCGGAGACGCGCATCCTGCACTGCATGGTCGCGCTGCAGGGGCGCAGCCTAGCCGAGGCGTCGAAGCGCCTGTTCGGCAACGCCGACAATCCCTCCGAGATGGAGTACCTGACGGCGTATGTCGCCGGCCATTCGCGCGGCGTGCGGATGACCCCCGGCACCGAGCACCCGAAGGAGCGCGCCGCGTTCGCGCTCGGGCAGAAGCTCTTCTACCACCGCGCGGGCGCATGGGACTTCTCGTGCACCTCCTGCCACGGGCAGGAGAACAAGCGCATCCGGATGTCCGAGCTGCCGGTGCTGGACCGGCCCGAGGATGCGCGGCCGATCGTCGCGACCTGGCCCGCCTACCGCGTCTCGAACAGCCAGTTGAAGACCATGCAGTGGCGCATCAACGACTGCTACCGGCAGATGCGCATGCCGGAGCCGAACTTCGGCTCCGAGGCCACCATCGCGCTCAACCTCTTCCTGACCGCGACCGGCCAGGGTGCTGCCTACAACGGCCCGGGCACGAAGCGCTGAGGAGACGCCGATGAAACGCATCCTTCCGCTCGCCGCCGCCGCCCTGCTCGTCTCCTGCGCCGCGCCGCTCCCCGTGGGCGAGCGGCCGAAGCTCTCCGAGCGCGACCTCGACGAAGTCACCGCGGTGCTCAAGCGCGACTTCCACGAGCGCGGGCAGGCGAAGATGGAACGCGTCGAGCTCGACGAAGTGCAGCGGCTGTGCAACGTGCACGCCGACAATCCCCCGGCCGAGCAGGCGCGCGCCCTGGAGGCGAAGCTGCTTGCCGCGATCCCCTTTCCCTCCGGCAGCCTGATCGGCGACTGGAAGGCGGGCGAGAAGATCGCCCAGAGCGGGCGCGGCGCCATGTGGAGCGACAAGCCGGGCGAGGCGGCCGGCGGCAGCTGCTACAACTGCCACGAGCTCTCGCCCAAGACCACTTCCTTCGGCACCATCGGGCCGAGCCTGCGCGGCTTCGGCAAGCTGCGCGGCAGCACCCCCGAGATGCAGCGCTACGCCTACGGAAAGATCTGGAACGCCAAGGCGTACAACCTGTGCTCGCAGATGCCGCGCCTCGGGCACTCCAAGACGCTCACCGAGCAGCAGATCAAGGACCTCGTCGCGCTCCTGCTGGACCCGGCTTCCCCGGTCAACCAGTAAGGCCGCCTTGCAGCGCAGGGAGTTTCTCCGCCTTCTCGCCTGCGCTGCGGCCGCCGGAGCCACCCTGCGGCCGGGACAATCCGGCGCGCAGGCCGCATCGGAGCTCTACGACGTGCCGGCGTTCGGCAACGTCTCGCTCCTGCACCTCACGGACACCCACGCGCAGCTCCTGCCCGTGCACTTCCGAGAGCCGGGCGTCAACCTCGGCGTCGGTGAGGCCGCGGGCCGCCCGCCGCACCTCGTCGGGGAGGATTTCCTCCGGCATTTCAGGATCAGCGACCCGCGCCACGCGCACGCCTTCACCCACCTCAACTTCGCCGAAGCGGCGAAGCGCTACGGAAAGCTCGGCGGGTTCGCGCACCTCGCGACGCTGGTGAAGCGCCTTCGCGCCGCGCGTCCGCATGCGCTGCTCCTCGACGGCGGCGACAGCTGGCAGGGCTCGGCCACGGCGCTGTGGACGAAGGGCGCGGACATGATCGCGGCGCAGAAGGGACTCGGCGTGGACGTGATAACGGCGCACTGGGAATTCACCTACGGCGCCGAGCGGATGAAGGACGCGGTGGAGAAGGAGCTCGGCCCGATCGAATTCCTCGCGCAGAACGTCAGGACCACCGACTTCGAGGACCCCGTATTCAAGCCGTACACGCTGCGCAGCGTGAACGGCGTTGCGCTCGCCATCATCGGCCAGGCTTTCCCGTACACGCCCATCGCCAACCCGCGCCACCAGGTGCCCGACTGGACCTTCGGCATCCAGGAATCGCGCCTGCAGCAGCTCGTCGACGAGGTGCGCGGCAAGGGCGCGCAGGCGGTGGTGCTTCTTTCCCACAACGGCATGGACGTGGACGTGAAGCTCGCGTCTCGCGTGCGCGGCATCGACGCCATCCTCGGCGGCCACACCCACGATGGCGTGCCGCGTCCGCTGCGCATCGGCAGGACGCTCGTCACCAACGCCGGCTCGAACGGCAAGTTCCTCGCCGTCCTGGACCTCCAGGTCGATGCCGGCGGCGTGAAGGACTTTCGCTACCGGCTGCTGCCGGTCTTCTCGAATCTTCTTCCGGCCGACCCGGAAATGGCGGGGCTCGTTTCCCGGGCGAGAAACCCATTCGAGAAGAAACTCCAGGAGCGCCTTGCCGTCACCGAAGGCCTCCTCTACCGGCGCGGCAACTTCAACGGCACCTGGGACCAGCTGATCCTCGATGCGCTGATGGAGGTGAAGGGTGCCGAGATCGGCTTCTCGCCCGGCTTCCGCTGGGGCACCACGCTGCTGCCCGGCCAGGCGATCCTGCGCGAGCACGTCATGGACCAGACGGCGATCACCTACCCGCAGGCGACGCTGAACGAGCTTACCGGCGCGCAGGTCAAGAGCATCCTCGAGGACGTCTGCGACAACCTGTTCAACCCGGACCCGTACCTGCAGCAGGGCGGCGACATGGTGCGCGTGGGCGGCATGAGCTACGCGTGCCGGCCGACGGCGAAGATCGGCGCCCGCATCTCCGACCTGCGCCTCAACGGCAAGCCGCTCGATGCCTCGAGAAAGTACAAGGTAGCCGGCTGGGCGCCGGTCGCCGAAGGCGCGCAGGGCGAGCCGATCTGGGACGTGGTCGAGACCTGGCTCAGGGCGAAGAAAAGCATTCCGCCGCTGAAGCCGAACGTGCCCGCGATCCGCAAGTAGCGGTCCGCTGCGCTAATAGGGTCTGTCCCTGTTTTCTGACTCGCGTCGCAAGCGCATGACGCCCGGACGGACTAATGCACTAGGTCGGATAGTTGCTCTGCATGGCGTACATATCCATTGCGATCCACGCCATGAAAATCTGCGTCCAGGCGATCCCCGGCCAACAGGGTGAAGTGCTTCCCCGCTGCATGCACCTCGGGGGGCGGCGCGTCCCGGTCGTGGCGATCCTTGACCGCTGGCAGGAGACGGAGCACCGCTACTTCCAGGTGAAGGACATCGACGGGCGGCGCTTCGTGCTGCGCTACGAGCCGCAGACGCAGTCGTGGGAGCTCGCCGCGGTGTACGGCCGCGCCGCCTGACCCGGAACATTCTTCAGTTCCCCGGTAGCAATTACCCGCGACGGGCCGGTATAGACTCGGCCCGGTGCTGCGGCACTACCTCCAGCCCCTCCTCACGCCGGCCAGCGTTGCGCTCGTAGGCGCCTCGGAGCGCCCAAGGTCCTTGGGCGACATCGTCTTTCGCAACCTCGCCGCCGGCATCGCCGGCTCGCGCCTGCGCGACCTTTACGCGGTCAACCTGAAGCACCGTCGCATACATGGTACGCCCGCCTACGCCAGCCTCGTGCGGCTGCCGCGAACGCCGGAGCTCGCCGTCGTAGCCACCCCCGCGCGCACCGTGCCACAGATCATCGCCGACGCCGGCAAGGCCGGCATCCGCGCGGCCATCGTCCTGAGCAGCGGGTTCGGCGAGGCGGGAGCGCAGGGCATGGCGCTGCAGGAGGAAGTGCTGCAGGCGGCGAAGCGCCACGGCATCCGCATCCTCGGCCCGAACTGCCTGGGCGTCATGCGGGCCAGCAGCGGCCTGAACGCGACCTTCGCGCGCACGCCCGCGCGCGCCGGACGGCTCGCGCTCGTGTCGCAGTCGGGCGCGATCTGCGGCGCGATCCTCGACTGGGCCGAAAGCGCGCAGATCGGCTTCTCGAGCGTGGTGTCGCTCGGCGGCGCCGCGGACGTCGACTTCGGCGAGATCCTGGACTTCCTGGTCGCCGACGAGGCGACCGACGCGATCCTGCTCTATGTCGAGGGCATCCGCGACGCGCGGCGTTACGTGTCGGCGCTGCGCGCCGCCGCGCGCGTGAAGCCGGTGGTCGCGCTGAAGGTCGGCCGCTATGCGAGCGGCTCCAGGGCGGCGTCGAGCCACACCGGCGCGCTTGTCGGGAGCGACGCGGTGTTCGATGCCGCGCTGCGCCGCGCCGGCACGGTGCGCGTGCGGACGTACACGCAGCTCTTCGCCGCGACGCGCATGCTCGCGACGTTCTCGCCCGGCACCCGCTTCCCGCTCGGCGACCGCCTGGCGATCGTCACCAACGGCGGCGGCCCCGGCGTGATCGCCGCCGACAGCGCGGCGGAGAACGGGGTGCCCCTGGCAACGCTTTCCGAGGAAACCGTCCTTTCGCTGAACGCCAAGCTTCCGCCGCAGTGGTCGAAGGGCAACCCGATCGACATCATCGGCGACGCGCCGGCGGAGCGCTTCCGCGACGCCACGGCCGCGGCGCTCGCCGACCCCGGCGTGGACGCGCTGCTCGCCATGTATTCGCCGGTCGCCGTCACCGAGCCGGGCGCGGCGGCGCACGCGGTCGCCGAGGCGGCGCGCGCGAGCCGCAAGCCGGTGCTCGCCGCCTGGCTGGGCGATATCAACCCGAGCGAGAGCAAGTCGTTCCTGGAAGCCCAGGGCATCCCGAACTTCTACACCCCGGAGAACGCGGTCGAGGCGTTCTCCTTCCTGGGGCAATACCGGCGCAACCAGGCGCAGCTCTACGAAGTGCCCGCCGCGTCTTCGGCGGAAGAGACGCGCGTGGAGGACCGCGCCGCGGCGGCGGCCATCCTGGAGAAAGCGCTGGCGGAGAAGCGCACCCTGCTGACCGAGGCCGAAGCGAAGCAGCTCCTCGCGGCGTTCGGCCTGCCGGTGCCGCGCACCGTGGTGGCGCGCACGCGCGACGAGGCCGTGGCGGCGGCGCGCGAGATCGGCTTTCCGGCGGTGCTGAAGATCCATTCCCCCGACATCACGCACAAGTCCGACGTGGCCGGCGTGCGGCTCAACCTGCAGAACGCGGACATGGTGGGCGCGGCGTTCGACGAGATGCTGCGCAACGCGCGCGCCCTGCGGCCGGACGCGCGGCTCGAGGGCGCGGCGGTGCAGCCGATGCTGCGCTTTGGCGACGCGCGCGAGGTGCTGGTCGGCGTGGCGACCGACGCGGTGTTCGGTCCGGTGATCTCCTTCGGCGCCGGCGGCGTCGCCGTGGAGGCGGTGCGCGATACCGCGATCGCGCTGCCGCCGCTCAATGCGAGCCTTGCGCACGAGCTCATGCAGAGGACGCGCGTGCACCGGCTGCTCGCCGGCTACCGCGACGTGCCCGCCGCCGACCTCGAGGCGCTGGCCGCCATCCTGTGCGGCGTATCGCGCATGGTGTGCGCGCTGCCGTGGCTGCGCGAGATGGACCTGAACCCGGTGCTCGCGCATCCCGGCGGCGCGGTGATCGCCGACGCGCGCGTCGCCATCGACCCGGCGCGCGTGGCGCCGAGCCCGCGCTACGGCCACATGGCGATCCATCCCTATCCGGCCGAGCTCGAGGAGGAGGTCGCCTTGCGCGACGGCACCCGCGTGCGCGTGCGGCCGATCCGGCCGGAGGACGCGGAGCTCGAGAAGCGCTTCTTCGACGGCCTGTCGGAGCGCTCGCGCTACCAGCGCTTCATGCAGTACCTGCCGCAGCTTCCGCCGCGCATGCTGGCGCGCTTCACCCAGCTCGACTACGACCGCGAGCTGGCCCTCGTCGCCGTCCATGACGGCGCGTTCATCGCCGTGGGCCGCTTCGCGCCGAACGCCGACGGCGAGACGGCGGAGTTCGCCCTCGTCACGGCCGACGCCTGGCAGGGCAAGGGCCTCGGCCGACTGCTCCTGGTACGGCTGAAGGACGAGGCTCGAAAAGCCGGCTACAAGGCCTTATATGGGGTGATCATGGAAGCGAACCACGACATGCTCGAGCTCGCGCGGCGCCTGGGCTTCGTCGAGGAATCGCGCGGCGGCACGGACGTGACGGTCGTCAGTACCCTGTGAGATACAAGGACTACTACAAGATCCTTGGCGTCGAGCGCGGCGCCTCCGACGACGAGCTGAAGAAGGCCTACCGCCGGCTCGCGCGCAAGTACCACCCGGACGTGTCCAAGGAGCCCAACGCGAAGGAGCGGTTCCAGGAAGTCTCGGAAGCCTACGACACCCTGCGCGACAAGGAGAAGCGCGCCGCCTACGACAACCTCGGCCGCCACAGCGCCGGGCAGGAGTTCCGCCCGCCCCCGGACTGGTTCGACCGGTTCGGCGGCAAGGACGGCGCCTTTGGCCGCGGCGGCATGTCGTTCGAGGACATCGACCTTTCCGAGCTCTTCGAGACGCTCGGCGTGCGCCGCGGCGCGCGCGGCGCCCGGCGCACGAGCGTGCCGATCCCGGGCGAGGACTATGCGGTGACCGTGCGCCTCGCGCTGGAAGAGGCGGCGCGCGGTACGCAGCGCGAGCTGCGCATCGGCGATCGCACGATCCAGGCGCGCATCCCGAAAGGCGCCACCGACGGCGAGCGTCTGCGCCTGCGCGGCAAGGGCGGGCCGGGCGCGAGCGGCGGCCCGCCGGGCGACCTCTACCTGCAGATCGAGCTTGCGCCGCACGCGCTCTTCCGACCGAGCGGCCACGACCTCGACATCGAGGTGCCGCTCGCGCCGTGGGAAGCGGCGCTCGGCGCGCAGGTCGAGATCCCGACGCTCGAGGGCACCGTGGCGATGAAGGTGCCGGCCGGCTCGCGCGCCGGGCAGAAGCTGCGTCTGGCCGGCAAGGGGCTGCCGAAGCCGGGGGGCGGCGCGGGTGACCTGTACGCCGCGCTGACCATCGTGGTGCCGCCGACGCTCTCGGAGCGGGAGCGTGCGCTGTACGAATCCCTGCGCGAGGCCTCGCCGTTCGACCCGCGCGGGCGCTTCAAGCACTAGCGCCGGGAATGCCCTTTGCATGCGCCACCGGGCATGCTGAGCCAGGAACAGACGAGCGAGCTTCGCCAGGTGCTGGAGCAGCGCCGCGGCGAGCTGATCCGGGAAATCCGCGAGGACCTCGCGCGGGTGCGCGGCGACACCTTCCGCGAGGTCGCGGGGCCGGCGGGCGACCCCGGCGACCAGTCGGTGTTCGACCTCATCAGCGACCTCAACCAGGCCGACGCACGCCGCGACGTGTCCGAGCTGCGCGAGATCGAGGCCGCGCGCAACCGCGTCGACGAAGGGACGTACGGCGAGTGCATGGACTGCGGCCAGGACATCGGCTTCAGCCGGCTGAAGGCCAATCCCGCGGCGCTGCGCTGCATCCTGTGCCAGACGCGCTTCGAGAAGACGCACGCCGGCGGCGCGCCAGGGCGGTCTACGCTCTGAGGACGCACTTCTCGTAGAGCCCGGGAAAGGCGTTCCCCGGGTCGTAGGTGCTCTTCAGTCCGGCGTAGGCCGCTCCGCCATACAGGCTCCGGAACTCCTCTTCCGGGAAAAAGCTGTCCGAATAGAGCGACTTGATGCCGCCCAGCTCGGTGACCTTGCGCTCGATGAGCCGGTTGAAGTGGCCCGGCGGATGGGCGTCGCGCGTGCGCTTCACGTCCCAGAAGCCGAAGTTCACGTACCAGTCGTGGCGCATCGGGTACAGGGTGAAGGAAGACTTCTGCGCGTCGAAGCCGATCGGGCAGACCCACTGCGGCCACAGCGCGATGTGCCCGGCATAGAAATCGAGGAACTCGGCCGCGCGGGAGAGCGGGATGTCGACGTCCTGGATCACCGATTCCGAATGCAGGCCGAGCAGGCTTTCCAGCTTCTTCGTCACGCCGGCGCGGCTGTTCCAGCGCATGATTTTTGTGTAGGTCTTCGACCCGAGCCGGTTCTTCCCGTACACGAACCGCCTGAGGAGCGGGTTCTGGGCGAACACGTTCTTCGAGCACCAGAACCAGTCCGTGTCCCAGCGCCAGATGTAGTCCCTCACCGTGAGCCAGTCTTCCTGCTTCTCGCGGATCGAGCGGTAGTAGATGTTCTCGAAGCTGTAGTCGCTCGTGCGGGGCGCCTCGTCCGCGAAGCGGCCGGCTGTGATGTACATCTCGCCGGGGCCGAAGACCGTGCCGTCGAGGAAGTCCTCGGTGCGCGCGTCGAGCAGCCGCCCCAGGGCCTCGAAGAACGCCCTTCCTTCGGAAAACCGGAGGTGGCGCAGGTGCACGTACTCCTTAACCGGCACCGTCGACGCCTTGACGCGCAGCGCGTAGCCGAGCGTGCCGTAGGAATTCGGGAAGCCGAAGAAGAGCTGGGAGTGCTCGTTGTCGCGCGTCGCGGTGACGATGCGGCCGTCGCCGAGCAGCACGTCCAGCTCGAGCACCGTGTCGTGCACCAGGCCGTGGCGGTGCGAGGAAGCCTCGATGCCGACGCCGGCCACCGCGCCGCCCAGCGTGATCGTCTTTAGCTGCGGCACGACCGCCGGCATCACGCCGTGCGGCAGGCACGCATCGACGAGGGCCTCGTACGTGACCATCCCTTCGGCCTCGACCCACGAGGGGGTCACCTGGATCACCTCGTTGAAGCCGCGCACGTCGAGCCGGCGCCGCGCGCCGTCCACCACGCGGTCGCGGAAGAGGTTCGAGGTTTCCTTGTGGAGCGCTACGGGGCCCTGGCCGGCCCTAAGCTGCGCGGCCAGGGTTTCTTTTTTCCGCGGGTAGCCGCTGGCTGGCATAGAGGAAGTCGCGCGTCATCGGATAGCTCGAGCGCGACACGTTGCCCTTCGAGAAGACGATCTGGAAGAGGTGCGTGTGGCCGACCGGCGAGCGGAACATCTCCGCGCAGCCATAGAGGTAGACGCGCCAGATGCGGCGGAAGCGCTCGTCGAAGCGCCTGGGGTCGAGGGCGCGGATGCGCTCCCAGTTGCGGTCGAAGCGCTCGGCCCAGTGGTCGAGCGTGATCGCGTAGTGGCGGCGCAGGTTCTCGACGTCGAG
>DASPMF010000160.1:0-2220 GCA_035627155.1 Burkholderiales bacterium | reverse complement strand
CAGGGGCGCGGCTTTTCCTACGAGCTCATCAAGCGCGCGTTGCACATGTCGGAGGACGGCTAGCTTATCGGCGAGTCCTTTTTCATCGCGGGCAGTCATCCCGCTCTCCACGAAAGGCGTTCATTGCTCACGCAACGTGCGTGGAGAGGAGGTGAGAGCATGGATTCAGCACAGGCACTCGCAGTGGTGCGCTCGCTTGCCAACGGGGTCGATCCCCACTCGGGGGAAGTGTTCCCGGCGGAGAGCGCCTACCAGCAGCCGCAGGTCGTTCGCGCGCTGTACGAGGCCGCGAGCGCGCTGGAGCGCATCGAGCGCTTCGAGCGGCGCAAGGCGCAGATGCCGGCAAAGACCGGGGAGCCGTGGTCCGAGGACGAGGACCGCAGGCTCCTCGCCGCGTTCGACGCCGGCCGCGCGCTGCAGGAGCTCGCGGCGGCGCACGAGCGCACGATGGGGGCGGTGCGCGCCCGGCTGCTCAAGTACGGCAGGATCAACGCGTAGAGCGGGGTTTACCCGGGGCGGCCGGCCGCCGCGCCCGGGGCTTTTCGCCGCAGTGCAGTAGAATTCTCGAATGAAATCGAACGAGATCCGCGCCACCTTCCTCGACTATTTCAAGTCGAAGGGGCACAGCGTGGTGGCCTCGAGCCCGCTGGTTCCGGCGAACGACCCGACGCTGCTCTTCGTCAACTCCGGGATGGTGCAGTTCAAGGACGTTTTCCTGGGGCAGGACAAGCGCGCCTACGTGCGTGCCACGAGCTCGCAGCGCTCCTTGCGCGCCGGCGGCAAGCACAACGACCTCGAGAACGTCGGCTATACGGCGCGCCACCATACGTTCTTCGAGATGCTGGGCAACTTCTCTTTCGGGGACTACTTCAAGAAGGACGCGATCCAGTTCGCCTGGGAGCTGCTCACCCAGGTCTACAAGCTCGCGCCGGAGAAGCTCTGGGCCACCGTCTACCACACCGACGACGAGGCGTACGAGCTGTGGACCGGCACGATCGGCCTGCCCGCGCAGCGCGTCGTGCGCATCGGCGACAAGGGTCAGAAATACCAGTCGGACAACTTCTGGCAGATGGCGGACACCGGGCCCTGCGGCCCCTGCAGCGAGATCTTCTACGACCACGGCCCGGGGGTCGCCGGCGGGCCGCCGGGCTCGCCCGACGAGGACGGCGACCGCTACATCGAGATCTGGAACCTGGTGTTCATGCAGTTCAACCGCGACGATAAGGGCGAGCTGCATCCGCTGCCGCGGCCGTCGGTGGACACCGGCATGGGCCTCGAGCGCATCGCGGCGGTCCTGCAGGGCAAGCACTCGAACTACGAGATCGACCTCTTCCAGGACCTGATCCGCGCCGCCGCGCGCGAGACCGGGCAGGCGCTGCCGAAGAACAAGGCGCTGAAGAATCCCTCCCTCAACGTGATCGCGGACCACATCCGCGCCTGCGCGTTCCTGATCGTCGACGGCGTCATCCCCGGCAACGAGGGGCGGGGCTACGTGCTGCGCAGGATCGTGCGCCGCGCCATCCGCCACGGCTACCAGCTCGGACGCAAGGAGCCGTTCTTCTTCCGCCTGGTCGAGGACCTCGACCGCGCCATGGGCGACGCCTACCCGGAGCTGCGCGCGCACAAGGCGCGCGTCGCCGAGACGCTGAAGGCGGAGGAGGAGAAGTTCGCCGAGACCCTCGAGACCGGCATGAAGCTCTTCGACTTGGGCGCGCGCACCGAAGCGCGCGCGGTGAGCTACATCCGCGAGCACTTCGTGCGCGAGTTCGCCGCCTTCGAGGAGATGAAGGGCAGCAAGTACTTCGACGCGGTGTTCCACCGCCCCGCCGAGGAAGTGCTGGTCGAGGTGAAGAAGGCGGGGACGGTGGGCGGGGTCGACGAGTACGTGCGCAAGGCGCTCGCGGCGGTGGACGAGCATGCGGCGAAGAGCGGCAAGCCGAGCCGCATGTACCTCGTCTTCCACGGCGAATCGGAGCGCGCGCCGGAGGAGCTGCTCGACAAGGTGAGCCGCGGCGCCGGCTACGACAAGGTGAAGGTGCTCTACCTCAAGGAGGCGTCGATCCCCTTCGACGGCCGCACCGCCTTCACCCTCTACGACACCTACGGCTTCCCCTTCGACCTGACGCAGGACCTGTGCAGGGAGAAGGGCATCCCGGTCGACGTCTCGGCCTACGACAGCGCGATGCAGGAGCAAAGGTCCAAGGCGCGCGCGGCCTCCAA
>DASPMF010000159.1:0-2881 GCA_035627155.1 Burkholderiales bacterium | reverse complement strand
CCGGTCGGCGCCTACCTCAGCGGAGGCTTCGACTCCTCCGCGACCACGGCGCTCGCCCGGCGCAACACGCCCGGAAGGCTGCGGACCTTCTCCGTCGGTTTCGAGCGGGCGGAGTACGACGAGACGCCTTACCAGGAAGCCGTGGTGCGCGCACTCGGCACCGAGCATTCGTCGCTGCTCTGCCGCACGACCGACATCGGCGAGCGCTTCCCAGACGTCGTGCGCCACACCGAGCGCCCGATGCTGCGCACCGCGCCCGCGCCGCTCTACATGCTCGCGCGCCTGGTGCGCGAGAACGGCTTCAAGGTGGTGGTGACGGGCGAAGGGGCCGACGAGGTCTTCGGCGGGTACGACATCTTCAAGGAAGCGGCGGTGCGGCGCTTCTGGTCGCGCCGCCCGGCCTCGGCGTGGCGGCCGGCGCTGCTGCGCCGGTTGTATCCCTACCTCGGCGGCATGCAGGCGCAATCCACCGCCTATCTCGCGGCCTTCTTCCGCAACGGCCTCGACCGCGCGCACGATCCGCTTTTCTCGCACTTGCCGCGCTTCCTGCTGGCGCAGCGGGCGATGCGCTTCTTCTCCGCGGAGCTGCGCCAGGCGCTGAAGGGCTACGACCCGATGGAGGAGCTGCGAGACACGCTGCCACGCGCGTTCGGTTCCTGGCATCCGCTGTGCCAGGCGCAGTACCTCGAGTCGTCGCATCTCCTGCCGGGGTACATCCTCTCCTCGCAGGGCGACCGCGTCTCCATGGCGCATGCCGTGGAGGGCCGCTTTCCGTTCCTCGACCATCGCGTGGTGGAGTTCGCCGCGCGCATTCCGCCGCGCATGAAGCTGCGCGGCCTGCGCGAGAAGCACATCCTGCGCCGCGCGCTCGGTCCGCTCGTGCCGGACGCGGTGACCGAGCGGCCGAAGCAGCCCTACCGCGCGCCCGACAGCGAGAGCTTCTTCGGCGCTCAGCTGCGCGCGTGGGTTCAGGAGGCGCTTTCGGCCCAGGCGCTCGGGCAGGCCGGCTGCTTCGACCCCGGGGCTGTGCAGAAGCTCGCCGGCAAGTGCCGCGCGGGCGCGGCCACCGGCGCGGCGGACAACATGGCCCTTGTCGGGATCCTTTCCACCCAGCTCCTCCACGCGCAGCTCGTGCGCCGTCCGCGCCCGGCGCCGGCGTTCGCGCACGCCGCCGTGGCGGTGGTCTGAGAGGCGGGCAGGGAGTCCCCACGGCTGTCACAGACCGGGACTATCTTCAACGGCTCACAACCGCTCATTCAATCGAACCACCTAAAGCGAAATTGCCAGACATGCACTACGACATAAGCGGAGCACTGCGGCGGTTCATCGGCGAGAACTTCGTGTTCCAGGAGGACCTGCAGTCGCTTCCGGACGACGCGTCGTTCCTCGAGAACAACATCATCGACTCGACGGGCGTGCTGGAACTGGTCTGCTTCCTGGAGAACACCTTCGGCATCGAGGTGGCGGACGAGGAAATGCTGCCCGAGAACCTCGACTCGATCCGGGCGGTGACGACCTACGTGACGCGCAAGATCCAACCCAGGCAGGCGCAGCTCGCAGCCGCCTGACGGCCCCGCCGGGGCCAACGGAGCCAGAGCAGGGAGGACGAAATGAGAGTCGAAGCTTTCCTCGCGGAGAGCGCGGCGCGCTTTCCCGGGCGCGCGGCGCTCGTCTGCGGCGAGCGGCGCCTCACGTTCGCGCAGGTCGCCGAGCAGGCT
Source organism: Burkholderiales bacterium (assembly GCA_035627155.1). Classification (GTDB taxonomy): domain Bacteria; phylum Pseudomonadota; class Gammaproteobacteria; order Burkholderiales; family SG8-39; genus SCGC-AG-212-J23. The sequence goes on along the minus strand of DASPMF010000159.1, from coordinate 1,163 downwards.
TCGCGCCTTGCCGGCGCATTGCGCGCGCGGGGCGTTACGCGCGGCGACCGCGTCGTGCTTTTCCTCGAGAATTCGCCCGAAGCCGTCATCGGGGTGTTCGCCGTGCTGCAGGCGGGCGGCGTGTTCAGCGTGGTGAACCCGGGGACGAAGCTCGACAAGCTCGCGTACATCCTGAACAACTGCACGGCGAAGGCGGTGCTCACGGAGCCGAAGCTCTTTCCCGTCGCGGAGCAGGCGGCGAAGAGCGCGCCGTCGGTGGCCTTCACCCTCGTCGCGCCGTTCGACTGCGCTGCGGGCGAGGCGCCCTCGCAGCCTGGTATAGACCTCGACCTGGCGATGATCGTCTACACGTCCGGGTCCACCGGGTTCCCGAAGGGCGTGATGATGACGCACCAGAACGTCGTCGCCGCGGCGACCTCGATCACCACCTACCTGGAGAGCCGGCACGACGACGTGGTGCTGAGCGTGCTGCCGCTCGCATTCGACTACGGCCTGTACCAGGCCCTCATGTGCGCGAAGGTGGGCGCGACGCTCGTGCTGGAGAAGTCGTTCACGTATCCCGCAGTGCTCCTGGAGCGCCTGAAGCGGGAGAGCGTCACCGGCCTGCCGCTCGTGCCTACGATCGCGGCCGTCCTGCTGCAGCTCAAGGATCTCGCGCCGGGCGCGTTTCCGAAGCTGCGCTACATCACGAACACCGCGGCCGCGCTGCCGCCCGCGCATATCGCCCGGCTGCAGGAGCTCTTCCCAGCCACGCGGATCTTCTCGATGTACGGCCTAACGGAATGCAAGCGCTGCACCTACCTTCCGCCCGAGCAGCTCGCGGTGCGGCCGGGCTCCGTCGGCATCGCGATCCCGGGGACCGAAGCCTACGTGGTGGATGAAGGCGGTCGCAAGGCCGCGCCCGGGGTGGTCGGCGAGCTCGTGATCCGCGGCGCGCACGTCATGAAGGGGTATTGGGGAGACCCGCAGGCCACCGACCGCGCGTTGCGGCCCGGACCGTTCCCGTGGGAGCGGGTGCTGCATACAGGCGACCTGTTCCGCAGCGACGAGGACGGCTACCTGTACTTCGTCGCGCGCAAGGACGACATCATCAAGAGCCGCGGCGAGAAGGTGAGCCCGAAGGAAGTGGAGACGGTGCTCTACGAGATGCCGGGCATCCGCGA
>DASPMF010000158.1:0-14681 GCA_035627155.1 Burkholderiales bacterium | reverse complement strand
AGCTCGATGCGCATCATGAAGCGGTCGAGCTGCGATTCGGGCAGCGGGAAGGTGCCGACCTGCTCGGAAGGGTTCTGCGTCGCGATGACGAAGAACGGCACCGGAAGCTTGCGGGTCTCGCCTTCGGCGGTCACCTGGTGCTCTTCCATCGCCTCGAGGAGGGCCGACTGCGTCTTCGGCGTGGCGCGGTTCACCTCGTCGGCGAGGATGACCTGCGAGAAGATGGGGCCCGGGTGGAACTTGAAGGCGCCCGTCTCGCGCTCGTAGATGGACACGCCGAGGATGTCGGCCGGCAGCATGTCGCTCGTGAACTGGATGCGCTGGAAGTGCAGCCCGAGCGAGCGGGCGAGGACGTGCGCCAGGGTCGTCTTGCCCACCCCGGGCAGGTCCTCGATGAGCAGGTGGCCGCGCGCGAGCATGCACGCGAGGGCCTGACGGACCTGCGTTTCCTTGCCGAGGATGATGCTGCTCGCCGCGGCGATTACGCGGTCGATCGGCGTGCGCCCTGTGGTGCGCGGCTGGAATTCCGCCTTGAGAAGCATGCGGCGATTGTACTGGATCGGCTAAGATGCACGTCGTGGCCGCGGCATTCGTCACGCACTCCGATTGTCTCAAGCACGATATGGGTGCGCACCACCCCGAGCAGCCCGCGCGCCTCACGGCGATCGAGGACCAGCTCATCGCATCCGGGATCGAGCCGCACCTGACCCGGCTGGAAGCGCCGCTTGCCTCCGACGAGCAGCTCGCCCGGGTCCATCCCATCGAGTACGTGCGCGCCATCCGGGACGCGGCTCCGGAGCACGGGACGGTGCACCTCGACCCGGATACCGCGATGAACCCCTACACCCTGAACGCCGCGCTGCGCGCAGCCGGCGCGGCGGTGATGGCGGTCGACCTCGTGATCGAAGGAAAATTCTCCTCCGCCTTCTGCAGCGTGCGCCCACCCGGGCACCACGCCTGCCGCGCCCGGCCGATGGGGTTCTGCATCTTCAACAACGTTGCCGTCGCCGCGCGACACGCTGTCCACGAACACGGGCTGCGACGCGTGGCGATCATCGACTTCGACGTCCACCACGGCAACGGCACCGAAGACATCTTCGAGGGCGACGAGCATGTCCTCATGGCCTCGACCTTCCAGCACCCGTTCTATCCGTACAGCGGCACCGACGCGCCGGCACCGAACATGGTGAACGTGCCCCTCGCCGCAGGCGCCGGCTCGAGGGAGTTCCGCGAGGCGGTCAGCGAGGCGTGGATCCCCGCGCTGGAGGAATTCCGGCCGCAGCTCGTGATCTTCTCGGCCGGATTCGACGCGCACGTGGAAGATGACATGGCGATGCTGCGCCTGGTCGACCAGGACTACGCATGGGTCACGCGCCAGGTGAAGGCGGTGGCCGACCGCCATGCCGGCGGCCGCATCGTTTCCCTGCTGGAAGGGGGGTACGCGCTCTCGGCCCTCGGCCGCAGCGCCGTGCAGCACATCCGGGTCCTCGGCGGCCTGGACACCTAGTCCACGCGCCAGGGTTCACACGAACCGGCGGCGCCGCCCGCAGGCGCTTCCTGCGCCTGGCGGTCGAAGTGCCATGCGTGGCGCGCCGCGAAGCGCGTGCAGGCTTCGTCCGGCCCGCGTGTGCACGCCGTCAGGCTTGTCACGCGAAAGCTCGGGCCGTCCTCCTCGATGAAATGCACGCCAGCGCCATCCTGCCGCACGAGGATCGCCTTCCTGCCGCTGCGGCGCGAATCGAGCACGCGCGCCCGCGCCAAGTCGTAGAGCAGGACGCTTTCCACGCGCGGCGGATCGCCTGCAAGCGCGGCGAGGAGGCTCTTCCGATACCCGTCGTCGAACTCGCAGATCAGCTCGCCGGCGGAGATGGCGGCGGCGGCAAGGGCGTTCATGCCGCGGCGCGCTCGCGCTCGAGGAGCCGCCCAGCGAGCGCCGCGAACGATTCCGGCGAAGCCACCTCGAGGCGCTCGGCGGCGGCGAGCTGCGGGAAGTTGCGCGACGCGGACTTGCGGTACGCCGGGTCGTAATGCTCCTCGAGCAGCGCGGCGACGAACTCGCGCCAGGCGCCGCCTGCGGCGAGGGCCTTCCATCCCTCGATCTTCTCCCGGCCATGCAGGGCAACCAGGCAGTCGAGCTGGCGCTCGAGCGCCGCTCGGTCGTCCGTGAAATGACGGTACTCGTCGAGAAGCAGCGCGACGCGCGTTGCGCGGCCGGCCTCGAGGGCGATGCAGCGCGAGGCCCGCATGCGCGAGAGGACGCCGTCGGGCACCTGCAGCTGCCCGATCTTCTTCGATTCGCCTTCCACGAAGACCGGTCGCGACGGATCCAGGCGCGAGAGCTCGCGCAGCAGGAGCGATTCGAACATCTTCTGCGTCGGCTGCGGGCGGTCGGGCAGGTTGCCGAGCACCGAGCCGCGATGCGCCGCCAGGCCTTCGAGGTCGAGGACCTGGGCCCCGGCGCCCGCGAGCGCGGCGAGCAGGCGGCTCTTGCCGCTGCCGGTCGGCCCGTGAATCACCACGTAGGCGAACTTGCCCGGGACCATGTCGAGCTGGCCGACCACCCACCTGCGGTAGGCGCGGTAGCCGCCTTCGAGCGTGACCGCGTCCCAGCCGATCTCGCGCAGGATGTGCGCCATGGCGCCCGAGCGCTTTCCGCCGCGCCAGCAGTAGACCAGCGGCTTCCAGTCCTTCGGCTTGTCGCGGAAGCGGCGCTCGACGTGCGCGGCGACGTTGCGGGCCACCAGCGCACCGCCGAGCTTCTTCGCCTCGAAAGGCGAAACCTGCTTGTAAAGCGTGCCGACTTCGGCGCGCTCGGCGTCGCTCAGGACCGGCGCCGAGACCGCGCCGGGAATATGGTCCTCGGCGAACTCCGACGGCGTGCGCGCATCGAGCACGTCGTCGAAGTGCGTCAGGACTTTCGCATCCATTGCGACCGAGTGGCGCACGGGCCGATCCATCGGTTCGATTCTACGCCGCGTTGCGCTACCATCTTTTTCCCCACCAGGAGCTCGCAATGGATCGCAGGACATTCTTGAAGGCCTCGGCAGCATTCGGCGCGCTCGGCTCGAGCGCCGCGCTTGCCGCGAACCCGGGATGGCGCAGCTACGAGGTCACGACGCGGGTCGAGATCGCGCAGCCGCGCGGGATTTCTCGCGCCTGGGTTCCGCTGCCCTCCGTGGACAACGGCGAGTGGCACAAGGTGCTCGGCAACGCATGGAGCGGCAATGCGACCCGCGCGCAGATCGAGACGGACGGGAAGTACGGCGTGCAGATGCTTTACGCCGAGTGGGCCGACGGCAGCGTGAATCCGTCCATCGAGGTCACGAGCCGCATCGCGACGCGCGAGCGCACGGCCGATTTCCTGCCGAAGCGCGGCGCCGAGCTCTCGGCGCAGGAGCGCGCTTTCTACACCGAGGCCACGGACTACATCCCTACCGACGGCATCGTGCGCGACACGGCGCTCGAAGCAGCGCAGGGCGCGCGCTCGGACATGGACAAGGCGCGGGCGATCTACGAATGGGTGGTCGACAACACGTTCCGCGACCCGAAGACGCGCGGCTGCGGCTGGGGCGACATCAAGGCGATCCTGGAGTCGGGCAACTTCGGCGGCAAGTGCGGCGACCTGAACGCGCTCTTCGTCGGCCTGTGCCGCGCGGTCGGCGTGCCGGCGCGCGACGTCTACGGCATCCGCGTCGCGCCCTCGGAGCACGGCTACAAGAGCCTCGGCGTCGGCTCGCCGAACATCACGCGCGCGCAACATTGCCGCGCCGAGTTCTTCGCGCGCGGCGTCGGCTGGGTTCCGGTGGACCCGGCGGACGTGCGCAAGGTGGTGCTCGAGGAACCGCCGACCAACCTCCCGGTCAGCGACCCGAAGGTGCGGGCCGCGCGCAAGCGCCTCTTCGGCAGCTGGGAGATGAACTGGCTCGCGTACAACACCGGCCACGACATCAAGCTGCCGCACTCGAGCGGCCCGGCCGTTCCCTACCTCATGTACGTGAACGCGGAATCCGGCGGCGAGAGGCGCGACTCCCTCGACCCCGACTCGCTCAGGTACACGATCACCGCGAAGCCGGCGAGCGCCTGAGCGCGGCGCGGACCGCGCGCAGCAGAGCGCGGCGCTCCGCGGCGGGCAAGAACAGGCGGCGTCGCGCGCGCAGCTCGCGCCGCAGGCGGGCAAGGAACACCGGCTCGAGGCACTTGCCGATGAGGTTTGCGAGGGCGGCGTCCTCCCCGGGCGGAAAATAGCCCGGGTACTTCGCGCCCAGCATGCCCAGGTTGCCGGAGATTCGCGATGCGAGGACCGGCGTCCCGATCGTCGCGGCCTCGGCGATGACATTGGCGCCGCCTTCCATCCGCGAGCTGACGACGAGCACCTGGCTGCGTGCGATCCAGCGCAGCGCCGCGGCATGCGCGACGCTGCCGAGCCAGCGGTAGCGCGGTTCACGCCGGCTCCACTGCAGCGCTTCCTGCTCGTGCGCGCGGTCGAGCGCCGCGCCGACGTGCACCACTTGCACCTTGTCCGGGAGCCGGGACACCGCACGGACGGCGCGAAACGGGTCCTTCTCCTCGCGCAGGTGCCCGACCACGGCGATCCGGAACGTCCCTGGCGGCGGCGCCGCGCGCGTGGCGGTGCTGCTGGATTGATGCACGACGCTCGTTTTCGCTCTCACGCCTGGGGGAAGCTCCCGCAACGCCGCCTCCTGGAGCACGATCACCCGGTCCGCAAGCTCCAGCGAGCGCCGTGCTTCCGACGACGCGGGCAGGTCGCGATAGAGGTCGGTGCCCGTGAGCGCCACGACGAGCGGCGCTGCGGGATTGCGTTCCTTCCACCGTTGCACGGAATCGTGGCTGCGACGGGCGTGCAGGGCGATGAGCGCGTCCGCCCGTTCGCCAGTCCATGCAGTCGCCGTTCGAACCTGGAATCCGGAATCGCGCAGCATGCCGGCCCAGCGGGTCGCGGTGTGGCGGTTGCCGTTGCGCGTGCCCGGCGCCGCCGGCGTTACGATGACGATTCGAGCGATGCGATCCCCCACCCATGAGATGTTAGCGGACGCGCTCCTGGAGAGTCGCAGCCGCACCGTCCGCGTCACAGCGGCGCTGCAAGGCGAGCGGCTCCTCGGGCCGAAGCTGCGCATCGTCAACCCGCCGCTGTGGGAGCTCGGGCACGTCGCCTGGTTCCAGGAACGCTGGTGCCTGCGTGCGCAGGACGATGGCGAGCTGAAGGACTCCATCCTGTCAGGCGCCGACGCGCTCTACGATTCCTCCGCGGTGGCGCACGACACGCGCTGGAACCTGCCGCTGCCGTCGCTCGAGGCGACGCACCGCTACCTGCGCAACGTGCTCGATGGGGTGCTCGAGCGGGTCGAGCGCGACCCGGAGAACGAGTCGCTCGCCTACTTCGTACGCCTTGCGACCTTCCACGAGGACATGCACGCCGAGGCGTTTCACTACACCTGCCAGACGCTGGCTTACGAGGATTCGCTGCAGCACGAAAGCCGCCGCGAAGTAGCAAAGGGCGACATCGCGTTCCCGGGCGGCCGCGTCTTGGTCGGCGCCGTGCCCGGAACGCAGCCGTTCGTCTTCGACAACGAGAAATGGGCCCATCACGCCGAACTGCGCCCGTTCCGCATCGGCGCGGCGCCCGTGACGAACGGCGAGTACGCCAGGTTCGTCGAGGCGGGCGGGAAGGCACCGCGCTACTGGAAGAAGGAGCAGGGCCGCTGGATGGAGCGACGCTTCGATCGCTGGCAGGCGCTCGTCCACGACGAGGCGGTGCGCCACGTGGACTGGCACGAGGCGCAGGCGTATTGCGCCTGGGCGGGGCGCCGCCTTCCCAGCGAAGCGGAATGGGAAGCCGCCGCCTCGAGCAAGGGCTTCCACTGGGGCGCGGTGTGGGAGTGGACGTCCAGCGACTTCCTTCCCTATCCGGGGTTCGTCGCCGACCCGTACAAGGAATACTCGGAGCCGTGGTTCGGCACGCACAAGGTGCTGCGCGGCGCCAGCTTCAGCACGCCGCGCCGCCTCGCTCGGCCGACTTTCCGCAACTTCTACACGCCCGACCGCGCGGACGTGTTCTGCGGCTTCCGCACATGCGAGGGCTAGAATCGCTTCAATGAACGCACCCGAGAAAATCCGCCTCACCGAGTTCAGCCATGGCGGTGGCTGCGGCTGCAAGATCGCGCCGGCCGTGCTGTCCGAAATCCTCGCGCGCAGTGCAGTGAGCGGGCCCATCCGCGGCCTGCCGAAAGACCTGCTCGTCGGGACCGAAACCGCCGACGACGCAGCCGTCTACCGCCTGAACGCGGAGCAGGCGCTCGTGGCGACGACCGATTTCTTCACGCCGATCGTCGACGATCCGCACGACTTCGGCCGCATCGCGGCGACCAACGCGATCTCCGACGTCTATGCGATGGGCGGCACGCCGATCATGGCGCTGGCGATCGTCGGCATGCCGCTCGAAAAGCTGCCCCTTTCCGTGATCGGCCGCATCCTGCAGGGCGGCGAATCGGTTTGCGCGGCCGCCGGCATCCCGGTCGCCGGCGGGCATTCGATCGACACGCTGGAGCCGATCTACGGGCTGGTGGCGCTCGGCCTCGTGCATCCGGACCGGGTCAAGCGCAACAGCTCGGCGCGGGCGGGCGATGTGCTGATCCTCGGCAAGCCGCTCGGGATCGGCATCCTTTCCGCCGCCTTGAAGAAGGGCAAGCTTTCGGAAGACGGATACCGGCGCATGGTGGAGTGGACGACGCGGCTCAACACGCCCGGCAAGGCGCTGGGCGCGATGGCGGGCGTCCACGCGCTGACCGACGTGACCGGCTTCGGCCTCGCGGGCCACCTGCTCGAGATCTGCCGCGGCTCGAAGCTCGCGGCCGAGGTGCGCTTCGACGCGGTGCCGGTCATCGCCGAGGCGCTCGATTGGGCGAAGCAGGGCGTCGCGACGGGCGCGAGCGACCGGAACTGGAAGGGTTACGGCGAGGACGTCTCGCTGTCCCGCAAGGAAGAGTGGGTCCGCAAGCTGGTCACCGACCCACAGACGAGCGGCGGCCTGCTCGTCGCGTGCGCGCGCGAAGCGGCGCCGGAGGTGCTGCAGGTCTTTGCGAAGGAAGGCTTCGAGGCGAGCATGATCGGCGAGCTTCGCAGCGGGCCGGCGAAGCTCTCGGTCACCTGAGGAGGGGCTTCAGCGCCGCCCAGACGCGGCGCTCGATCGCCGGCTGCGCCTCGGCGGTGGGGTGGATCGCGTCCTGCTGGAAAAGCTCCGGTTTGTCGGCGATTCCCTCGAGCAGGAAAGGAAGCAGGGCGACGCGATGGCGCTTCGCCAGCTCCGCGAACGCGCCCTCGAACGTCTGCGTGTAGTCCGGGCCGTAGTTCGGCGGCAGGCGCATGCCGACGAGCAGCACCCGCGCCCCGGACTTCTGCGCCCGCTCGACGATCGCCGACAGGTTCGCCTTCATCTGCGCTACGGGCAGGCCACGCAGGCCGTCGTTCGCGCCGAGCTCGACCACCACGACCGCCGGCCGGTGCTTGTCCAGCACGGCGTCGATGCGCGCGCGCCCGCCGCCGCTCGTTTCACCTGAAATACTCGCGTTCGCGACGCTATACTCTGGCCGCTCGCGCTTCAGGCGCTCGGCGAGCAGCGCAACCCAGCCGCGCGCCTGGGCAATCCCGTACGCCGCCGAAAGGCTGTCTCCAAACACGACGATGGATTTTTCCGCCGCTGCACAAACAGCAGGAACCAGCAGCAACACGAAAAGCAGCAGCGTTCTTCTCAGCGCGCAGGGCATCGGCAAGACCGTCAAGAGCGGGGAATCGGACCTCGTGATTCTGCGCGACATCGACCTGGAAATCACCTCCGGCGAGGCGGTCGCGATCGTGGGCGCGTCCGGATCGGGCAAATCGACGTTGCTTGCGATCCTCGCCGGCTTGGACACGCCGAGCACCGGGAAGGTTCTCCTGCAGGACACGGACCTCTTTGCCCTGGACGAGGACGCGCGCGCGGAGTTGCGCGGGCGCACCGTCGGCTTCGTGTTCCAGTCCTTCCAGCTGCTGCCGGCCCTGACCGCGCTGGAGAACGTCATGCTGCCGCTGGAGCTCGCAGGGAGCGAGGACGCCGAGGCGCGCGCAGCCGCGATCCTGCGGCGCGTCGGGCTGGGCGAGCGGCTGCAGCACTATCCGAAGCATCTGTCCGGCGGCGAGCAGCAGCGCGTCGCGCTCGCCCGGGCGTTCGTCGTGCGGCCGAAGCTGCTCCTGGCCGACGAGCCTACCGGAAGCCTCGATGCCGAGTCGGGCGCGGCGGTCATCGCGTTGCTCCTCGAGATGAACCGCGAGTACGGCACGACCCTGGTCATGGTCACCCACGACGAGAACCTCGCGCGCCGCTCGCAACGCGTCGTGCGGCTGGCGGGCGGCCGGGCGGTGAAATGACCGCGTCGGCGCGGCAGGGGCTGCGCATGCTCGCGCGCGACTGGCGCGCCGGCGAGCTCAAGGTCCTCGCGATGGCGCTCGTGGTGGCGGTGGCGAGCATCACCAGCGTGGCGTTCTTCGGCGATCGCGTAAGCCAGGCGCTCGTGCGCGATGCGCACCAGCTCCTCGGCGCGGACCTCGTGCTCGTCTCGGACCATCCGTTTGCGCCCCACTTCAGCGAAGAGATCGGGCGTCGCGGACTGCGCAGCGCTGCGGCGGTGACCTTCATCAGCATGACGATGTCGGGTGAGAAGGCGCAGCTTGCCGGCGTCAAGGCCGTCACGGAGAACTATCCGCTTCGCGGCAGGCTGCGCATCGCGCCCGCCCCCGGCGCCCCGGATGCGGATGCGACGGCGGGGCCGCCGCGCGGCAAAGTCTGGATCGAAGAGCGGCTCGTGACCGCGCTCGAGGCGCCGGTCGGCTCGCGGATCCGCCTCGGCCGAAGCGAGCTCGAGGTCGCCGCGGTGCTCACGCTGGAGCCCGAGCGGAGCGCGAACTTCTTCAACGTGGCGCCGCGCCTGTTCATGAATGCGGCCGACGTGCCGGCGACCGGGCTGGTGCAGACCGGCAGCCGCGTCTGGCATTACCTTTACGCAGCGGGGCCGCGAGACGCGATCGCGCGCCTCGAGGAGGCGCTGAAGGCGAAGCTCGAGCGCGGCCAGCGGGTCGAGAACCTCGAGACCGGCCGCCCGGAAGTGCGCGCCACAATCGACCGCGCGCAGCGATTCCTCGGCCTCACCGCGCTTCTCGCCGCCATCCTGGCGGGCGTCGCGATCGCGCTCGGCGCGCGCCGGTTCGTGCAGCGGCACCTCGACGGGTGCGCGGTCATGCGCTGCCTCGGCGCGACGCAATCGACGCTCGTGCGCATCTACGGCCTGGAGTTTTTCCTGCTCGGCGCGGTGGCCTGCGCGGCCGGCGCGCTGATCGGCTACGGGGCGCAGGCCGCCATCGCCGCCATGCTCGGCGACCTCCTGCGAGCCGAGCTCCCCGCGCCGACCGTGCTGCCCGCGGTGCAGGGCTTCCTCGTCGGGATCGTCCTGCTTCTCGGCTTTGCGCTGCCCCCGTTGCTGCAGCTCAAGAACGTGCCCGCGCTACGCGTGATGCGACGGGAATCGGGCAATCCACGGGGCGGGGCGCTGGCTGCCTATGCCGCCGGCCTCGGCTCGCTGGCGGCGCTGCTCATCTGGCAGGCCGGCGACATGAAGCTCGGCGGGTACGTCGTCGGCGGCTTCGCGGTCGCGGTCGTCGTGTTCGCCGCCGTCGCCTGGCTCGTGCTGAAGCTCCTGACCCATCCCGCGCTCATGCGGCGCGTGCGCTCCTCCAGCCTGCGCTACGGCCTTTCGCAGCTGCGCCGCCACGCCGGAAGCAACGCCATCCAGACCGCGAGCCTTGCCCTCGGCCTCACCGCGGTGCTGCTGCTGACCTTCACGCGCAACGACCTCGTCGAGGCCTGGCGGCGCAGCGCCCCGCCCGACGCGCCGAACCGGTTCATCCTCGGCGTGCAGCAGGACCAGATCAGCGACGTGCGTGCCTTCTTTTCCGCCAACGGGCTGACCGCCGAGTTCTATCCGATGGTTCGCGGCCGCGTCGTCGCGCACAACGACCGCCCGGTGAGCGCGGCGGACTACGAGGAGGAGCGGGCGCGGCGCCTGGTCGAGCGGGAGTTCAACCTTTCGTTCATGGAAGCGCCGCCGTCCCACAACCGCATCACCGAAGGCGCGTGGTTCCGGCCGGACGGGCGCGAGCTTTCCGTGGAGGAGGGTATTGCGAAGCGCCTTGGATGGAAGGTCGGAGACGAGCTGCGCTTCAGCGTGGGCGGCGAAACCTTCAGCGCGCGCATCACCTCTCTGCGCGCGCTGCGCTGGGACTCCATGAAGGTCAATTTCTTCGTCATCACCCCGCCGCGCCTGCTGGCCGGTTTCCCGGCGAGCTACATCTCCGCTTTCCACGTTGCGCCCGCCCAGGCGGCGGCGCTCGACGAGCTGGTGAAGCGCTTTCCGAACCTGACCGTCGTCGATGTCGGCGCGGCGGTTCGCCAGGCGCAGGGCGTGGTGGACCAGCTCATCAACGCCGTGCAGCTCGTGTTCGTCTTCGCGCTTGCCGCCGGCCTGCTCGTGCTCTATTCCGCGCTCGTCGCGACGGAGGACGAGCGTCGCCGCGAAGCGGCGGTGATGCGCGTGTACGGCGCCTCGCGCGCGCAGGTGGCCGGCAGCCAGCGCGCCGAGTTCCTCGCCATGGGCGCCATCGCCGGGCTGCTCGCCACGCTCGGCGCGGCCGCGATCGGCCAGCTCATCGCCCGACGCGTCTTCGAGCTCGACCTGCCGCCGAGCCTCGGGCTCTGGATCGCCGGGCCGCTCGCGGGCATCGCGCTGCTTTCGCTCAACGCCTGGATTTCCTCACGCAAGGTCCTGCGCGCCTCGCCGGCGCTGATACTGCGCGATTCGGTGTAATCTGCCGCGGTGACCGAGCTGCTGTTGCTTCTCATCCTCGGCGTCTCGATCGCCGGGCTGGCGCTCCTTGCAATGCTGCTCCTGCGCGAGAAGGCCTCGGCGCGCGAGGCGCGCGACGAGCTCTCGCGCATGGGGCAGAACGTCACGACGCAGCTCGCTTCCACCGCGGGCCTGCAGAACCAGCAGCTCGAGGCGCTGCGCGGCGCGGTGGAGCAGCGGCTGGAGCGCATCCAGCAGGACAACGCGGCGAAGCTGGAGCAGATGCGCCTCACCGTGGACGAGAAGCTGCACGCCACGCTCGAGAAGCGCCTGTCCGAGTCCTTCCGGCAGGTCTCCGAGCGGCTCGAGCTCGTGCACAAGGGGCTCGGCGAGATGCAGGTCCTCGCGGCCGGCGTCGGCGACCTGAAGAAGGTCCTTTCGAACGTGAAGACGCGCGGCGTCCTGGGCGAAGTGCAGCTCGGCGCGCTGCTCGAGCAGGTGATGGCGGCCGAGCAGTACGAGACCAACGTCGCGACGCGCCCCGGATCGCGCGAGCGCGTGGAGTTCGCGATCCGGCTGCCCGGCGCCGGTGATGCGCCGGTGCTGCTCCCGATCGACGCCAAGTTTCCGCTCGAGGACTACCAGCGGCTGCAGGAAGCGCAGGAGCAGGGTGACGCCGCCGCGGTCGAGGCCGCGGCGCGCGCGCTGGAGGCGCGCGTCAAGCTCGAAGCCCGCAGCCTCGCGGAGAAGTACCTCGAGCCGCCGCATACGACGGAGTTCGGACTTCTGTACCTCCCGTTCGAGGGCCTGTACGCCGAGGTGCTGAGGCGGCCCGGGCTTTTCGACCACCTGCAGCGGGACCGGCGCGTGACGGTGTGCGGTCCCACGACCCTGCTCGCCTACCTGAACAGCCTGCAGATGGGTTTCCGCACGCTCGCGATCCAGAAGCGCTCGGCGGAGGTCTGGAACGTGCTCGGCGCGGTGAAGTCCGAGTTCGGCCGGTTCGCCGAGGTGCTCGCGAGCACGAAGCGCCAGCTGCAGACGGTGGCCAACTCCATCGACCAGGCCGAGACGCGCACGCGGCAGATCGAGCGCAAGCTGAAGGACGTCGAGGCGATGCCCGAAAGCTCGAGTGCCGTGGTTGCCGAGGAGCACGGCGCCTCGAACGTCGTGCGCCTGCCCGAGGGCTGAGAAGCCTGCGCCGTTCGGCGTGTAGCCGAATGACGACACAGATATCTGATTAAAAAGGACTTTTAAGGCATCTGGCGTTTCGCTAGCATGGTTCGCGACAGGGTGTAGGCGGCGCGCTTATTGCTGCTGCACCACTGCAGCAGCCATGCCCATCTCGCTTCGCTTCGTCGTCCCTCTCGCCCTCGCCCTCGCAGCCATTGCGTACGCGGTCCAGCCGCTCGTCGACCGGCTGACCTTCCAGTGGTTCGTCCGCGACCTCGATGTGCGCGGCGAACTGATCGCGAAGACCGCGCAGGAGCCCCTCGTCGAGCTCATGCGCGAGCGGCGCGTGGCTCGCGAGCGGGTGGTGCGCTACTTCGAGCGCATCCTGCAGGGCGAGCGGATCTTCGCCCTGGGGTTCTGCGACCCGAACGGCCGCCTCGCCTATGCGACTTCGTCCTTCCCGCGCGCGGTGAGCTGCGGAACCGGCGCGGCGACGGAGACGCGCAATATCGTGCTGCAGCTCGCCGACGGTCCGCTCCACGTCTCCTACAACCCGATCGGCGCCGAAGGGGCGAACTCCGGCCAGCTGGTCGTGGTGCACGACATGAGCTTCGTCCAGCGCCGCAGCGCGGACACGAAGAAGTACGTGTTCTACCTCTTCGCCGCGATCGCCACGGTGGTCGCCCTGATCACCGTCGTCATCGCGGAAATCAGCTGGCGCGGATGGGTGGCCGGCCTGCAGGTGCTCCTCAAGGGCCAGACGCTGCTGCGCTCGCCGGAGGACATGAAGCGCGGCCTGCGCAGCACCGCGCCCGAGCTGCGCCCGATCGCGCGCGACCTGCAGGCGCTGGTGCGCGACCTCGAGTCCGAGCGCCATTCGCGCGATGAGAGCCAGACGGTTTGGGGCCCCGACGCCTTGCGCCGCATCCTGCGCCAGGACCTGAAGGAAGACGAGGTCCTGATCGTGTCGAACCGCGAGCCCTACATCCACACCCGGCGCAAGGACAACGTGATCGAGATCCAGCGCCCGGCCAGCGGCCTCGTGACCGCGCTCGAGCCGATCGTGCGCGCCTGCTCCGGCACCTGGATTGCGCACGGCGCGGGTTCCGCGGATCGCGAGACGGTGGACAAGAACGACCACGTCATGGTCCCGCCGGACCATCCTTCGTACCGGATCCGGCGGGTCTGGCTTTCGAAGGAGGAAGAGCAGGGGTACTACTTCGGGTTCGCCAACGAAGGGCTCTGGCCCCTGTGCCACATTGCCCACACGCGGCCGACCTTCCGCGCCGAAGACTGGGAGCATTACAAGAACGTCAACCAGCGCTTCGCGGACACTGTGGCCGACGAGGCGCGCACGCAGGACCCGATCATCCTCGTGCAGGACTACCACTTCGCGCTGTTGCCGCGCATGGTGCGCGAGCGCCTGCCGCGGGCGACCATCATCACCTTCTGGCACATCCCGTGGCCGAACCCCGAGGCGTTCGGAATCATGCCGTGGCGCGAGGAGGTGCTCGAGGGGATGCTCGGCTCCTCCATCCTCGGCTTCCATACCCAGTATCACTGCAACAACTTCTTCGATACCGTGGACCGGTTCCTCGAGGCGCGCGTCGACCGCGAGACGTTCTCGATCTCCTACGGGGGCGAAACCACGGAGGTGCGGCGCTATCCGATCTCGATCGAATGGCCGCCCGCGCCCCTCGCCGTGCAGGTGCCGGTGGAAGAATGCCGGCGGCGAGTGCGCGAGCGACTCGGTTTAGGCCAGGAGGTCAAGCTGGGCGTCGGGGTGGACCGGCTGGACTACACCAAAGGCATCCTCGAGCGGTTCATGGCGATCGAGCGGTTGCTCGAGCTCGAGCCGCGCTGGGTCGGGAACTTCGCCTTCCTGCAGATCGCGGCCCCGTCGCGCTCGACGATCGACGAATACCAGCACCTCGACCAGCGCGTGCGCGCGCTGGCGGCGCGGATCAACGAGCGCTTCGGGCGGCCCGGCTACCAGCCGATCCTCCTCAGGATCGAGCACCACGACGCGGCCCAGGTGTACGAGTTCTACCGTGCCTCCGAGCTTTGCTACGTCTCGAGCCTGCATGACGGCATGAACCTCGTCGCGAAGGAGTACGTCGCGGCGCGCGACGACGAGCAGGGCGTGCTGGTCCTCTCCCAGTTCACCGGAGCGGCGCGCGAGCTGGCCGAATCGCTGATCGTCAACCCGTACGACATCGAGCAGTGCGCCGCCGCCATGCACGTCGCGCTCACCATGTCGCCCGAGGAGCAGCGCACCCGCATGCGGAGCATGCGCAGCCTGGTCCAGGAATTCAATGTGTTCCGCTGGGCCGGCCGCATGCTCATTGACGCGGCGCGCATGCGCCACCGCCGACGCGTCATGTCGCGCGCCCGTGCCGCGCGAAAAAGGGCGGGCAGCGGCACCGAGCGCGGGGCGGCATGACCGAGAAGCCGCCGTTCGACCCGCGCTGGGCGTGGTTTCTGGACATCGACGGAACGCTGCTCGACATCGCGGCGATCCCTTCGGCGGTCAAGACCGGCCCGTCCGACACGCGCCTCGTGACGGCGCTGTACTCCGCCACCGGCGGCGCGGTCGCGCTCATCAGCGGCCGGCCGATC
>DASPMF010000157.1:0-6673 GCA_035627155.1 Burkholderiales bacterium | reverse complement strand
CAGCCAGTCCTGCTCGGTGTTCTTGCGCGTCGTGTCCTTGAGGTTGCGGATCATCTCGTTGATGTTGTCTTTCAGCGCCGCGACTTCTCCCGAGGCCTCGACGGTGATCGACCGCGTCAGGTCGCCCTTGGTCACGGCCGTCGCCACTTCGGCGATGGCGCGGACCTGGGTGGTGAGGTTCGCCGCGAGCTGGTTGACGTTGTCGGTCAGGTCGCGCCACAGCCCGGCGGCGCCCGGCACGCGCGCCTGGCCGCCGAGCTTGCCCTCGATGCCGACTTCGCGGGCGACGTTGGTCACCTGGTCGGCGAAGGTGGCGAGCGTCTCGATCATGCCGTTGATGGTGTCGGCGAGCGCGGCGATCTCGCCCTTCGCCTCCACCGTGAGCTTGCTCTTCAGGTTGCCGTTGGCGACCGCGGTCACGACGCTCGCGATGCCTCGCACCTGGGCGGTGAGGTTCGCCGCCATCGAGTTCACGTTGTCGGTGAGGTCCTTCCACACGCCGCCGACGCCGGACACGTGCGCCTGGCCGCCGAGCTTGCCTTCTGCGCCCACCTCGCGCGCGACGCGCGTCACCTCCGCGGCGAAGCCGTTCAGCTGGTCCACCATCGTGTTGACCGTGGACTTCAGCTCGAGGATCTCGCCCTGCACGTCGACGGTGATCTTCTTCGAGAGGTCGCCCTTCGCCACCGCGGTCGTCACCTCGGCGATGTTGCGTACCTGGCCGGTGAGGTTCGCCGCCATCGAGTTCACGTTCTCGGTAAGGTCCTTCCAGACGCCCGCGACGCCGACCACGTGGGCCTGGCCGCCGAGCTTGCCTTCGGTGCCGACCTCGCGCGCCACGCGGGTCACCTCCGCGGCGAACGCGTTCAGCTGGTCCACCATCGTGTTGATCGTCACCTTGAGCTCGAGCACCTCGCCCTTCACGTCGACCGTGATCTTCTTCGACAGGTCGCCCTTCGCGACCGCGGTCGTGACCTCGGCGATGTTGCGCACCTGCCCGGTGAGGTTGGCGGCGAGCTGGTTCACGTTCTCGGTGAGGTCCTTCCACACGCCGGCGACGCCCGGCACGGCGGCCTGGCCGCCGAGCTTGCCTTCGGAGCCGACCTCGCGCGCGACGCGCGTCACTTCCGCGGCGAACCCGTTCAGCTGGTCGACCATCGTGTTGATGGTGCTCTTCAGCTCGAGCACCTCGCCCTTCACGTCGACCGTGATCTTCTTCGAGAGGTCGCCCTTCGCCACCGCGGTGGTCACCTCGGCGATGTTGCGCACCTGGCCGGTGAGGTTCGCCGCGAGCTGGTTCACGTTCTCGGTGAGGTCCTTCCACACGCCGCCCACGCCCTTGACCTGGGCCTGGCCGCCGAGCTTGCCCTCGGTGCCGACCTCGCGCGCCACGCGCGTCACCTCGGCGCCGAAGGCGTTCAGCTGGTCCACCATGGTGTTGATGGTGCTCTTCAGCTCCGCGAGCTCGCCCTTCACGTCGACCGTGATCTTGCGCGACAGGTCGCCCTTGGCGATGGCGGTGGTCACCTCGGCGATGTTGCGCACCTGGCCGGTGAGGTTGGCCGCCATGAAGTTCACGTTGTCGGTGAGGTCCTTCCAGACGCCGGCGACGCCCGGCACCTGCGCCTGCCCGCCGAGCTTGCCTTCGGTGCCCACCTCGCGCGCGACGCGCGTCACTTCCGCGGCGAAGCCGTTCAGCTGGCCCACCATCGTGTTCACCACCTCGCCCAGGCGCAGCGCCTCGCCGCGCAGCGGCCGGCCGTCCACCTCGGTGAGCATGGTGTGCGAGAGGTCGCCCTTGGCGACCGAGCCGATCACGCGCGCCACCTCGTTCACCGGGAACGCGAGGTCGCGGATCAGCGTGTTCATCGCCTCGATGACCTCCAGCCAGCCGCCGGACGCGCCCGGCACGTTCATCCGGTGGCTCATCTGGCCCTGCTTGCCCACGAGCTCCGCGACGCGGGTGATCTCGGCGGCCTTCGCCTCCTCGAGCTCGACCACGTCGTTGAAGGCGGCGGCGATGTCGCCGTCGATGCCGGTCAGGTTGAGCGGCATGCGGATGCTGAAGTCGCCGCGCCGGAAGGCGCGGAGCGCCTTCAGGAGCTCGCCGCGGTCGAGCATGATCTGGAGGTCTGCGTGCATGGATTCCATTGGTGCGTGCTCCCCGGAGTTGCCTGGGATGGTTCTTTTGGACCAGTGCGATCGTAGGGAAAACCCCTACGGCGGGATATCGGGAAACTACCCGAATCCTTGTAGTTGCTGTACTACAACGAGAAACTAGTCGACGAGGTGGTGCGCGATCGCGTAGTGCATGAGCTCCGCGTTCGACTTCATGTTCATCTTGCGGAGGATGCGCGTGCGGTGCGTGGAGACGGTGTTGGGGCTGAGGAAGAGCTCGTCGGCGATCTGCCGCACGGTCTTGCCGGAGGCGATCATCCACATCACCTGGTATTCCCGGTCGGAGAGCGTCTCGTGCAGGGGCTTGCCGCGGTTGTCCTCGAGCTCGAGCGCCAGCTTCTCGCCCAGCGTCGGCGTGACATAGCGCCCGCCGCCGGCGACCTTGCGGATCGCGCTCACCAGCTCGTCGGGGGCCGACTCCTTGGTCAGGTAGCCCGAGGCGCCGGCCTTCAGCGCGCGCACCGCATAGCGGTCTTCCGGGTACATGCTGAGGATCAGGACCGCACGCCCCGGGTAGCGCTGCCGCAGCTCCTTGATCAGCTCCAGTCCGTTCTTGCCGGGCATGTTGTAGTCGAGGACCGCGACTTCCCAGGGCACGCGGCGCGAGAGGTCGACGACCTCCTGGCCGTTCTTCGCCTCGCCCACCACCTGCAGGTCCTGCTCGACTGCGAGCATCTGCCGGAGCCCTTGGCGGACTACCGGGTGGTCGTCAGCGATGATGACTTTCACGATGGCATGCCTGCCGCGGCGCCGTCGCGGCTACGAGTTGGAATGGAAACCGATACGCGGGTTCCCTGCCCGGGGGTGCCCGAGATGCTTACTTCACCACCGAATAGCAACGCGCGTTCGCGCATGCCCAGTAGTCCGAGTGACTTGCGGCCGTTCAGGTCGCTGTCCGGGATGCCGACGCCGTTGTCCGTCACCTCCAGGCGCAGCGCCTCGTCGGTGAGCTCGAGCTCGATGTCGATCCGCGTGGCGCGGGCGTGGCGGGCGACGTTGGTCAGGATCTCCTGGAAGATCCGGAACACGGTGGTGGAGATGTCCAGGTCCATCTTCGTTTCCGGCGGCAGCTTCGTCCGGCAGCGGATCCCGGTGCGCTTCTGGAACTCCTTCGCCTGCCAGGCCACCGCGGCGATGAGCCCCATGTCGTCGAGCATCTCCGGGCGCAGGCCGGTCGCGATCTTGCGCACCGTCTGGACGCTCGAGTCGATCAGTCGGGACATGGACTCGGTCTTCTCGAGCAGCTGCGGCTCGTGCAGGCGCTTGGCGAGCCAGCCCACCTCCATCTTGATGCCGGTGAGGACCTGGCCGAGCTCGTCGTGGATCTCGCGCGCGATGTGCGCCCGCTCCTCTTCGCGCACGGAAATGAGGTGCGCCGCCAGCCTGCGCAGCTTGTCCTCGGACTCCTTCAGGCGCTCGGACTTCATGTGCAGCTCGACGAACACCGACACCTTGGACTTGAGGATCTCCGGCACCACCGGCTTCATCAGGTAGTCGACCGCGCCGACCTGGTAGCCGCGGAACATCGAGGTCATCTCATCGGCCTGCGCGGTGAGGAAGATGATCGGCGTCTGGCGCGAGCGCTCGCGGCCGCGGATGAGCCGCGCGGTCTCGAAGCCGTCGATGCCGGGCATGCGAACGTCGAGCAGGATCACCGCGAAGTCGTGCCGCAGCGCGAGCTTCAGCGCCTCCTCGCCGGAGTTGGCGACCATCAGGTCCTGGCCGAGCGGGCTGAGCAGCTCCTGCAGGGCGTAAAGGCTCTTCGGCTCGTCGTCGACGACGAGGATCTTCGCCTTGGCGACCGCCTCGCCCTCGACGATGCGCGCCGAGGAGACGCCGAGCGCGTCGCCGGACGGATCGGTGCTCAACGCCGCGAGCGGGCTCGGCACCAGCGGCTACCCGACCAGCTGGTGGCGTACCGCGTAGTGCACGAGCGCCGCATTGCTCGTGAGGCCGAGCTTGCGCAGGATGCGCGTGCGGTAGGTGCTGACGGTGGACGGCGAGAGGCCCATCTCCTTCGCGATCTCGCTGATCTGCTTGCCGGTGGCGAGGAGCCACATCACGCGGTACTCGCGGTCGGAAAGCTTCTCGTGCAGCGCCTTCTGCGGATCGGAGGAGCATTCGCTCGCCAGGATCTCGGCGAGCGAGGCGGAGACGTACTTTCCGCCGTTGGCGACCTTGCGCACCGCGGTGGAAAGCTCCTGCGGCGCGCTGTCCTTCGTGATGTACCCGGATCCTCCCGCGCGCAGCACGCGGGAGCCGTGGACGTCCTCGCTGTGCATGGAGAGGATCAGCACCGGCTTGCCGGGAAACTCGCGCTTGATGTCGCCGAGGAGGTCCAGGCCGCTGCGCCCCGGCATCGTGAAGTCGAAGATCGCCATGTCCCACTCGACCTTGCGGGCGAGCTCGAGCGCTTCGTCGCCATTGGTCGCTTCGCCTACGACGGTGGCCGCGGGGTCGCTGGCCAGCATCTGCTTCAGGCCGTGGCGGACGATCGGGTGGTCATCGGCAATGAGGATTCGCATTTGGTGGCACCTTGCTTTCGTTGTATTCGTGTGCAGCCGTGGCACGTCCCTGACAGGCGCAAAGTATAGGAGCGCGGTTTGTAGTTGGCCATATCGGCGCGCGGAATATTTTTCTTCCCTGTCAAGGGATTACTACAGCGCTGTCGGTGCCGGCCCTACACCGTCGTTCGGTCCATCGCGCAACGCGCGGCATGCAACAGGCCAATCGTGGAATGGCACACGTGAAACGACTCGCCTTGCTGGCGTTGTTTTTCTGCACGGGTGCGCTCGCCGACGCGCCCGCGCGCGCCGTTCCGACCTTCGAATCGCTCGGCATCTACTTCACGCCGCGCGCGGATCCGGGCCCGCGAGGCTGCGAAGTGCGCTTTCGCGAGTCGGGCGAAGAGAAGTGGCGCGAAGCGCTCCCGCTCTGGTACGACGCGCGCGACGGCGAATGCCGCGGCAGCATCGTGCACCTCTCCCCCGGAACGCTCTACGAAGTCGACCTCGGCGAGCTGCGCCTGAAGGCGAAAACGTGGGAGGAGAAGCTCCCGGTTTCCGAAGTGGTGACCCTCGAGAAAGGCCAAACCAAGCGCCCCCTGGAGATCACGAAGGGCGGCAAGCCCGGAGCGTACGTGCTCTACCGCGCGCATCCGGAAGGCACGGCGATCGACGTGGAGGACCGATCGCCGCACAACGTCGTCGTCTCCGCCCCGTACGTGATCGTGCGCGGGCTCGTGCTCAAGGGCGCGCAGAAGGACGCGATCGACGTGCGCGCCTCCGACGTCGTGATCGAGGACAACGACATCAGCGGATGGGGCCGCTACCGCTACACCAACAGCAAGGACTGGAAGATCGGCGTCGACATGGATTCCGGCATCCGCGCAAACTGCTCGCGCCGGGAGAAGATCCAGCGGGTGGTGATCCAGGGGAACCGGATCCACGATCCCCGCTATGGCGCGAACAGCTGGTCGTGGGGCCACCCGGCGGGGCCGCAGGGCATCACCTTCAGCCATTGCGGCGGCAACCACGTCATCCGCGGGAACGAGATCGTGAGCGCCGATCCGACGCGCTACTTCAACGACGCGATCGGCGGCGAGGACAACTTCTCCAGGGAAGGCTTCCCGAACCGCGACAGCGACATCTACGGCAACGTCATCGCCGGCGCCTGGGACGACGGCATCGAGGCCGAGGGCTCGAACCGCAACGTGCGCATCTGGGGCAACCGCATCGAGCGCACCGCGGTCGGCATCGGCACGACCGTCACGCACCACGGCCCGCTCTACGTGTTCGGCAACACCTACCGCAACGGCCGCAAGCTCTCCGAGCGAGCGCCGCAGAACGACGATCGCGGCCCGTTCCTGAAGGCAGGATCCGGCGACGGCGTGGGCGGCGGGCGGCGCTACGTGTTCGACAACGCCGCCTACGACGTCGGAAACGGCATTGCCGGGAACAGCAGGCAGCCGCTCACCAACACGGTGTCGCGCAACAACGTATGGATGCTCTTCAAGCCGCACTGGCCGGCGATCCTCGAGGCCGGCGGATCGGGCAACGACTTCGACTACGATCGGTCCAACGGCCGGCTCGCCCAGCGCAACGCGGGGAAGCAGGTGCGCCTTCCCAACTTCTCCGACCGCAGGTCGGGAGGCGGCGACAAGGATTCGTTCAAGTAAACAGCGACTTGCCACTGCACGCCCGACGGCTTGTCGTGCGTGAACTACGAAACCGTCGCCGATTCCACTACAACTTTTTCGCTAAGCTTCTGATTCCATAGCGCTTCTCCCTGCTGGCACGCGTCGTGCGTAATGGCCCGCACACGCAGTCAGCCGAAATCATCAGGGAGATCGCATGAGATCCAACCATCTGGGCGCAGCCATTGCGCTCGCCTATGCCGCTGGCGCCGCAGCCATTGCCGGCATCCCCCTCTCCGCGCACGCCGACGCCCCCCGCGTCACCTGGCGCACGCCGATGGCGAACGCAACGCTCAGCGG
>DASPMF010000156.1:0-3497 GCA_035627155.1 Burkholderiales bacterium | reverse complement strand
CGATGCGCACGTTGACGTGCATACCGCGCTTGCCCGACGTCTTGGGCCAGCCGACCAGGCCGTACTCCCCGAGGATGTCCCGCACAAGGAGGCCCACGCGGCGCACCTGCTCCCACGGCACGCCGGGCACCGGGTCGAGGTCCACGCGCAGCTCGTCGGGATGCTCGAGGTCCTCGGCGCGAACCGGATGCGGATGCAGCTCGAGGCAGCCGAGGTTCGCCATCCATGCGAGGTCCGCCGCCGCGCGCGGCACGAGCTCGTCCGCGCTGCGACCCGAAGGAAACTGCAGCGTGACCACTTCGATCCATTGCGGGCGCGCCGCGGGCGCGCGCTTCTGGTAGAAGAAGTCCTCGTCGATGCCGTGCGGATAGCGGACCATCATGTTCGGCCGAGCGCCGGCGGCCCGCAGGGCGCCGTCGGCGACCGCGAGGTAGTAGCGCACCACGTCGAGCTTGGTGATGCGCGCCTCCGGGAAAAGGACTTTCCCTGGATTGGAGACGTCTACCTCGCGCCCGCCGACGCGAATGCGCTCACGTGGGCCTGCGGACGCCCTGGTCGTGGTGGTGCTCACGGCGTCGCAGTCCCGCGAGGCCGATCAGACCCAGGAGCCCGAGCCAGCCCCAGTCGCGACCCTCTTCGCCGCGCTGCTGCATGCCGAGGTCCGACGGCGAGCTCTGGCCGGTCGAGGCGTTCTGACCACCGCTCTGCTGCGAGCTGTTCGCGCTCTGGCTCTGCTTGTCGGACGACCCGCTCTGCCCGGACGTCTGGGCGGCAACGGGCATCGCGCATGCGAGGCCGAGGCTCGCCGCCAGGGCAGTTGCCTTCACCCACTTCCATTGCTCTCTTCGATCCATGCTGTGTCTCCTTGATCGGCCCCAAATGGCCGGTACGGCGACGCTGCAAGATCGCATCCTCTCGGGGGTGGCACGACGGCACTTTCGTCCGTCCCACTACAAGAGCGCGGTCCAGCGCGCGTTGACTTGCGTGCCGTGGACCAGGAGCTCGCCCGCCGAGATCGGCAGGGAAAAACGCCTCGGGCCCGCGCTGCCGGGGTTCACGAAGAGGACACCTTCGCTCTCTTCCACCCTCGGCTTGTGCGAGTGCCCCGCCACCACGACGCGGTGTCCGCCGTCGCGCGGGCTGCCTTTGAGCGTTGCGAGGTCGTGGACGACGAAGATGGAGACCGCCCCCGCGCGCAGCACGGCGGTCTCCGGAATGCGCTCCGCCCACGAGCCGAAATCGTTGTTGCCGCGCACGGCAGTGACCGGGGCGATGCGGCCGAGGCGCACGAGGATCTCGGGGTCCATGATGTCGCCGGCGTGGATGATCCGCTCGCTGCCTTCCAGGTAGGCGAGCGCCTCCGGCCGCAGCACGCCGTGGGTGTCCGAGATGAGACCGATGCGCATGCACCGTCCTTGCAAAACCGGGGCCTAGCCCTTTCCGGGCGAGAGCTGCGCCGGGTCGTAGAAGAACTGCTCCTCGGCGATGCGCTCGTCTTCCCAGCGCTGGTAGGCGAGCTCCTCCATTTCGCTCGCCGTGCCGTCCCGCCACTGGAAGCGGAAGATCCAGCGGATCACCACCCGGTCGCCCTCCACGAACACCGGCCGGACGCAGCGCGACTCGACCGTCTTCGCGCGCGCCATGACCTTCGCCTCGCGCGCCATGAGCTCGGCGCGCCCGCTGCGCGGCGGCTTCATGTTCTCGCGCATGGAGGCGTCCTCCGTGTAGAACTGCTCGATCGCCTCGACGTGCGCGTTGCGCTCCACCGTCGCGATGAACCGCTCGAGCGTTTCGCGGCTCGGCATCAGGTCACCGACCAGGCGGTCAGCGCCGCGGCGCAGAAGGCGAGGAGCACCGCGATGTCGCCGGCGCTCAGGTGAATGCCGGCGGCCGGCCAGCTGATGAGCTGGCGCGTCACGGACGGATAGCCGTGCCCGGTGAGGTAGAGGTCGAGCAGCGCGACCACGATCGCCATGAGGAGCGCGCCGCCGATGCCGGCGCCGATGGTCTTGGCGAGGCGCCTGATCATGAGGGCCGCCTGACAGGGATGTCGAAGTGCAGAACGTCCTCGCGCGCGCCCATTTTGCTATACAGGGCGATCGCCGCGTCATCGCCCAGGTCGGCCTGCACGAAGATCACGTAGGCGCCGCGCCCGGCCGCGATCGCCCGCAGCGATTCGATGAGCGCGGTCGCGATCCCTTGCCGACGGTAGCGCGCGGCGACCGCCAGGTCGTAGATGTAGATTTCGCTGCGCGCCTGCTCGAACTTCTTCAGCTCGTACGCCGCCAGCCCGCCGACGACCGACTCGCCGTCAACGGCGGCGAGAGCGATGAACGTATCGCCAGCAAGGAGCGCTTCCAGGTACCGGGCTTCCGGGCGCTCCGCGCAGTACGAAGCGGGGTCGGCGAAGACCTCCCCGAAGAGCGACAGCATGGCTTCCATCAGCGGAACGTCCGCGGGACCGAGATGCCGGACGGGAAGGTCGCGCATGGGGCGCACCTTACCCGCGCCGGGGCGAAACCGGTAGCGGCAGGCAGCACGGCCGGCGTAATATGCCCGCGCCATGAACCAACTCTACTTCGCTCCGGGGGCGTGCTCGTTCGTTCCGCACGTCGGTCTCGAACTCATCAAGGCGGCGACGGGGGAGGACTTCGAGCCGAAGCTCGTCAAGCTGCACAAGGGCGAGCACAAGACGCCCGAGTACCTGGCGCTCAACCCGAACGGCCAGGTGCCGACGCTGGTGGTGGACGGCAAGCCGATCGTGCAGATCGTCGCGATCTGCGACTACCTCGACCGCCAGTATCCGCAGGCGGGCCTGATGCCGACCGACGCGTGGACGCGCACCCAGGCGCTTTCCGACCTCGCTTGGATGAACAACACGGTGCACAGCACCTTCACGCACGTCTTCCGCCCGGACCACTACGCGGAGGAGGAGGCGGCGAAGGAGCACATCAAGAAGGTCGGCGCGAAGAACTTTCGCGCGCTGCTCGAGCGCCTCCAGGAGAAGGTGAAGCAGGCGGCGCCGTTCTGGTTCGGCGCGAAGCCGACCTTCCACGACGCCTACGCGTTCACCTTCCTGCGCTGGGGCGGGTTCGCCGGCATCGATCCGAAGTCGCTGCCCGCGTACCACGAGTACATCCAGCGGGTCATCGCGCACCCCGCGGTCGCGGCGGCGATGGGACGCGAGCGCGTCGCGCTCGACACGTACAAGGGCTAGGCGGAAAAAGCGGCCGGGCGCCTTTCAGCCGGATACGGGCTGCGGACGATCATCGCCGTGAACGCGCCGAACACGCGCTGCGCGAGCGATGCCGTCGCCGCGGCATGGCGGTGCGTCTCGCGCAGCGTGCGGGCGACCTTGATCTTGCCGCCCTCGCGCTCGATCTCCGCCCGGTAGCCCGGCACCGAGAGCCAGCGCCGGATGAGCGGCTCGTCCGCCTCGAGGTGGAACTGCAGGCCGTACGCTTTCGCGCCGAAGCGGAACGCCTGGTTGCGGCAGG
>DASPMF010000155.1:0-16107 GCA_035627155.1 Burkholderiales bacterium | reverse complement strand
AGGTGCGCTCGGTGGCGATGATCTGGCGCATGATCTCGAAGATCTCGCGCACGATCAGCGGCGCCAGGCCGAAGGACGGCTCGTCCAGCAGCAGCAGCCGGGGCCTGAGCATCAGGGCCCGCGAGACGGCGAGCATCTGCTGCTCGCCGCCGGAAAGCGTGCCGGCCTGCTGCAGGCGCCGCTCCCTGAGGCGCGGGAAGTAACCGTACATGCGCTCGAGGTCCCCTTCGACCTGGTCCCGGTCCTTGCGCGTGTAGGCGCCGAGGCGCAGGTTCTCCTCGGTCGAGAAGTTGGCGAACGTGCCGCGGCCGTCCGGCACGTGCGCGATGCCCAGGCGCACGATGTCCTCGGTTGCGCGGCGGCCGATCGGCCGCCCGTCGAAGCGGATCTCGCCGGAGGTCTTGACCATCGCGCACAGCGCGCGCAGCGTCGTCGTCTTGCCGGCGCCGTTGGCGCCCAGCAGCGTCGTGATGCTGCCCGGCTCCATCGCGAAATCGACGCCGTGCAGGACGCGCGTCGGGCCATAGGAAGCGTGCAGGCCGCGCACTTCGAGCAGCGGCATCAGT
This sequence comes from Burkholderiales bacterium, assembly GCA_035627155.1. GTDB lineage: Bacteria > Pseudomonadota > Gammaproteobacteria > Burkholderiales > SG8-39 > SCGC-AG-212-J23. Next base: position 15,541 of record DASPMF010000155.1, on the reverse strand, counting down.
GCGCGGTCCCGAGGTAGGCCTGCACGACCTCCGGATGCGCCCGCACCTCGTCCGGCGTTCCCTCGGCGATCTTGCGGCCGAAGTTGAGCGCCACCACGCGGTCCGAGACGCTCATCACGAGGCTCATGTGGTGCTCGACGAGGAGCACGGTCAGCTTGAGGGTGTCGCGGATGGAGCGGATGAGCGCACCGAGCGCGCCGACTTCCTCGTGGTTGAGCCCGCTCGCCGGCTCATCGAGCAGCAGCAGGCGCGGTTCGGCGGCGAGGGCGCGGGCAAGCTCCACGCGCTTCTGCGTGCCGAACGGCAGGTCCGCCACCGGGCGGTCGGCGACCGCATCGAGGTTGAGCAGGCGCACCAGCTCGCGGCACTTGGCCGCGGTTTCCCGCTCCTCTTCCTTGACGAGCGGCGAGCGCAGGGCGTTGCGGAGGAACCCGCTTCTCGTGCGGCAATGGCGGCCGATCATCACGTTCTGCAGCACCGACATCGTGCGAAAGAGCGCGAGGTTCTGGAACGTGCGGCCGATGCCCAGCGCCGCGATGCCGTGCCTGGGGGTGCCGAGGAGCGGATGGCTGGCGAACAGGATGTCGCCGCGGTCGCACTCGTAGAGGCGCGACAGGCAGTTGAAAAGCGTGGTCTTGCCCGCGCCGTTGGGGCCGATCAGGCCGACGATCTGCCCGTCGGCGACGTCGAAGGAAACGCCGTCGAGCGCGACGATGCCGCCGAAGCGAACGCCGACGTCCCGCACCTGCAACAGGGCCTGCCCAGCCATCTCTCCTCCTCCTCGCCCGACGCGCCGCGGTCCTGTCTTGAATGAAACAGTGTTGTAGCGGCAGTCGGATTGTCGGACAATGTAGCCGCAGTCAAAAAATGTCGCAAGCTCCCGCGAGGTTCTCCAGGATCGCCTCCACCCCGGCATACCGGCAGGTCGCCGAGGCGATCGAGCGCGACATCGTCGGCGGCCGCCTGCGCGCCGGCGACCCGCTCGGCACCGAAGCCGAGCTCGTCCGGCAATTCGGCGTCAACCGCTCGACCGTACGGGAGGGCATCCGGCTGCTCGAGCAGGGCGGCCTGGTTCGGCGCGACGCGAGCCGCCGGCTGTGGGTGGGGCTGCCGCACTACGAGCGCCTCGCGAGCCGCGCCAGCCGCGCGCTGGTCCTGCACCAGGTGACGTTCCGCGAGCTCTACGAGGCCGCGCTGCCGCTGCAGATCGCGACCATCGAGCAGGCGATCGAGCACGCTACGCCCGAGCTCATCGAGCAGCTCGAGGAGAACATCGCGCGCACCGAGCAGGTCCTCGGCGAACCCGACCGCGTGGCGGCGCTCGACTCGGAGTTCCACTCGCTCATCGGCCGCGCCTCCGGCAACCGCGTGCTGCAGCTCGCGCGCGAGCCCTCCGAGATGCTGGTGCTGCCGACCACCGAGCTCGTCCTGCGCCACGTAAAGGAAGGCGCCGGCCGCCTGCAGCATGCGCACCGCATGTACGTGGACGCCCTGCGCCGGCGCGACAAGGAAGCCGGCCGGCTCTGGGCGCGCCGCCACCTCGAGGACTGGCGCAAGGGGTTCGAGCGCGCGGGACGCGACCTCGACGAGCCGATCGACCGCATCTACCTGCGCCTGAGCCGCGGCGCTTCGTAGCGTTACCATGCGCCGGGGAGGAAACAGCTCATGCAATCGCTCTTCGCGCCGGTTGTCCTGCTCTATTCGAGGCTCAACAACGTCGGGCGCTATGTCTTCTCCGGAAGCTTCTTCCTCCTGCCGGTGGCGATCGCCCTCTTCCACGGATACGGCCACTTCACGCCCGCGACGCTTGTCCTGATCCTGGGCGCCGTCGCGCTGTCGATCTACGTGTATGCCGGCTCCTACTTCTCCGCGGTGCGCGGCTGGGCGATCGTCAACCAGCTCGCACGGCGCATCACCGAGCGCGACCTGCGCGGCGGCGAGCAAGCGGTGCCGCGCGAGCTGGGCGGCCAGTTCGCGCAGATCTACCGCACGCTGAACCAGGCGCTTTCCAATCTGCGCGAGGTCGTCGGCCAGGCGGTGGAGAGCGCCGGAAACATCCACGGCGCGGCGCAGGAGATCGCTGCCGGAACGGCGCATCTTTCCCAGCGCACCGAGCAGCAGGCCTCGACGCTGGAGCAGACGGCCTCCGGCATGGAGGCGCTGACCTCCACGGTGAAGCAGAACGCCGACAGCTGCATGCTGGCGAGCACGCTGTCCAAGAGCGCGAGCGCCGTCGCGCAACGCGGCGCGAAGACCGTCGGCCAGGTGGTGGAGCGGGTGCGCCTCATCGACGCGAGCTCGCGCCGGATCGAGGACATCATCGGCGTGATCGAGGGCATCGCGTTCCAGACCAACATCCTCGCGCTCAACGCGGCGGTGGAGGCGGCGCGCGCCGGCGAGCAGGGACGCGGCTTCGCGGTCGTCGCGGCGGAGGTCCGCGCGCTCGCGCAGCGCAGCGCCGCCGCGGCGAAGGAGATCAAGGCCCTCATCGAGGCGTCGGTCAGCGACGTCGCGGAGGGCACGCGCCTCGTGGGCGAGGCCGGCCGCAACATCGAGGAGATCGTCGCGGCGGTGCAGAAGATGGTCGGGCTGATCGCCGAGATCGCCGCGGCTTCCTCCGAGCAGTCGGCGGGCCTCGCGGAGATCAACAAGGCGATCGTCCAGCTCGAGGGGGTCACGCAGCAGAATGCGGCGCTGGTGGAGCAGGCGAGCGCCTCGTCGCTCGCGTTCGAGGAGGAGGTGAAGCGCCTCAGCGACGTCGTGCGGCAGTTCAAGACCGACGCGCGCGCCGCGCCGGCGCCGCAGCCCGCCGCGGCGCGCCCGGCGCAGGCGGCTGCGAAACTGCCCCGCCGCACGCCGGCTCCGCTGCCCTCGGCGGGGACCGACGACGAATGGAAAGAGTTCTAGCGGGCTAGAATTCCCGCATCCCACTGGAGGGCCAGCCGATGAGCGACGTCGCTCAATATTCCGTCCGCGACGGCATTGCCGTCATCACCCTGAACAACCCACCGGTCAACGGCTTGGGCAACGCCCTGCGCGCCGGCATCATGGAGAGCCTGAAGAGGGCCGAGGCGGATCCTGCCGTGAAGGCGGTCGTGATCATCGGCTCGGCCAAGGCCTTTTCCGGCGGCGCCGACATCCGCGAGTTCGGCAAGCCGCGCCTGCCGCCGGACCTGCCCGAGGTGAACAACCAGCAGGACGCGATGACCAAGCCCCTCGTCGCGGCGATCGGCGGCTTCGCGCTCGGCGGCGGGCTCGAGCTCGCGCTCGGCTGCCACTACCGCGTCGCGGCCCCGAAGACGCAGCTCGGCCTTCCCGAGGTGAAGCTCGGCATCCTGCCCGGCTCCGGCGGCACGCAGCGCCTGCCGCGCATGGTGCCGATGGCCGAGGCGGTGAAGATGATGACCACCGGCAATGCGATCACCGCCGACAAGGCGAAGCAGTTCGGTCTGGTCGACGCCATCGTGGAAGGCGACCTCCTGGAGGAAGGAATCAAGTTCGCGAAATCGGTGATCGGGAGGCCCTTCACCCGCGTGCGCGACCGCAAGCCGCAGATCGAAGGCGATCCGAAGCCGTTCTTCGCCCAGGTCCGCGAGCAGGTGGCGAAGGAATCGAAGGGCTATCCCGCCCCGCTCAAGATCGTGGAATGCATCGAGGCCGCGGCGACGAGGCCGTTCGACGAGGGCCGCAAGGTGGAGCGCGACAACTTCGCGTTCCTCGTCGCGAGCACCGAGTCGGCGGCGCTGCGCCACATGTTCTTCTCCGAGCGCCAGACCTCCAAGATCCCCGACGTTCCGGAGGACACGCCCGTGCGCGAGATCAGGAAGGCGGCGGTCATCGGCGCCGGCACGATGGGCGGCGGCATCACGATGAGCTTCGTCAACGCCGGCATCCCGGTGACGATGATCGACATGAGGCAGGAGGCGGTCGACAAGGGCCTCGCCACCATCAGGAGGAACTACGCGAACACCGTGTCCAAGGGACGGTTGAAGCAGGAGGACATGGAGAAGCGGGTCTCCCTCATCAAGCCTTCCGTGAGCCTGGATGATGTTCGAGACGCCGACATCGTGATCGAGGCCGTGTTCGAGCGCATGGACGTGAAGCAGGACATCTTCCGCAAGCTCGACCAGATCGCGAAGCCCGGCGCGATCCTCGCCACCAACACCTCCACGCTGGACGTGGACCAGATCGCCGAGGTGACGAAGCGCCCGCAGGACGTGATCGGCACGCATTTCTTCTCGCCCGCCAACGTGATGCGGCTCCTCGAGGTCGTGCGCGGCAGGAAGACCGGCAAGGACGTGCTCGCGACCACGATGAAGCTCGGCAAGACGCTGAAGAAGGTGCCCGTCGTCTCCGGCGTGTGCGACGGCTTCATCGGCAACCGCATGCTCGAGAAGTACGGCCAGCAGACGCTGTTCCTGCTCGACGAAGGCGCCACCCCGCAGCAGGTGGACGGCGCGCTCACCCAGTGGGGCATGGCGATGGGCCCGTTCGCGATGTACGACATGGCGGGCAACGACATCGGCTACGACATCCGCAAGCGCCGCGCGAAGGAGCGCCCCGAGATGGTGTACTCCAAGTTCGCCGACAAGGTGTGCGAGCTCGGGCGCTTCGGGCAGAAGACCGGCAAGGGCTACTACGCCTACGAGCCGGGCGGCCGCAAGCCGATCCCGGACCCCGAGATCGACAGACTCCTCGACGCCCATCGCAAAGAGCTGGGAATCAAGCCGAGAACCATTTCCGACGAGGAGATCGTCGAGCGTGCGATCTACGCGCTCGTCAACGAGGGCGCGCACATCCTCGAGGAAGGCATTGCGCTGCGAGCCTCGGACATCGACATGGTCTATCTCACCGGCTACGGCTTCCCGCCGTACCGCGGCGGGCCGATGTTCTACGCCGACACGGTCGGCCTGGACAAGGTGCTGGCCTCGATCGAGAAGTTCCAGAAGGGATACCAGGGCGACCAGTGGAAGCCGGCGCCCCTGCTCGTCAAACTGGCGAAGGAAGGAAAGAAATTCAATGGCTGATACCGATGCAGTGATCGTCTCCACCGCCCGCACGCCGCTCTGCAAGAGCTGGCGCGGCGCCCTCAACATGACCCATGGCGCGACCATGGGCGGGCATGTCGTCAAGGCGGCCCTCGAGCGCGCGAAGCTCGCCCCGGCGGAAGTCGAGGACGTCATCATGGGCTGCGCCAACCCGGAAGGCGCGACCGGCTGGAACATCGCGCGCCAGGTCGCGATCCGCGCCGGGCTGCCGGTGAGCGTCTCCGGCATCACCGTGAACCGCTTCTGCTCGTCGGGCCTGCAGACCATCGCGATGGCCGCGCAGCGCGTGCTCGCCGGCGAGGGCGACATCTTCATCGCCGGGGGACTGGAATCGATCTCCTGCGTGCAGAACGAGATGAACAAGCACATGTTCATGGACGAGTGGCTGTCGCAGAACAAGCCGGAGATCTACTGGCCGATGCTGCGCACCGCGGAAACCGTGGCCAGGCGCTACAAGATCGGGCGGGAGGCGATGGACCGCTACGGCGCCGAGAGCCAGCAGAAGGCGGCGCAGGCCAGGAAGGACGGCAAGTTCAAGGACGAGATCGTGCCGATCAGCACGCGCATGAAGGTCGTGGACAAGAACACCGGCCAGGAGTCCATGAAGGACGTCACGGCGAGCGAGGACGAAGGCATCCGCGCCGACACGACCTACGAGGGCGTGTCGCAGATCAAGCCCGCGCTCGAGGGCGGCACCATCGCCGCCGGCAACGCGAGCCAGTTCTCCGACGGCGCCTCCGCCGCCGTGGTGATGAGCGCGAAGGAAGCCGCGAGGCGCAACCTCAAGCCCCTCGGCATCTTCCGCGGCTTCGCGGTCGCGGGATGCGAGCCCGACGAGATGGGCATCGGTCCGGTCTTCGCCGTCCCCAAGCTCCTGCAGCGCACCGGGAAGAAGGTCTCGGACATCGACCTGTGGGAGCTCAACGAGGCGTTCGCCGTGCAGGTCATCTACTGCCGCGACAAGCTCGGCATCCCGAGCGAGCGGCTGAACGTGAACGGCGGCGCCATCGCGGTCGGCCACCCGTACGGCATGTCGGGCGCGCGCCTCGTGGGCCACGCGCTCATCGAGGGCAAGCGCCGCGGCGCGAAGAACGTGGTCGTGACGATGTGCATCGGCGGCGGAATGGGCGCGGCCGGGCTGTTCGAAGTTGCATAGGCTCCTCCTCGCCGCCCTGGCGCTGCTGCCCGGCGCGTCGCACGCGGTGCAGAAATGCGTCGCGCCCGACGGCAGCGTGAGCTACGTCGACGTCTGCCCGACGGGGCAGACGCGCGCGCCGTCGAAGACCGACAAGCCGGTTCACCGGCCGGCGGGCACGCTGCCGCGCAAAAGCGCGGAGCCACCGAAGCCGGCGCCGGCCCGATCCGACGTGCGACTGCAGTACTACGACGTCGATGCGCCGAGCTTCGCGCAGGCCCGCAACGCGACCACCGCGCGCGCCGACGGACCGGTGCAGGCCGGCTGGCAGATGAGCTACGAGTACAAGGTGCGCCAGAGCGCCGGCCGCTGCTCGCTCGGCACCATCGCCACCAAGCTCGACCTGGTCGTGACGCTGCCGCGCTGGAAGGCCCCCGAGGGCACGCCCGAGGAAGAGCTCGAATTGTGGAAGCACTACGTCGAGGCGCTGCGCCTCGCCGAGGACCCGCGCCTCGAGCACGCGCGCGCCTTCGAGCGCGCGCTGCCGCCGCAGCTCTACGCCCTCCCTGCGGCGCAGAGCTGCGCCGCCTTCGAGGCGGCGATGAAGAGCCGCTTCGAGGCGCTGCGCACCGAGACGCAGGCGCGCTTTTCCGACCAGCGCTGATGAAGATCGCCATCGTCGGCACCGGCGCCATGGGTTCCGTCTACGCGGGCCTGCTCGCTTCCGCGGGCCACGAAGTGTGGGCGATCGACGCATGGCGCGAGCACGTGGAAGCGATGCGATCGAGCGGCCTGAGACTGGAAGGCAAGTCCGGCGATCGCACCGTCAAGGTTCAGGCCACCACGGACGCGAAAGAGGCGGGCCCGTGCGACCTGGTGATCCTCGCCACGAAGGCGATGCACGTCGCCGCCGCGGCGCAGGCCGTCAAGGCGCACCTCCTGGGCAAGGACACGGCGGTGCTCTCGATCCAGAACGGCCTGGGCGGGCCGGACGCCGCGGCGTCGATCCTCGGGCGCGACCGAGTGATGGTCGGCGTGGTCGGCGGCTTCGGCGCCTCGATGCGCGCGCCGGGCCACGCGCACCACAACGGCATGGAGCTCGTGCGCCTGGGCGAGTTCGGAGGCCCCATTACCGAGCGCCTCAGGAAAGTGGAGGCGGTGTGGGCCGGCGCGGGGTTCAAGGTCAAGCTGTTCGACGACATCGACCAGCTGGTGTGGGAGAAGCTGCTCTGTAACTGCGCCTATTCCGGCCCATGCGCGCTCGCCGAGTGCACCATCGGCGAAGTCATGGCGGATCCCGACCTCGCGAAGATCTCCGCGTCGTGCGCGGCCGAAGGCTACGCGGTGGCGATGAAGAAGAAGATCCGGCTCGGCTTCAGCGACCCGGTGGCCTACGTGCGCGACTTCGGCTCCAAGATCCCGAACGCGCGGCCCTCGGTGCTGCTCGACCTCATGCTGAAGAAGAAATCGGAGATCGACGTCATCAACGGCTCGATTCCGCGCGTCGGCGCGGAAGTGGGCGTCCCCGCGCCCGTGAACGACGCCGTCACTTCCCTCGTGAAAGCCAAGGAACGCAGGCTGGGCTGCAAGTAGTCCTCCCGGCGGCCCGCGGCCGCCAGCCGGCGTAACAGCCGGCGAATAAAAAAGAGGCCGACCAAGCAACACAGGGAGGGCCCATGAGCCTTGAAGACCTGCCCGACGACATGCCGGAGCTCGACGACGACCTCGACGCCGACCAGGCGGACGAGTGGGACGAGGAGACGCTGGGGCTGGACTGGAACGAAGCCGACGCCCAGACGCTCGTGCGGGACGTCGTGTCCGAGCGGCCCTGGGACTAGCTAAAGCTTCAGCGCCTTCAGCTTGAAGGCGGGCACCGACTGCTGGAAGCCGCGCAGGGCGAGCGGGCCGATCGCCTCGGTCTCTGCCAGGTGGGCGATGTCCCGCTCGGTCTGCGCGTCCACCAGGATCTCGCCCGCACGCGCCTCGCCGCACAGGCGCGCCGCCAGGTTCGGCACGTTTCCGATCGCCGCGTACTCCCAGCGCTGCTCGAAGCCGATCACGCCGAGCGTCGCCTCGCCCTGCGCGATGCCGATCCCCAGGCCGACCGCGTGGCCCTGCTTCTTCCACGCCCGCGCGATCGGCGCGAAAGCCTGCTGCAGCGAGTAGGCCATGCGCACCGCGTGCTCCGCGGGACGCTCGACCGGGAACGGGTCGTTGAAGAAGATCATCACGCCGTCGCCGGCGAAGTGCTCGAGCGTGCCGCCGTGCTCGTCCACCATCCGGCCAAGCGTCGCGTGGTAGGCGCGCAGGAGCTCAACCAGTTCTTCCGGGTCGGAGCGATCGGTGAAGGCGGTGAAGCCGCGCAAGTCGAGGAACACCGCGGTGATCTCGCGGCGGTGCGGCTTGAGGATGTCCTCGCCGCCGGCGACGATCGCCTCGGCGACGCCGCGCGAGAAGAAGCGCTTCAGGCGGCCGAGCCGCTCGAGCTGCGCCACCTGCTCGCGCACGCGCGCCTCGAGGTTTCGGTTGATCGTCTGGATTTCGTCCTGCAGGGCCTTCACCCGCAGCAGCCGCTTGACGCGCGCAAAGAGCTCCGCCCAGTTCACCGGCCGGGAGAGGAAGTCGTCCGCGCCCGCCTCGATGCCCTTCACGCGCTCGATCTGCGGGTCGAGCGACGTCACCAGCACGACCGGCAGCAGCGCGGTGTCCGCCGTGGCGCGGATGCGCCGGCAGAGCTCGTAGCCGTCCATGCCCGGCATCATGATGTCGGAGATCACCAGGTCGGGCGCCACGCTGCGCACCCGCTCGAGCGCGGCCTCGCCGTCGAAGGCGAGCTCCACCCGGTAGCCGAGGTTGCGCAGCAGGCCCGCCACCAGCTCGGCGTTGGTCCGCTGGTCGTCGACGACCAGGATGTTTTCCTTCATCCGAAGACGATCACCCCGCGCGCATTGCGGCCGGACTCGAGGTCGGCGAAGGCCTGCGGCGCCTCCTCGATGCGATAGCGGCGCGTGATGAGCTCGTCGAGCATCAGCTTGCCGCTCGTGTAGAGGTTGAGCATGCGCGGGAAGTCGACGCGCGGCACGCAGGAGCCGAAGTAGCTGCCGGTGAGCGTCTTTTCCTCGAATGGCAGCGTCATCGTGCGCACGCTGGTCGAGTCGGACGCCTTGGCGACCCCGACCACCACCGCAAGCCCGCCGCGCCGGATGGCGCGATACGCCACCGCCGCGAGCTCGCCGTTGCCCACGCACTCGAACGCGTAGTCGGCCCCGCCCGAAGTGAGTTTCTTGATGCTCTTGGAAACGTCCTCACCGGGCTTCGCCATCAGCACGTCGGTGGCCCCGAACTTCCTCGCCATCTCGAGCTTCGCCTCGTTGGCGTCGATGGCGATGATGCGCTCGGCGCCGGCGATGCGCGCGCCCTGGATGACGTTCAAACCGACGCCGCCGCAGCCGAGCACCGCCACCGAGGATCCGGGCGCCACCCTGGCCGTGTTGAACACGGCGCCCACGCCGGTCGTCACCGCGCAGCCGACGAGCGCGGCGCGGTCGAGCGGTATCTTCGGATCGATCTTCACCAGGTTGTCGACGCTGAGCGTGGCGTACTCCGCCATTACGCCGCAGCCGGAGAAGATGCTGACCGGCGCGCCTTTCGCGTCGCGCGTGCGCAGCGTGCCGTCCGGCAGCGTGGTGATCGCCTTGCCCTGCTCGATGCACAGCACCGGGCGCCCGCCCGAGCAGAACCGGCACTTGCCGCACATGTAGATGAACGACGAAACCACGTGGTCGCCGAGAGCGAGGCTCGTCACGCCTTCGCCCACCTCCACGACCTCTCCGCCGGCTTCGTGCCCCAGGACAAGCGGCGGCGGCATCGCGATCGTGCCGTTGGTCGCCGAAAGATCGGAATGGCACACGCCGCAGGCGGCGAGCTTGACCATGACCTCGCCGCGCTTCGGGGAGTCGACCTCGATCTCCTCGACGACCACCGGCTTGTTGAGCTCGCGGCACAGAACCGCCTTCGCCTTGCGCGCCATCGCTGCTCCCGTCGGGTGCGTGTGGAGCGCCCGAGTATAGCGATTCAGCGCCGCGGTGGACCGAGCGGTTCGAGGTCCTTGCCGCGCAGGCCGGTGAGCAGGAGCTCGCCCGAATGGTCGACGCGGAACTCGCCGAAGCGCGCGGGCTCGTAGAGCTTCGCGCTGCCTTCCTGGAAGAAGAACGCGTTGCTGGCGAACTTCACCCGGCCTTCGCGCACCCTGTAGCGCAGCGCCACTTCGTCCGGCGCGAGGGCCGCGCCTGCGTCGCGCCGGGCGAACTCGCCCACGCCGCGCGGGTCGAGCCTGACCACGAGGCGTCCGTCCTCCGTCGCATGGCCGTGGCGCTGCACGTCATTGGCGACCTTGAAGCGCAACGCCATGTAGTCGCCCTGCATGAGCGAGCGCGGATCGACCGGGGCGAGCTCGAGGAACACCCGCCGTCCCTCGGCGATGTGCCGCTCGCGCGCCACGATTCCCCAGTTCGCCGCGGCGAGGATTGCGATGCCTGCCAGGAGGGCCACGGCCTTACGCATGCGCGTCCTTCGGCGGCCACCATCTGTGGAGCGCGAGCCGCAGAAGAAGCAGCGCGATGCCGGCCGCCGCGAGCAGCGCCGATTTCTCGAGCAGGGTCGCTTGCAGCGAGTAGTAGTAGTGCGACAGGTAGCCGATCAGCGCCGCAATGCCGGCGCCTGCCAGAACGCGGTTGCCGTTCGCGTAGCCGACGACGAGGATGGCGACGGCGGGACCCAACCCGGGCGCCTTCAGGGAGATGAGCGCAAGCAGCGCGGCCGCGCCGAGCGCGAAGCGCCCGGGCCTCGAACCGGGCGGCACGCCCTCGCGTCGCAGGAGTGCGAGCACCGCCGCCACGAGCACGGCGCCCGAGGCCACCGCACCAGCCCAGCCCAACGCCCTGCCGGGCCCGCTCGCGCGCTCGCCGAGCAGGCCCATCAGGCCGTGCCACAGGCCGCCCTGCAGCACGGCTGCGAACAACGCCGCGGCGGCGAGGCCGTACCCTGCGGCACGGACGAGCTCGCCGCGCTCCGGACGCTCGAACTCCCTGAGCCAGACGGCGAGGAAAGCGCCGGTGACGAGCGCGGGGACGAACGGCTGCAGGCCTGCGTTGGCGAGCGCCAGCGCAGCGGCGTACGCCGCCGTGAAGGCGCACCAGATGCGATGGCCGTAGTTCGGCACGAGCGCGAAGAGCGCCGCCTGCACGACGGCGCTCAACGCCGCCGCGGACGCGAGGGATCGCGCACCGAGAAGCTGCGACAACCCGAAGCCGATCAACCCCTGGCCGGCGAGCGAGACCGCGAAGCCGAACTGGGACGCGAAATCGCCGCGCGCGGCGCGGAAGATCGCCGTCGCCGCGAAGCAGGCGCCCGCGCCCACCGCGACCGACAACGCTGCGCTGCGGACGACCACCGCCAGCGCGATGCCGACAAAGAGGAGCAGGAACAGCGCTCCCATCCAACCCGCGAAGCCGAGCATCAGGCGCACGAACCAGGGCGAACGCTGCTCGTCGGGCGCCGGCGCCTCCCCTTCGACCAGCGATGCGGCGCGCAACCGCTCCCACAGCGCCTCGCGCGTGAGCGCGCTCACGCGTCGATCTCCCGGGCCACCTGGCGCAGCCAGTATCCCGCGGCGGCCGAAAGACCGATCACCGCCACGCCGAGGAGCAGGAATGCGCCGCCGTCGCGGAACGTGAGGCCGCGCGAAAGGAGCGTCGTCGCGACGACGATGGCCGAGAGCGCCCCCGCGGCCAGCATGAAGAGGTCCTTCAGCACGTGGCGGTAGACGCCGTAGAGCGCGCCGATCCAGGCGAGCCAAGCGGGGAGCGCCCAGGCCGAGGTGCGGCTGCTCTCGAAGAGCGCCGCCACCGCGAGGGCGGTCACGGGAATGCCGCACGCCAGCACGATCAGACGCGGCGCCCAGCGCCCTCGCAACCACGCGAGCCGCGTCGCAGCGGCCTCCCACGCCGCGAGGGCGGCGACGTTGACGCCGAACAGCAGCCACGCCATCGCTTGCGGGCTGAACAGCAGGCCGAATACGCCGGGGAATGTCAGGAAGTAGAGGGACGCGGCGAGATTGACGAGGGCGAGCCAGACGATCCACAGGACGGCGAAGCGGCCGACCAGCGCCCAGGGCAGGATCGCCGCCGCCCAGACGGCGAAGAGCTCGAACGTGTCGGCGCCCGTCTGGTAGGTCTGGCCGATGAGCGCGAACAGCGCGCCGGCGAAGAGCGCTGCCGCAACAAGCGCCGCACGTGCGGCCGGCCGATCGAGGTCGAGCTTCCACAGCACCGCGAGCGCCGCGACGATCGGCGCCTGGGCGAGCGCGAACTTGCCGAAGCGCCCGATCTCGTCCCAGTTGAAGGCAAAGAAGAAGATGACGCCCGCGCCCAGGAGCGCCGCGCCGAGGAAGAGGAACATGCGGTCGAGGAACGCGCGCCACGCGTCGGCGCCGGGGAGGGCGCCGCCCAGCTCGAGCGCGCGGCGCAGGCCGCCTGCAGCGATGCGGCCCTGCCGTGCCCATTCCAGGATCTCGCGGCGCGCTTGCATGGCTCCCTCCCCGGGGCGCATTGTGCCTCCAATGTGGTAAAAGTGCGGCCTTCCCGCAACACCCTGTCAGGCCAAGGATTTCCCATGCTCATCCGCGACAAGCTCTTCATCAACGGGCGCTGGAGCGCGCCTTCGTCCAGCCAATCCATCGATGTCCACAACGCCGGTACCGGAGAAGTCATGGGGCGCGTGCCGGCAGGCACGGAGAAGGACGTGGAGGCGGCGGTCGTTGCGGCGCGCGCCGCGCTCGACGGCTGGAGCCAGACGGCCAAGGAGAAACGCGCCGAGTTCCTGGAAAAGATCTCCGCCGGGCTCAAGTCCCGCGCCGACGAGCTCGCCAAAGTAATCGCGCAGGAGGTGGGCATGCCGCTCAAGATGGCCGGGCGCATCCAGGCCGGGCTGCCGATCGCCAACTTCGCGAACTACGCGAGGCTCCTCAGGGAGTATTCCTTCGAGGGCAAGGTCGGCAATTCGCTGGTGGTGCGCGAGCCCGTGGGCGTGGTCGGCGCGATCACGCCGTGGAACTACCCGCTGCACCAGATTGCGCTCAAGGTCGCGCCGGCGCTCGGCGCGGGCTGCACGGTCGTGCTGAAGCCCTCCGAAGTGGCACCGTTCAACGCGTTCCTCCTCGCGGAGGTCGTTGAAGCCGCGGGGCTGCCGGCCGGGGTGTTCAACCTCGTCACCGGCTTCGGCGTGCCGGCGGGCGAGGCGCTCGTCAAGCACCCGTCGGTGGACATGATCTCCTTCACCGGCTCGACTCGCGCCGGCAAGCGCATCTCGGAGCTCGCCGCACAAGGCGTGAAGCGCGTCGCGCTCGAGCTTGGCGGCAAGAGCGCCTCGGTGATCCTCGACGACGCCGACCTGCCGGCGGCGGTGAAGAGCACGGTCAACGGCTGCTACCTGAACTCCGGCCAGACCTGCACTGCCCTGACGCGCATGCTGGTGCCGCAATCGAAGTACGACGAAGCCGCGAAACTTGCCGCCGAGGCGGCGAAATCGTTCACCGTGGGCGACCCGCTCGCCGAGACGTCGAAGCTCGGCCCCCTTTCGTCGCAGGCGCAGCTGGAACGCGTTCGCAGCTACATCCGCAAGGGGATCGAGGAAGGCGCCGAGCTCCTCGCCGGCGGACCCGATGCGCCCGAGGGCGCGCCGCAGGGCGGCTACTACGTGAAGCCCACCGTTTTCGGCAAGGTGCGCAACGACATGACCATCGCCCAGGAGGAGATCTTCGGGCCGGTGCTTTCGATCATCCCGTACCAGGACGAGGAGGAGGCGGTGCGCATCGCCAACGACTCGATCTACGGGCTCGCGGGCGCGGTGTGGTCGAAGGACGAGTCGCGCGCGCAGCGCGTGGCCCGGCGAATCCGCGCCGGCCAGATCGACATCAACGGCGGCGCCTTCAACATGAACGCCCCCTTCGGCGGCTTCAAGCAGTCCGGCCACGGCCGCGAAGCCGGCGTCTACGGGCTCGAGGAATTCCTCGAGTACAAATCGCTTCAGCTCAAGGGGTGAGCATGAAAGTCCAGGAGCTCTTAAGCCTCAAGGGAAAGACGGCCCTCCTCACGGGAGGCTCGCGCGGGCTCGGGCTGCAGATGGCCGAGGCGCTCGGCGAGATGGGCGCGAAGGTGGCCATTACGGCGCGCAAGAAGGCCGAGCTTGACGAAGCGGTTGCGCACCTCGGGAAATCCGGCATCGATGCGCGCGCCTATGTCTGCGACCTGGGCAGGCGCGAGCAGGTTGCGCCGCTCGCGGACGCGGTGCTCAAGGATCTCGGGCGCGTCGACATCCTGGTCAACAACGCGGGCGCCACCTGGGGCGCGCCGGCCGAGGACCATCCGCTCGAAGCCTGGGACAAGCTGGTGAACCTCAACCTCACCGGGGCGTTCCTGCTCTCGCAGCAGGTGGCCAAGCGCTCGATGATCCCGGCGAAATGGGGCCGCATCATCAACACCGCGTCGATCGCCGGGCTCACCGCGAGCGATCCGCGCGTGGTGAAGACGGTGGCGTACAACGCGACCAAGCACGGCCTCATCGGCCTCACCCGGCAGTGCGCCGCGGAATGGGGCGAGCACGGCATCACCGTGAACGCCATCTGCCCGGGATTCTTCCCCTCGAAGATGACGCGCGCGACGGTCGAGACCTACGGCAAGGCGATGCTCGAGGTGACCCCGACCCGGCGCCTCGGAAACGACGAGGACCTCAAGGGCCTCACCGTTCTGCTGGCCTCCGAGGCGTCGCGCCACATCACGGGCCAGGCGATCGCGGTGGACGGCGGGGCGACGATCCTGTGAAGGTGATGGACGTCGAGTACGCGCGGGCGTACCAGAAGAAAATCCCGTTCGTTTCGCACCTGAAGATCGACACCGAGACTCTCGGCGCCGGCACGGCCCGCCTCTCCATGCCGGTCGAAGGGCACCTGAAGAACAGCCTCGGCACCGCGCACGGCGGCGTCATCATGTCGCTCCTCGATGTCGCGCTCTGCACCGCGGCGCGCACGCTCCATCCCGACTCGATCGGCGTCGTCACCATCGACCTCAGCACCTCGTTCATCGGCGGCGCGACCGGCTCGATGCTGTTCGCCGAAGCGCGCGTCCTGAAGGACGGGCGCAGCATGAGCTTCGTGGAAGCCGAGGCGAAGAACGACGACGGCTCGCTCGTCGCTAAGGCGATCGCGACGGTGCGGGTTCGGCTGAAGGACAAGACGTAAGCAGCGTCGGCTTCGAGGCAAGCCACAGGAGTCCCGCGAGCTGGATGGCCCACACCAGGCCGA
>DASPMF010000154.1:0-24230 GCA_035627155.1 Burkholderiales bacterium | reverse complement strand
GATCGAGACGAGCACGCTACCGATCGAGGACAAGAAGGCCGCGCGCGACGTGCTGAAGCGCAAGGGCATCGTGATGCTGGATTGCCCGCTCTCGGGCACCGGGGCGCAGGCGAGGAAGAAGGACCTCGTGGTCTATGCGAGCGGCGACGCGGCGGCGTTCCGCAAGGCAGCGCCGGTGCTGCCGGGGTTCTCGCGGGCGCATTACTTCCTGGGCGAGTTCGGGAACGGCAGCAAGATGAAGTTCGTGGCGAACCTGCTGGTGGCGATCCACAACGTCTCGGCGGCGGAGGCCTTCGCGCTCGGGATGAAGGCGGGGCTCTCCGCCGAAGACATCCTGAAGGTCGCGGGCGACGGCGCGGGGAGCTCGCGCATGTTCCAGGTGCGCGGGCCGCAGATGGTCGCCGGGCGCTACGACGAGGCGACGATGAAGGTCGAGGTCTGGCAGAAGGACATGAAGATCATCGGCGAGTTCGCCGCGAAGCTCGGCGTCGCGACGCCGCTCTTCAACGCCTCGGGCGCGATCTACAACGCGGCGATGGCGCAGGGGTTCGGGAAGAGCGATACGGCTTCGGTTTGTGCGGTGCTGGAGCGCCTCTCCGGGGTGAAGAGGAAGATCAGGCGGTAGGGAAGTGCAGCTGGATTTGCGCTATTCGCGATTCGCGAATAGCATAGAAGCATGATTCTCAAGCCGCAAGACGTAGTCATCCTGCTTAAGCTCGTTGCGTGGGGCGGCGAGCCGTGGACCTACCAGCGCCTGGCCGTGGAGCTTTCGATGAGCCAGTCCGAGGCGCACGCAGGGGTGCGCAGGGCGGTGGCCGCCAGGCTGATGAGCGATGCAACCACGGCGGGCGGGCGGCCGGTGTTGCCGGCGCTCGCGGAGTTTATCGTCCACGGCGTGCGTTACGCCTATCCGCCGGAGCGAGGGGCGCTCACCGCGGGAATGGCGACGGGCTATGCGGCGCCGCCCCTGAACAAGGTCATCACGCAGCCGGACGAGCCGCCGCCGGTGTGGGCGTATGCCGAGGGAAAGGTTCGCGGTTACAGCCTTGCGCCGCTGTATCCGTCGGTCCCGGCAGCCGCGGTTCGCGACCCGAAGCTCTACGAATTGCTCGCCCTGGTGGACGCGATCCGCGACGGGCGCGCGCGCGAGCGCAGCCTTGCGTCGAAAGAGATCGAGAAGCGCCTCGGCGGACGTGCTTCTGCATGAGGGATGCGAATACCGAGCTTCTCGCCGGCATGGCCGAGGCGCTCGGGGACTTGAGTGAGCAGCTCGTCTTCGTGGGCGGTTGCGCAACCGCGTTGCTCATTACCGACCCCGCCGCGGCGCCGGTGCGCGCAACGCAGGACGTGGATGCGGTCGCGGCGATTGCGTCCAAAGCCGAATACCTGAAGCTGGGAGAAGCGCTAAGGACGCGCGGCTTCTCGCAGACGCTCGCAGGAGCAGAGCCGCCCTACCGCTGGACGTTCGGCCCGATGAAGCTCGACGTGATGGCGGCGAGGGAAGACGTACTGGGATTCTCGAACCGTTGGTACGAGATCGCCTTGCGCACCGCGGTCCGCGTGACGTTGGGCGACGCGCTGGCGATCCGCCTCGTCGCTCCCGCGTGCTTCCTCGCCACGAAGCTCGAGGCATTCCAGGACCGCGGCGGCGGGGACTACCTCGAAAGCCACGACCTGGAAGACGTGCTTTCAGTCGTCGACGGGCGCCCGGAGATCGTGGCCGAGGTTGCGCAAGCCGACCCGGCGGTGCGTGCCTATGTCTCCGAGACCTTCGCACGCCTTCTCGCCGACGACGGATTCCTCAATGCACTGCCGGGCCTCGTAATGGACGGGAGTCCGGCGATCCGGACGCCGGCCGTGCGCGAACGACTGAAAGCGATCGCCGGGATCCGGAAGATCGGTGCCTGACCCCGATCTCAGGGGAGCTGCGAGGCGAGGAGCGGAGGCGTGATGCCGTCGCGCTTCGCTTCTTCGTTGGAGAAGTTGAGCTCGACTTTCAGGCCGTTGGGGTCGAGGAAGAAGACCTGGTAGAGGCCCTGGTCGCTCACCATGCGCTCGCGGTAGTCCACGCCCAGGCTGCGCAGGCGCTCCAGCGTTTCCCTGAGGCCGGTGGCGCGGAAGGCGACGTGGTCGATGACGCCCGAGCCGGAGAGCGCCTCGGACTGCTGGCCGACGTAGCGCCTGCGGTTCTCGCTCACGTCCTTGCCGCCCTGGGTGACGTGCAGCACGTCGAGCTCGCCGGCGTAGAGCCATTGCACCGGGAACTTGAAGTCGGGCGTGTAGCCGCGGCGCAGGCCGACCACCTTCTCGTACCAGTCGCAGGTCGCCTCCAGGTCGGCGACCTGGAGGAGGAAGTGCTCGAGGTGGGTGATGGGCATGGCCGCGAGTCTAGATCGGGGTCAGGTACTGAACCAAGAAGAAGCGGAAATCAGTACCTGACCCCATCAGGCGCGGCGTTTGCAGCGGCAGGGGATCCAGGAGGTACTTATGAATCGATTGATCGGCAGTGTCATTGCAATGGCGTTGGCGTCCCTCAGCGGCGGGGTGCTGGCTGCGGACGACGGGGTGGAGGGGGTGCGGGAGCAGGCGAAGGCGACCTACGAGATGGACAAGAAGAGCTGCGGGGCCTTCGAGGGCGACGAGCGCGAGAGGTGCCGCCACCGGGCGAAGGCGCAGTACGACCAGGCGATGGCCGAGGCGCGGAAGATGAAGGCGGAGCGCAAGGAAGAGAAGCGGGCCGAGCGGGCCGAGCGGCGCGACACGAAGCGAAGGCTCGAGGTCGGCAGCGGCGGCGAGCGGGCGCACGGGGACAGCGCCTCGGGCGCGTCGCAGCGCCCGGCGGCGGGGGCGCAGAGCGCCTCGGAGCGCAGCGCCGAGCCCGCGCCCGGCAAGAACATGGGGAGGGCGCCGGTGACGGCGGGCGGATCGCCGTCGAACTGAAGATCGGGGTCAGGTACTGAACCGAGAAGAGGCGGAAATCAGTACCTGACCCCATGACCCCCGCCTGCGCGGGGGCGACGGCTACGCGGCCTTGGCGTAGGCGACGGGGTCGGCTTCGTAGCCGACCAGCGTGCGCGACAGGGCGCGGATGAGCGAGGCGCCGTCGCCGCGCCAGGCGCTGCCGTGCATGCAGGCGAGCGTCAGCGGGTTCTCGCGCGCGAGCTTTTCTAGGGTGGCGGCGGTCTGCGGGCTGTGGGCGAAGTAGTCCATCGGCGCGCGGAAGGCTTCGCTCGGACCGAGGATGTCGGACTCGGTGAGGGCGACTTCGCCGGCGCCGCCTTGGGTGAAGAGGTCGCCGCAGAGCATCGTCTTCGTCTCGAGCTCCATCATGAAGCCGTTCTCCCAGCCGTGCGGGACGTGCGGGGCGTCGAGCCACTTGAAGGCGCGCCGGCCGGTGCGCAGGACCTCGCCGTCGGCGAGGGCGCGCGGCGCGCGGTCGGCGAGGTCGTTGAGCGACACCATGACGGCGAGCTGGCTCGCCACCGCGACCGCGTGCGGCGCGGCGGCGAGGAGCTCGTTCAGGCCGCCGCACTCGTCGGCCTCGACGTGGGAGAAGGCGACGTAGCGCAGCTTCTCCACCGGGAGCACCTTGCCGATCGCCTCGGCGACGAGCGGGAACATGCGGCGCGGGCCGGTGTGGAAGAGGAGCGGCTCGTCGTCGGCGACGAGGTACTGGTTGAAGTTGAAGCCCGGGCCGCCCGGGATCTGGACGGGCGTGTTGATCCGGTAGATGCCGGGGGCGATCTCGTGGAGGTTGGTGCCGGACTGCGGGTTGGTGATCATGGCGATCTCCTTGGTTGGGATGCCGGGGATGTGTAACGAGGCGGCGGTTCGTTACACATCCTCGGGAAAGGATCGCTATGCTCATGGCGTGCAGAAGGAATCCACCCTCGCGGCCCTCGAGGACGGGGCGCTGGCGCGCCGCGTCGCCGCGGCGTCCGATCCGCCGGCCGAGGCGGAGCTCTGCCGGCGCCTGGCGCCGCGCGTGCGCCTCTACGGCCTGCGCCACCTGCGCGACCGCCACGCCGCCGCCGACCTCGTGCAGCAGGTGCTGCTGATGACGCTCGAAGCCCTGCGCGGCGGCAAGGTGCGCGAGCCCGACCGGATCGCCTCCTACGTCCTCGGCACGAGCCGCATGACGGTGCTGGAGATGCGCCGCGGCACCCGGCGCCGGGACGAGCTGCTGGAGGCGTATGGCGACACGGAAGCCGTCTTCGAGGCGCCGGAGCCGCTGGCGCTCGATGGCGAGCGGCTCGGCGGGTGCCTGCAGGCGCTCTCCGAGCGCGAGCGCTCGGTGGTGGTCCTCACCTTCTTCGACGACAAGCCGGCGGATGCGGTCGGCGAGGAGCTCGGCCTGAGCGCGGGGAACGTGCGGGTGATCCGCCACCGGGCGATCGCGCGGCTGCGCGAGTGCATGGGCGACCATGTGTAGGAACCCGATCGAGTTCGAGACGCTGCTCGCCTACTGGCTCGGCGAGCTGCCGGCCGCGGACGAAGCGCCGGTGGAGGAGCATTTCTTCGCCTGCGCGCACTGCGCGCAGCGCCTTGAGGCGCTCGCCGCGCTGGGCGACGGCATCCGCGCCGCCGTGCAGGCCGGGCGTGTCGGCGCGATCGTCTCCGCGCGGTTCGTCGAGCGCATGAAGGCGCTCGGCATGCGCCTCCGGGAGTACCGCATCGAGCGGGGCGGAAGCGTGAGCTGCACCATCCACGCGGACGACGACGCGGTGGTGACCCGCATCGAGGCCCCGCTCGCCGGCGTGAAGCGCCTCGACGCGTTCGAGCGCGTGGTGGTCGGCGGCGCGACCGTCCAGGAGTCGCGCATGGAGGACGTCCCTTTCGATCCGGCCTCGGGCGCGATTCATGTCGTGCCGCCGCCCGCGCTCCTGCGGCGGCTGCCGAAGAGCACGGTGACGATCCGGCTGCTGGCGGTGGACGAGTCGGGCGAGCGGGCGATCGGCGAGTACACGCTGGAGCACTCGCCGCAGTAGGAAGCAAAACTCCCCGTCAGACCTCTTCGGGAACGTACTTCTCGAACTTCTTCTGCGCGAACTCCTGCAGCTCGCTGATGGCGGCGGCGAGCTTGGGGGCGTAGGCGGGGGCGAACTCGACCACGTTCTCCGTCCCGCCGGCGTCGTACTGCTTGATGCAGATGTAGCCCTGGTCCGTGATCTGCACTTCCATGTCCGGCTGGCCTTTGATCAGCATGATGGCTCCTAGTGCTTCCATCGTAGGGCCCGTGCGTCTCAGGCCTTCCGCCGCCGCGTAGCTCTGGAGGGCTACCTGGGGCCTTATAGTTGGGCGCATGGAAAAGGAACACCTGCTCCGGGAGGACCGGCGGCTGCTGGGGCGGCTGCTCGGGGACGTGATCGCGGAGCAGGTGGGCGAGGCGACGCGCGAGCGCATCGAGGCGATCCGCCAGGCGGCGGTGGCGTTCCGCCGCGACGAGGGGGAGAAGGCGGTGCTCGAGCGCCAGCTCGACGCGCTGCCGATCGACGAGACGCTGCACGTGGTGCGCGCGTTCAGCTACTTCTCGCACCTCCTCAACATCGCCGAGGACGCGCACCAGAACCGCCGCCGCCACGCGCACGCCGAGGCCGGCTCGCCGCGCCGCCCGGGGAGCATCGCCTACGCGCTCGCGCACGCCGACCGCGACGGGCTCCTCGCCTGGTTCGAGCGCGCGCGCATCAGCCCGGTCCTCACCGCGCATCCGACCGAGGTGCAGCGCCAGAGCATCCTCGAGTGCGAACGCGAGATCGCGCGCCTCGTCGCCGAGCCGCAGTCGCCGGGGCGCGACCGGGCGCTGCACGCCGAGGTGCTGCGCCTGTGGCTCACAGCGATGCTGCGCCGGATGAAGCTCTCGGTTTCGGACGAGATCACCAACGCGCTCGCCTACTTCCGCCTCACCTTCATCCCCGAGCTGCCGAAGCTCTACGCGGACATCGAGGAGGCGGTGCGCGGGCACCTCGGCCTGGATCGCGAGCCGTGGTTCGCGCCCTTCCTCACCGTCGGCAGCTGGGTGGGCGGCGACCGCGACGGCAACCCGAACGTCGGCGCGCGCACGCTCGAGAGCGCGATGGCCGAGCAGGCGCATCTCATCCTCGGGCACTACCTCGAGGAGGTGAACGCGCTCGGGCGCGAGCTCGGCCTCTCCGAGCGCCTGATGCGCACGCCCCCGGAGGTGCTCGCGCTCGCCGCGCGTTCGGGCGACGCGTCCGAGTACCGGCGCGACGAGCCGTACCGCCGCGCCATCTCGGGAATCTACAGCCGGCTTGCGGCGAGCGCGAAGGCGCTCGCGGGGCTGGAGGCAGCGCCGCGCCCGGGCTCGATCCTCGACGCGTACCCGGATGCGGCCGCCTTCGCCGCGGACCTGAAGGTCCTCGCCGACGGCCTGGAGGCGCAGGGCGCCGGCCGGCTCGCCGGCGGGCGGCTGCGCAGCCTGCGGCGCAAGGCGAGCGTGTTCGGCTTCCACCTCGCGCCGATCGACCTGCGGCAGAACTCGGGCGAGCACGCCGCCGTGGTGGCGGAGCTCCTCGCGCGCGCGCAGGTCCATGTGGAATACGAGAAGCTCGATGAGGGGGCGCGCATCGCGCTCCTTGCGCGCGAGCTCGCCTCGCCGCGGCCGCTGCGCGTGCCGCACGCGGAATACTCGGCGCTCGCGCAGGGCGAGCTCGCCGTGGCGGCCGCCGCCGCGCAGGCGCAGCGGCGCTTCGGCGGCGCTGCGGTATCGAAGTACATCATTTCGCATTGCGAGTCGGTGTCGGACCTCCTCGAGGTGGGCGTGCTGCTGCGCGAGGCGGGGCTCGTGGGCCCCGGGCCCGTCACGATGGACGTGATCCCGCTCTTCGAGACCATCGACGACCTCGAGCGCTGCGGCGACATCCTGGAGGCGGCGCTCGCCGAGCCGCTCTACCGCGAGTGGGTGCGCCTGCGCGGCGACGAGCAGGAAGTGATGCTCGGCTACTCCGACAGCAACAAGGACGGCGGCTACGTCGCCTCGAACTGGACGCTCTACAAGGCGACGCAGCGCCTCATGGCGGTGTGCCGCATGCACGGCGTGCGCCTGCGCCTCTTCCACGGCCGCGGCGGCACGGTGGGGCGCGGCGGCGGGCCGAGCTACGAGGCGGTGCTCTCGCAGCCGCCGGGCAGCGTCGACGGGGCGCTGCGCCTCACCGAGCAGGGCGAGGTGATCGCGAGCAAGTACGCCGACCCGGAGAACGGCCGGCGCAACCTCGAGGTGCTGGTGGCCGCGACGCTCGAGGCGAGCGCGTTGCCGGCGGCCGGCGACGGCGACGCCCGCCGCGCCGAGGTCATGGAGACGCTCTCGCGCCTCGCGCTCGCGGAGTACCGCCGGCTCGTGGAGACGCCGGGCTTCATGGAGTACTTCCGCGCCGCGACGCCGTTTTCCGAGATCGCCAAGCTCAATATCGGCAGCCGGCCGGCCGCGCGCGCGACGCACGGCGGCGCCGCGCCGGGCCTGCGCGAGCTGCGCGCCATCCCGTGGGTCTTCAGCTGGAGCCAGAGCCGCGTCATGCTGCCCGGCTGGTACGGCTTCGGCGCCGCGGTCGCGCGCTTCCGAGAACGCAACGCCCTCAAGGAGCTCCAGGAGCTCCATGCGAGCTGGCCCTTCTTCCGCGCCATGCTCTCCAACCTCGACATGGTGCTCGCCAAGACCGACCTCGGCATCGCCGAGCGCTACGCCGAGCTGGTGCCCGACGAGGCCCTGCGCCGCGCGGTGTTCCCGCGCATCCGCGAGGAGTGGCACGCCGCGCGCGAGCAGCTCTTCGCCATTACCGGCGCCCAGGAATTTCTCGCGGGCAACCCGACCCTCGCGCGCTCCATCCGCAACCGCTTCGCCTACCTCGACGCGCTGAACCACATCCAGGTCTCGCTGCTGCGCCGCTACCGCGCCGGCGACCACGACGAGCGCACCGCGCAGGCGATCCACCTCAGCATCAACGGCGTCGCCGCCGCGCTGCGCAACAGCGGCTAGCTGGCTATATATACAGTATTGGCCTATAGTCGCGCCGGTGACGACCGGCGTCTTCGGAAGGCTGAACGAGCGGCAGCGCGAGGCGGCGTGCGCAGGCGACGCGCCGCTGCTCGTCATCGCGGGCGCCGGGACGGGGAAGACGAACACGCTCGCGCACCGCGTGGCGCACCTCATCCTGCAGGGCGTGGCGCCGGAGCGGATCCTGCTCCTGACCTTTACGCGCCGCGCGGCGCAGGAGATGACAAGAAGGGCGCAGAAGATTGTTTCTGCAGCTCTTGAAAGGACACCGACCATCCGGCTGCCCTGGTCGGGAACCTTCCATTCGGTGGCGAACCGGCTGATCCGCAGGTATTCCGACACGATCGGCCTCGCCGAGGCCTTCAGCGTGCTCGACCGCGGCGACGCGGCGGACCTGATGGACGTGGTGCGTCACGAGCTCGGGTTCTCCAAGTCGGAGAAGCGCTTCCCGCGCAAGGACACGTGCCTTGCCATCTACTCGCACAAGGTGAACTGCCAGGGCCCGCTCGCCGACACGCTGCGGCTCGTCTTTCCGTGGTGCGCGGAGTGGGAGGAAGAGCTCACGAAGCTCTTCCGTGCATATGTTGAGAGAAAAATCGCGAACCAGTCCCTCGACTACGACGACCTGCTGCTCTACTGGCACGCGATGCTCGGCGATCCGGCGCTCGCGGCGGAGATCGGAGGCCTCTTCGACCACATCCTCGTCGACGAGTACCAGGACACCAACGTGCTGCAGGCGGAGATCCTGCTGCGCCTGCGCCCCGACGGAAAAGGCGTGACGGTAGCGGGCGACGATGCGCAGGCGATCTATTCCTTCCGCGCCGCCACGGTCGAAAACATTCTCGGGTTTCCCGGGCAGTTCGACCATCCGGCCATCGTCAAGCTCGAGGAGAACTATCGTTCGAGCCAACCGGTCCTGGATGCGGCGAATGCGCTGATGAAAGAGGCGTCGCGGCAGTACCAGAAGGACCTGCATTCGGCGAAGGCGGAGGGGGCGAAGCCGCGCTACGTGGCGGTGGCGGATGACGCGGCGCAGGCCGAGTACGTGGTGACGCACGTGCTGGAAGCGCGCGAGCGGGGCGTGGCGCTCAAGCGGCAGGCGGTGCTCTTCCGCAGCTCGCACCATTCGGACGTGCTGGAGCTCGAGCTCGTGCGGCGGAACATCCCGTACGTGAAGTACGGCGGGCTCAAGTTCCTCGAGGCGGCGCACGTGAAGGACCTGCTCGGGGTGCTGCGCTGGGCGGACAACCCGAAGAACCGCGTCGCGGCCTGGCGCACGCTGCAGCTCCTGCCGGGCGTCGGGCCGGCGACCGCGGAACGGGTGTTCACGCGGTTCGAAGCGAATGGCTTCTCATGGGACCTGGTCCAGACCGGGTCGCCCGACACGGATGAATTGCTCAAGAATCTCGGAGACCCCAAAGCCGCCTGGGAAGGCCAGGTGCAGCGCGTGCGCGAGTGGTACGAGCCGCACCTCGAGCGGAAGTACGACGCGGCGGACGTCCGGAAGGGGGATCTCGTCCAGCTGGAACGGATGAGCGCTTCTTTCGAAAAGCGCGAAGCCTTCCTGACCGAGCTCGCGCTGGATCCGCCGAGCGCCACCGGGGACCTCGCGGGGGCGCCGTACCTCGACGAGGACTACCTTGTCCTGTCGACCGTGCATTCGGCGAAGGGCCAGGAGTGGGACGCGGTGCACGTCCTCAACGTGAGCGACGGCAACTTCCCGAACGAGTTCTCCACCGGCCGGCCGGACCTCGTCGAGGAGGAACGGCGGCTTCTTTACGTGGCCATGACACGAGCGAAATCGGACCTGCACCTCATAGCGCCGCTCAAGTACTACGTGACGCAGCAGTCGCGCATGGGCGACCGGCACGTTTACGGGGCGAAGAGCCGCTTCCTGACGCCGGGCGTGATGGCTTGCCTGCGGGAAATTGCATACGGCGGCCGCGCCGGAGAAGAAGGAAAGAATGTCGCGAAAGCGCGCGTCGATGTGGCGGCGCAACTGCGCGGCATGTGGGCCTGACGACGCGCCGGCGCGACAGGCGGGCGAGGAATTCTTACAGCGGAATCCGGGCGCGCCGACAGACACGCCGCGCGCAGGGCACGACAATGGCTTCACTCCCCCTGAGCCATTCCTCCCTCCTCCTCCTCATTGGAATGGTTCCTTAGAAAGCCGCCTTCGGGCGGCTTCTTTTTTGCATACGGAGCACTCGGAGACGCCATGCAAGCCATCCTTTCCTCCCCCGCCGTGCAGTGCCTCCTTCGCGACGTCGAGCGCGCGCAGGACGTCGCCGACCGCCGCAGCACGCTGCGCCGGCTCTGGTGCCTCGCCGAGCCGGGCATGCAGGCGGTCGCCGTCTACCGCCTCGGAACCCTTGCGCTCGGCCTGCCCTTCGCGGGCAGACTCGTCGCCGATCCGCTCTACTGGGCGCTCAACGTGCTCATGAAGATCCTCTGGGGCATCGAGATCTCGCGCCACGCGCAGATCGGCCCGGGCCTCTACATCGGCCACTTCGGCGGCATCACGGTAAGCCGCGAGGCGGTGATCGGCGCGAACTGCAACCTCTCGCAGCAGGTCACGATCGGCGTCACCGGGCGCGGCGAGGGCCACGGCGCCCCTGTGATCGGCGACGACGTCTACATCGCTCCCGGCGCGCGGCTCTTCGGCCCGATCCGCGTCGGCAACAACGTCAAGATCGGCGCCAACGCCGTGGTGCACGACGACATCCCGGACAACGCGGTGGTGGTCCTCGCGCCCGGCTTCAAGATCGTCTCGTACCGGGGCAACCGCTAGGTCGCAGTATCCTTCGCCAACCCTTGGCGAAAGGAACAGCATGGCCTTCAAGAGCATCGCCGACGTCGCGGCCGCGCAGCGCGCCTTCGCGGCGGAGCGCGACTGGGATCCCTTCCACACCCCGCGCAACCTCGCGACGGCGCTGAGCGTCGAGGCGGCGGAGGTGCTCGAGCACTTCCAGTGGCTCGACGGTCCGCTGCCCGAAGAGAAGAAGGACGAAGTGGCGCTCGAGCTCGCCGACGTCTTCCTCTACCTCGTGCGGCTCTCCGACCGCCTCGGCGTGGACCTCCTGCAGGCCGCCGAGCGCAAGATGGCGCTCAACGCCGTGAAATACCCCGCCGACTTCACGCGCGGCGCGATCCGCAAGAAGAGCTGAGGCGGATGCACATCTGGGTCGACGCGGACGCGTGCCCGGCGGTGATCAGGGACATCCTCTACCGCGCGGCCGAGCGCCTGGAAATCCCGCTGACGCTGGTGGCGAACAAGCTGCTGCGCACGCCGCCTTCGAGGCACATCCGCGCGCTGCAGGTGCCGCGCGGCATCGACGTCGCCGACAGCCGCATCGTGCGCGAGCTCGCGCCGGGGGACCTCGTCATCACGGCGGACATCCCGCTCGCATCGGATGTCATCGCGAAGGGCGGCCACGCGCTCAATCCGCGCGGCGAGTTCTACACCCCGGAGAACATCGGCGAGCGGCTGGCGCTGCGGAACTACCTGGACGAGCTGCGCGGCACGGGCGAGCGCACCGGCGGGCCGCCCGCGCTCGACAACACCGACCGCAAGCGCTTCGCCGACCAGCTCGACCGCTTCCTGGCCCGGCTCAGGCGCTGAGACGCGGGACTACTTGGCGGCGGCGGACGCCTCCCGGGCGGCCTTCTTGGCCTGCTTCGCCTGCTTGGCGAGGCGGTTGTGGATCTTCTGCAGCTTGATGCGACGGCGCAGGTTCTTGGTCGTGTTCCGCATGGGAGCTCCCGAAAAAAGGCGCGTAGTGTCTCACGAGACGCGGGTCTTCGACTCGAGCGCTTCCCATCTTTCCAGCTTCTCCGTGAGCAGGCGCTCGATGTCGGCCACGCGCGCCTGGTCGGCGCGCAGGGCGTCGGGCGGCTGGCGGTAGTACTCCGGGTCGCTCATCTTCGCCGCGAGGGCCTGCTGCTCGGCCTCCAGCGCCTCGAGCTCCTTCGGCAGGGATTCGAGCTCGCGGGTTTCCTTGTAGGAAAGCTTGGCCGGCCGGGGTTTTTCCTTCACAGGAATTTTCTTTTCCGAAACAGCTTCTTCCTTCGCCGGCCGTTGCTTCAGCCAATCCGAATACCCGCCGACGTATTCCTTCCAGCGGCCGCCGCCTTCCGGGGCGAGGACGGAGGTGACGACGGCGTCGAGGAACGCACGGTCGTGGGAGACGAGGAGGAGGGTGCCGCCATAGTCCTGCAGCGCGGCTTCGAGGAGCTCGAGCGACTCGATGTCGAGGTCGTTGGTGGGCTCGTCGAGGACGAGCACGTTGGCGGGGCGGGCGAAGAGGCGCGCGAGGAGAAGACGGTTCCTCTCGCCGCCGGAGAGCATGCTCACCTTCGAGTGCGCGCGCCGCGGCGGGAAGAGGAAGTCGCCGAGGTAGCTCATCACGTGCTTGCGCCCCGACTCGAGCTCCACCCACTCGGAGCCGGGGCTGATGGTCTCGGCCACCGTCCGGTCCGGATCGAGCTGCGCGCGCAACTGGTCGAAGTACGCCGGTCGAACGTTGGTGCCGATGCGGATCGTGCCGGCGTCGGGCTGGAGCTCCCCGAGGATGAGCTTGATGAGCGTGGTCTTGCCCGCGCCGTTGGGCCCCACGAGGCCGAGGCGGTCGCCGCGGGAGATGAGGAGGTCGAGGTCCTTCACCACCGGGGATTCAAAGGATTTTGAAACGGCGGTGAGCTCGCAGACCAGCTTGCCGGATCGCTCGCCCGCCGAGAGGCTGACCTTCACGTTGCCGGTTCGCTCCAGGCGCGCGGCGCGCTGCTCGCGCAGGCGCTCGAGGCGGCGCACCCGCCCTTCGTTGCGCACCGTGCGCGCCGGCACGCCCTTGCGCAGCCACACCTCCTCCTCGGCCCAGAACTTGTCGAACTTGCGGTTCGCCACCGCCTCAACGGCAAGCTGCCGCGACTTCGTCTTCTGGTAGGCGCCGAAGTTGCCCGGATACGAGGCGAGGCGGCCGCGGTCGAGCTCGACGATGCGCGTCGAGACGCGGTCGAGGAACGCGCGGTCGTGCGTGATGAAGATGCAGGCGCGCTGGCGCAGCAGCAGCTCCTCCAGCGTGAGGATGCCGTCGATGTCGAGGTGGTTGGTCGGCTCGTCGAGGAGCAGCAGGTCCGGCTCCTGCGCGAACGCCGCCGCGAGCGCCGCGCGCTTCGCCTGCCCGCCCGAGAGGTTTTGCGTCGAAAGGTCTTCCGGCAGGCCGAACCGGTCCAGGAAAGCCTTGAGGCGGAAGTCCTTTTCCCCGGGAAGCCGCACCGCCGGTTCCTGGCCCACGTGCACGACGCGCAGGCCGTCCTGGCGCCGGAACTCCCCGTCGTCGAGCGCGACGCTGCCGGCGATCACACCGAGGAGCGAGGATTTCCCGGTTCCGTTTCGCCCGATCAGCCCGATCCGCTCGCCGGCCTCCATGGAAAAGGACGCACGGTCGAGCAGCGGCAGCGCGCCGTACGCCAGCTCGCCGTCGATGAGGTTGAGAAGCGCCACAGGTTCCGAATGTAACCGCCGGAGAAATAACGAAACAGGCCCCCGACGCTCTTTCGCGTCCCCCGGATGTAGCGAACCCGCTACGCGAAATCGCGGATCGAGACTACAGACACGCCGCCGGGAATCTGGAGAATGAGAACTCCCCTGAGTCACCTTCCTCCCTCCCTTAGGAAGTGACTCTCCCCCCTAGAAGCCGTCCTCGGACGGCTTCTTTTTTTGTCTAATAGGCCCTTTCCCCGACGCAGGGATTTCCGACCGGCACCGATTCGAAAGGGCTGCACGAATGAAAAGCATCGCCGCTTTCTGGGACGAGGCGATCGTCCCGGCGCTGGTGGACTACGTCGCGATCCCCGCCAAGAGCCCGCACTTCGACAGGGACTGGGCGAAGAACGGCCACATCGACGCGGCGGTGAAGCTGGCCGAAGACTGGTGCCGCCGCCACGCGCTCGACGGCATGAAGCTGGAGGTCGTGCGCCTCCCGGGCAGGACGCCGGTGCTCCTCGTCGAGGTGCCGGCGAGCGGCGCCGGACAGGAGACGGTGCTCATGTACGGGCACCTGGACAAGCAGCCGGAGATGAGCGGCTGGCGCGCCGGCCTGGGCCCCTGGCAGCCCAAGATCGAGGACGGCAAGCTCTACGGCCGTGGCGGGGCGGACGACGGATACGCTGTCTTTGCTTCAATCGCCGCGCTGAGAAAAATTCGCGAAGAGAACAAGCCGCACGCAAGGACCGTCCTCCTGATCGAGTGCTGCGAGGAAAGCGGCAGCTACGACCTGCCGCCGTACCTCGATGCGCTCGCCCCGCGCATCGGAAGACCGGATCTCGTGATCGGCCTCGATTCGGGCTGCGGCAACTACGAGCAGCTCTGGGGCACGACCTCGCTGCGCGGTCTGGTGAACGGCGTGCTCACCGTCGAGGTGCTGACCGAAGGCGTGCACTCGGGGGACGCGAGCGGCGTGGTCGCGGAGAGCTTCCGCATCGCGCGCCTGCTCCTCGAGCGCATCGACGACGCGGAATCGGGCAGCGTGCACCACGCCGCCTTCCACGCGCCGATCCCGCCGGAGCGGGGCGAGCAGGCGAAGCGCGCCGCGTCGGTGCTCGGGCGCGAGATCCACGCCAAGTTCCCGTTCGTGCGCGGCATGCAGCCGATGGCCGATGCGCTCGAGGACCTCGTCCTCAACCGCACCTGGCGGCCGATGCTTGCCGTAACCGGCGCCGACGGGCTGCCGCTGCCGGCGAACGCCGGCAACGTGCTGCGGCCGAAGACGGTGCTCGCGCTCTCGCTGCGCCTGCCGCCCACCGTGGACGGCGCGACGGCGGCGAAGAACCTGAAGACCCTTCTCGAAGCCGACCCGCCCTACGGCGCCCGCGTCACCTTCGAGGCCGGCCAGGCCGCGACCGGCTGGCATGCGCCGAAGACCGCCGGCTGGCTCGAGAAGGCGATCGAGTCCGCTTCAATGAAGCATTACGGCAAGGGCGCGATGTGGATGGGGGAGGGCGGCACCATCCCCTTCATGGCCATGCTCGGCGCCAAGTTCCCCGATGCGCAGTTCCTCATCACCGGCGTCCTCGGCCCGCACTCCAACGCCCACGGCCCCAACGAGTTCCTCCACATCGACTACGCGAAGAAGCTCACCGCGTGCGTCGCCGACATCCTCGAGGCCCACGCCCGGAAGGAAAAATAGGGACAGACCCCATTTTTCTCATCTGGGATACGAACCGTTGTTGACGTCCACGGTGGTGCCGCTCAGGTAGGCGGGGCTCGAGGTGCCGAGCCAGAGGATGGCGTCGGCGACTTCCTCCGGCTTGCACGGGCGGCCCGAGTAGACGGAGCGCATCACCGCGTCCTTGCGCGACTGCGGCAGCTGCTCGTACATGCCGGTGAGGGTTGGGCCGGGGGCGACGGCGTTCACGAGGATGCCGTGCGGCCCGAGGTCCTTCGCGTAGCTCTTGGTGACGTTGAGGAGCGCGGCTTTCGTCGCGCCGTACCAGAGGTCAGGATGGCCGGTGAAGGCGGCGACCGAGCCGACGTTGACGATGCGCCCGGACTTGCGCCGCCGCATCTGCGGCGCGACGGCGTCGATCAGCGCGACGGGCGCCTCGATGTTGACGGCGAGGATCTCGCGCTTGTGCCCTTCGGGAATCGCGCCGTAGGGCTCGCAATAGAGCACGCCGGCGTTGTTGACGAGGGTGTGGATCTCGCCCAGGCGCTCGACGAGCGCAGCGATGCCGCTCAAGTCCCGGAGGTCGTAGTCCACGCGCTCGCCGGCCACCTCGCCGGGGAACGCCTTGTCGAGCGCGAGGACGCGCCAGCCGGCGGCGCGGAAGGCCTTCGCCGTGGCGAGGCCGATGCCCCTTCCCGCGCCGGTGACGAGGGCAGTGTTCAGGCGAGTCCGGGCATGGAGAATCCGTTGGCCTTGAGCTCCCGGATCAACGTTTCTTCCTGGGAAGAAGAAAGTTCGACGAGCGGCGGCCGCACCGTCTTCCACTGCGGGTCGTTGCCGAAGTGCGAGATGGCGGCCTTGAGCGCCGGAATCATCGGCTGCTTCTGCACGATCTTGCGCGTCGCGCTGATGCCGGCCTGCAGCTGGTCGGCCTCGGCGGACTTCCAGTTGCGGTAGAGGTTGTCGATCGCGCCCGGGTTGATGTTGCCCGTCGCGGTGATGCACCCCTTGCCGCCGCCGCGCATGTTCGCGAGCAGGAAGTCCTCGCTGCCTGCGAAGACGTCGAAGCCGCTCTTCGCGAACTGCTCGAGCATCGCCTTCGTGTTCTCCCAGTTGCCGGAGGAGTCCTTCACGCCCGCGACGATGCCGGGATACTTGGAAAGAAGCCTCTCGATCAGCCCCAGGGTGATGCCGACCTGGGAGACCGGCGGGATGTGATAGAGGTAGAGCTGCAGGCGCTCGTCGCCCACGCGCTCGATCACCTCGGCGAAGTTGCGGTAGAGGCCTTCGTCCGAGACGCCCTTGTAATAGAAGGGCGGCAGCATGAGCACGCCGGCGCAGCCGAGCTCGACCGCGGCGCGCGTCATCTCGATCGAGTCGGTGAGCGCGCAGTGCCCGGTGCCCGGCATGAGCGACGCGGCAGGGACGCCCCCCGCGACGAGCTTTTCCAGAAGATGTCTTTTTTCAGGAACAGAAAGCGAGTTGGCTTCGCTGTTGGTGCCGAACACGGCGAGCCCGGCGCATCCGTTCTTCAGCAGCCATTTGCAGTGGCGCACGAAGCGCTCCGCGTCGGGGGCGTAGTCCTTCCTGAACGGCGTGACGACGGGCGAGAGGATGCCCTCGATGCGCTTCACCTTCGCCTTGGCGGGCTGGTTCATCAGTCGACCTTCGCGCCCGAGGCCTTCACGATCGGCGTCCAGCGCTGGATTTCCTGCTGCAGCATGCGCGTCATGTCTTCCGGCGAGCCGGGGATGATGTTGTAGCCGAGGTCGGTCATGCGCTTGACGAAGGTGGGCGCCTTCGTCGCTTCCACCGCCGCCTGGTTCAGGCGGTTGATGACGTCGCGCGGCGTGCCGGCGGGCGCCATCAGGCCGAACCACACGCCCGACTCGTAGCCCGCGACGCCGGACTCGGCGATCGTCGGCAGGTCCGGCAGCGCCGGGTCGCGCTTCGCGCCGGTGGTGGCGAGCGCGCGCAGCTTGCCGGAGCGGATGTGGGGCAGCGAGGAGGGGATGTTGTCGAACATCATGTGCGTCTGCCCGCCGAGGAGGTCGGCCACCGCGGGCGCCGAGCCCTTGTAGGGGATGTGCAGGATGTCGGTCCTGGTGAGCTGCGTGAACATCGCGCCGGACATGTGGATGCTCGTGCCGTTGCCGCTCGAGGCGTAGGTCCACTTGCCGGGCTCCTTCTTCGCGAGCTCGATGACGTCCTTCACGCTCTTCGCCGGCACCGAAGGATGCACGACGAGCACGTTGGAGAGCGACACGAGCGGCGCGATCGGCGCGAGCTCCTTGTTCGGGTCGAACGGCATCTTGGCGTAGAGCGCCGGGTTGATCGCCTGGATGCCCGAGGTGCTCATGAAGAGGGTGTAGCCGTCGGGCGCGGAGCGCGCGGCTTCCGCGCCGCCGAGGTTGCCGCCGGCGCCGGGCTTGTTGTCCACGGCGACGGTCTGGCCGAGGATCTTCGTCATCTCGGCGGCGGTGGCGCGCGAGGCGATGTCGACCGCGCCGCCCGGCGGGAACGGGCAGATGAGGCGGATCGGCTTGGCCGGAAAGGCTTGTGCGGCTGCGAGCAGCGGGAACGCTAGAAGCGCGGCGATTGCGAAAAGGCGGGTCACGGAGGGGTCCTTGCAAGGGTAAAGTGCCGGGCAATTATAAGAGCCGCTCCCTTGGGGAACCTGTCCCGCGCCCTCAGCATCGAGGACCTGCGCCGCCTGGCGAAACGCCGCCTGCCGCGCGCGGTGTTCGACTTCTTCGACGGCGGCGCCGAGGACGAGGTCACCCTGCGCGCCAACCGCGCCGCCTTCGAAACCCTGCGCCTGCTGCCGAAGGTGCTGGTCGACGTCTCGGCCACCGACCTGCGCGCCACGGTCTTCGGCCGCGAAATGGCCTTCCCGCTCGCCATCGCCCCCACCGGCGGCATCAGCGCCGGGCGCCCGGGCGCGGAGCTGATGCTCGCGCGCGCCGCGAAGGCGCGTGGCGTGCCGTTCACGCTCGCCACGCCGGCGGCCTTCACCATCGAGCGCGTCGCCGAGGAAGTGGGCGGGCGCCTGTGGTTCCAGCTCTATGCCGTCAGGAACCGCGAGTTCAGAGAGAAATTGGTCCAGAGAGCAAAACAGTCCGGATATGAGGCGATGCTCGTCACCGTCGACCTGCCTGTTTCCGGCAAGCGCGAGCGCGATCCGAGGAACGGCTTCGTCACGCCGTTCAAGGCCAACTGGCGCAACTCGCGGGACGTGCTCTTCAAACCGGGCTGGCTCGCCGACGTGGCGCGCCACGGCCTGCCGGGCATGGCCAACCTCGAGGGCTACCCGTTCTCGGCGCTCAATCCAACCGACCTTGCCACGGCCGTCGGACGCGAGATGGATCCGGCGCTCGACTGGGAAGCCGTGAAGCGCCTGCGCGACCAGTGGCCCGGCAGGTTCCTGCTGAAGGGCGTAGAGCGCCCGGACGACGCCGAGCGCGCGGCGGCGATGGGCTGCGACGGCATCGTGGTGTCGAACCACGGCGGGCGGCAGATGGACGGCGCCGCCGCCACGCTCGCGGCGCTCCCCGCTGTCGCGCGCGCCGCCGGCAGCAAGCTCACCGTGCTCCTCGACGGCGGCGTGCGCCGCGGCGCCGACATCCTGAAGGCCCGCGCACTCGGCGCGCAGGCCGTGCTCGTCGGCCGCGCCACCCTCTTCGGCGTCATGGCCGGCGGCGAAGCCGGGGCCACGCACGCGCTCGACATCCTCAGGACCGAATACGAGCGCGCCATGAAGCTCTGCGGCGTGCGCACGACCGCCGAGATCGCTCCCGACCTTATCGCTTCTTGAAGTTCCGGACGTAGTCCGGCGCGGTGAAGAGCCACTCGAGCGCGTCGTAGTAGCGCCCGGGGGCGCGGCCCTGGTACATGGCGTTGCGCACGCGCCGCTCCATGCCGTCGCGGGCGTGGAAGAGCATGCCGAGGAGCTTCGCGGAGACCTGCACGCGCGACGCGCGCACGAGACGCTTGTCCTGGTATTCGCGGAAGGCGAGCGGGAAGTCGCCGTCGGCGGCGTCGGCGCAGGCGCCCAGGCACACCGCGTCCTCGAGCGCCGTGGCGGCGCCCTGGGCGAAGTACTGGAGCATGAGGTGCGCGGCGTCGCCCAGCAGCGCGACGCGCCCGTCGGTCCAGTTGTCCACCGGCTCGCGGAAATGCAGCATCCAGCGCTTGAAGCTCTTCGGCACGCGCAGGAGCTGCAGGATCTTCTCGCAGTTGTGCGCGAAGAGCGGCAGCACTTCCGAGGGCGGCGCCTCCTCGTTGTGCCCGGCGGTCACCGCCTCCGGCCGCACGACCGTCGCGACGAGGTTGAACAGCTTCCAGCCGCGCAGCGGGTAGTGGACGATGTGCGTGTTGGTGCCGGCCCACAGCGTGGCGGCCGCCCAGCGCAGGTCTTCCGGCATCTCCTCGATCTTCAGCACCGCGCGGTAGCAGACGTGGCCCGAGGCGGGCGGCTCGCCGTCGCCGACGATGGCCTCGCGAACCACGCTGCGCCCGCCGTCCGCTCCGACCAGGGCAATGGCTTTCAGGTTCTCGCCGTTTGACGTTCTGACCGTTACTTCTTCCCCCTGGGAAAAGCCGACGACCCTGGAACTTGGACGCAGCTCGACGAGCTCGCTCGCACGGCAGCCGTCGAGGAGCGAGCCGTGGATGTCGGCGCGGTGGGTGACTGCATAGGGATTGCCGAAGCGCTTCGCGAAGCGCTCGTCGGTCGGGATCTCGATCACCGGCTCGCCGGTCACGCCGTCCATGAGCAGGACCTGCTCGATGAACACCGCCTCCTTCTTCACCAGCTGGCCGACGCCGAGCGCGTCGATGGCGTGCCAGGCGTTGGGCGCGAGCTGGATGCCGGCGCCGATCTCGCCGAACTCGCGCGCCTGCTCGAGCACGACGGAGCGAAAGCCCTTGCGTGCGAGCGCGAGCGCCGCGGCGAGGCCGCCGATGCCGCCGCCCGCGACCGCGACGGGGAGCGCGTTTCGAGCCCGTTGCATGGCGCAAAGGTAACATCCCGGCGTGAGCGGCCAATACGACGTGATCGTGGTGGGCGGAGGCAACGCGGCGCTGTGCGCAGCGCTCTCCGCTTCCGAGTCCGGGAAGAAGATCCTGGTGCTGGAACGAGCGCCGGAAGAAGAGGCGGGCGGCAACTCGCGCTTCACCGCCGGGCTCTTCCGCGTCGCCTACGGCGGCGTCGAGGACCTGAAGAAGGTGATGCCCGACCTCACGAAGGAGGAGATCGAGCGCACCGACTTCGGCACCTACACCGAGGACCAGTTCCTCGACGACATGGCGCGCGTCACCGAGTACCGGTGCGATCCCGACCTGACGGAGATCCTGGTGAAGCGCAGCCTTCCGACGGTGGAGTGGATGCGCAAGAAGGGCGTGCGCTTCACCGCGGCGTGGGGCCGCCAGGCCTTCAACATCGGCGGGCGGTTCAAGTTCTGGGGCGGCCTCACGGTCGAGGCGGTTGGCGGCGGGCCGGGCCTCGTGGAGGGCCTGACGGCCATCGCGAAGAAGCAGGGCATCGAGATCCGCTACGGCGCGCGCGCGCTTTCCCTGGTTTCCGACGATTCAGGGGTGAAAGGCGTGAAGGCGAAGATCAACGGAAAGAGCATCGACCTGCAGGCCTCTTCCGTGGTCCTTGCAGCAGGCGGCTTCCAGGCGAACTCGGAGATGCGCGCGCGCTACCTCGGGCCGGGCTGGGAGCTCGCCAAGGTGCGCGGGACGCGCTTCAACACCGGCGACGTGATCCGCATGGCGCTCGACATCGGCGCGGCGCCGGCGGGCAACTGGTCCGGATGCCACGCGGTGGCATGGGAGCGCAACGCACCGGAGTTCGGCGACCTCGCGATCGGCGACCAGTTCCAGAAGCACTCGTATCCGTGGGGCGTCTACATCAACGCCGAGGGCCGGCGCTTCCTCGACGAAGGCGCCGACTTCCGCAACTACACCTACGCCAAGTACGGGCGCGTGATCCTCTCGCAGCCCAGGCAGTTCGCCTGGCAGGTGTTCGACGCCAAGGTGAAGGCGCAGCTGCGCGACGAGTACAAGATCCGCCAGGTCACCAGGGTGAGCGCGAACACGCTGGAAGAGCTGTGCGCGAAGCTCGAGGATACGGACGGCAAGGCCGCGCTCGAGGAGCTGAAGGCCTACAACGCCGCGGTGCGCACGGACATTCCGTTCAATCCGAACGTGAAGGACGGAAGATGCACTTCGAACCTGAGAATCAACAAATCCAACTGGGCTAACACGCTGGATACGCCGCCCTTCGAAGCCTACGCGGTCACCTGCGGCATCACCTTCACGTTCGGGGGCCTGCGCGTGAACACCGACGCGCAGGTGATCTCCACCGACGGCGAGCCGATCCCGGGCCTGTTCGCCGCGGGGGAGCTGGTGGGCGGGATCTTCTGGTTCAACTATCCGGGCGGGACCGGACTCACGAATGGCGCCGTGTTCGGAAGGATCGCCGGGGGCTCCGCGGC
Source organism: Burkholderiales bacterium (assembly GCA_035627155.1). Classification (GTDB taxonomy): domain Bacteria; phylum Pseudomonadota; class Gammaproteobacteria; order Burkholderiales; family SG8-39; genus SCGC-AG-212-J23. Next base: position 2,556 of record DASPMF010000154.1, on the reverse strand, counting down.
GCGGGCGGCGGCTTGAAGGTCTTCGACGTCCTCGCACGCGTATTCGCCCAGGAAGGCGTGAAGGACTGCTTCGCCCTGCTCGGCGACGCGAACATGAACTGGGCCGCGCGATTGGCCGAGCAAGGCTGCCGCATGATCTACGTCCGGCACGAGCACTGCGCCGTCGCGGCCGCGATGGCGTACGCGCGAAAGAACCTCGACGTGGGCGTCGCCACCGTCACGTGCGGCCCCGGCGTGACCCAGCTCGTCACCGCGCTGCCGGCGGCGGTGCGCGCGCACCTTCCGCTGGTGGTGTTCGCCGGCGAAGCGCCGCTGAAAAGCGGCTGGTACAACCAGGAGATCGACCAGGCGCCGCTCATCACTGCGACCGGCGCCGCGTATCACAGCCTTCACCTGCCCGAGCGTATGCCGGTCGCGATCCGGGATGCCTTTCTGCAGGCGCGGCGCGAACGCCGGCCGGTGGTGGTCGGCGTTCCCTTCGACCTGCAGAACCGGACCTGGGACGGGACAGCGAGCCTGCCGAAGCCCTCGCGCGAGCTCCTGCCGCGCCTTTCGCCGCTCCCGCCGCATCCCGACGACGTGGCCCGCGCCGCGAAGCTGGTCGCCGGCGCCGGGCGCCTTGTCGTCCTCGCCGGCCTCGGGGCGGTCGAAGCCGGCGCGGGCGCCGCCTGCAGGGAGCTGGCGGCCCGGACGGGCGGACTGCTGGCGACGACGCTGCCGGCGCGCGGCCTCTTCCACGACGATCCGTTCTGCATCGGCATCTCGGGCAGCTTCACGACCGAGGCAGGCCTCGAATACCTGGCGCAGGCGGACCTCGTCATCGCGGTCGGCTGTTCGCTCGCCTACCACGCGGGCGGCGGCGGCCAGCTGTGGCCGAAGGCCGCGATGCTGCAGATCGACATCGATCCCGTCGCGGTCAGCCAGGGCCAGGAAGTGGCGCGCCATCACCTGCGCGCCGACGCCCGCCTCGGCGTCGAAGCGCTGGCCGCCGCCGTGCCCGCACGCAGCAAGACCTGGCGAAGCGACGCGATGGCCGCCCGCATCCGCGACGCCAAGCCCGACAGCCACGTCTTCGAGATCGAGCCCGGACTGCTCGACCCCCGGGATGTCGTCGCGGCGCTGGAGAAGGCGCTGCCCCGCGACTGGGAGACCGTGAACTCCAGCGGCCATTGCTCCTGGTTCTTCGCCCAGATGCCCTCGCGGCCGCAGGAGAAGTTCCTCTCCATCCGCGAGTTCGGCGCGATCGGCAACGGCATTTCCTTCGCCATGGGCGTGGCCGCGGCGCGCCCGGACCGCCCGGTGGTGCTCTTCGACGGCGACGGAAGCCTGATGATGCACGTCCAGGAACTCGAGACCCTCAAGCGCCATGGGCTGAACATCCTGGTCGTCGTCATGAACGACGGCGCCTACGGCTCGGAGGTGCACAAGCTCCGGTCCGAAGGCATGCCGGATGCGGGTTCCGTGTTCGGCTACTGCGACTTCGCAGCCATCGCGCGCGGATTCGGGCTCGCCGGCGAGACGGTCACGGATCTCGACGCATTGCCGCAGCTGGTCGCGCAGTTCGCTGCCGGCGGCGGCGCCGCGGTGTGGGACTTCCACGTCTCGGACAAGGTGCTGTCGCCGGCGATGCGCCGGGCCCATCCCCGCACCCCCTAGACGGCTAGACCCAGACCTGCAGCACGTAGTCGTAGGCGGCCTGCGCGTTGGTCATGTCCACGCGCTGCAGCTTGATCTGGTAGCCCCCCTTCGTCTTCTTCAGGTGGTGGGTGTACTGGCCGGCGAAGTGGCGCACGTCGTCGCGGCGCAGCTCCATCATGTGGAAGCGGCTCTTCACCTCGACGTCGCCGTTGTCCTTCACCTTCTGGATGCAGACGTTGGAGACCACGTGGTTGGTGCCCCACAGCGGCCGCTGCGACCAGGCGTCGGGATGCAGGACGCGCCCCATGCGCACGTTCATCAGGTTCTTGTCCTCGGCGAAGATCGCCGGCGTGCCGTCCCAGGTGGTGTACGACGGCTCCGGCGGCATCCAGTAGATGCCGTCGGGGGTGAAGAGGTCGATCCAGTCCTGCCAGCGCTTGTTGTCGAGGAGATCCGCCTGCTGGTACAGGAACTGCTCGACTGCGTGTTGTTCCTTCATGCTCGCCTCACCGTCCGCTCATGCTCATGTACTGCGCCCACGCCTTCATCTGGTTGCGCATCGGCGCTTCCGAGGTCCCCATGTTCGGCCCGCTCTCCACGGCGCCGTCCTTCTCGATGTCGCGGCCGTGGTGGCGCGCGAAGCTCACCCAGTCGCCGCCGTCGGAGGCGAGCCCCTGGTGGCACTTCCAGAAGTTCTCCAGGTCGTCGGCGTTGATCAGCGTCGCCGGCGAATTCACCAGGTTGTAGTAGGCGAGCGAGCGGCGGTAGATCGCCTCGGGCGCGCCCCTCAGGCGGAAGTGCCAGATTTCGGTGAGCGTACGGTCGACGCCGAGCGGGCGCACCGCGCGCAGCTGCTGCAGCGGCGACTGCACCGACAGCCCCGGATAGACCAGCACGTGGTGGATGTTGACGCCGACG
>DASPMF010000153.1:0-2116 GCA_035627155.1 Burkholderiales bacterium | reverse complement strand
CGCCGCAGGACGCGCCGATCCCGCTTGAGCAGCTCTGGCAGCGCATGGTCTCGGCGTTCTAGCGGTGTTCGAGCTCTTTCCGCTCAGGGCGAACCGGGTGATGTTCCTGGTGCTCGTCGCGCTGATCCTGTCCTTCCTCGTCGCGCGGATGCTCACGCCGATGGCCCTGCGCATCGGGCTTTCCGACCGGCCCGGCGGGCGCAAGCAGCACGAGGGAACGATTCCCCTGACCGGCGGCATCGGCATGTTCGCCGGCTTCGCAATGGCCGCGCTCGCCTCCGGCCTGGTGGTCGGCGCGACGCTCGCGCTGGTGGTGGCGCTCGGCCTGCTCGTGGTCGGCGGCGCGGCGGACGACATGCATGACATCACCGCTCGCACCAAGCTTTTCATCCAGCTGACCGCCGCGCTTTTCATGACGTCGTGGGCCGGGGTCTATGTCTCGCAGCTCGGCAACCTGTTCGGCTTCGGTCCGGTGAACCTCTACTACTGGGCAATCCCGTTTTCCGTGGTGTGCGCGCTCGGCGTCATGAACGCCGTCAACATGATCGACGGACTGGACGGCGCTGCGGGCGGAACTTCGCTCGTGGCGGCGCTGTGGCTTACTTACGCTGCCGTCGCGCAGGGCCTGGGCACCGAGGCCCTGCTCCTCGTCTTCCTTTGCGCGTCGATCTGCGGATTCCTGCTCTGGAACATGCGCGTGCCGCCGCTGCGCGACCAGGCCCGGATTTTCATGGGGGACGCGGGCAGCATGATGCTGGGCCTGGCGCTCTGCTGGTTCAGCATCTCCGTGACGCAGGGCGAAGGCCGCACGCTGCCGCCCATCGTGTGCGTCTGGATCCTCGCCGTACCGCTGATCGACATGGCGCGCGTGATGTTCCTGCGCCTGCGCCGCCGCGCCGACATGTTCGACGCCGACCGCGAGCACCTGCACTACCTGCTGCTACAGCGGGGCATGCCGGCCCATACCGCCGCGCTCGTGATGATCGGCGCCGCGGCGCTGACCGGGGGCCTCGCGCTCTGGGCGTGGCAGCTCGGCGTGCCGGAGATGGTTCTGACCTACGCCTTCCTGGTCGTGCTCGGCGCGATTTTCTGGCTGGGATACCTGCGCGAGCGTAAGGAGCGGGCCGCCCGTCAGCCCTGAAGGTGGCGCTCCGGTCGTCCAAGCCAGAGGCCCAGCAGCAGGGCGGCGAGGATGCCATGCTCGTGGTGCAGCGAGGTATTGAAGAGACCGGCGCCGAGCGTGACGATCAGCCCGCTTGCCGAGGCACCCCATAGGATCCAGTCGCCGTCTGGCGCCGAAGGCGCCGGCCGGTAGCGGACCAGCGCCGCACCCCACGCGAAGAGCACGGCGGCGAGCGCGGCGAACCCGACGATGCCACGCTCGGCGAGCGTATTGACGTAGAGGCTGTGCGCGTGCACGAAGGGCATCAGCCCCTTCGGGTCGTAGCTCTTTCCGTCCCGCGCGCGCCAGGCCTGCATGCGCTCGTGCGTGATCTGCCCGTAGTTGTCCATCCCCACGCCGAACCAGGGCTGCTCCTTCCACGCGGCAATGCCCATGCGCCAGATCGAATCCCGGTGGGAGAGCGGATTGCCCTCCGCTTCGCGCCGCTCCTGCTTGCGCACGAGGTCGCTGTCGACGAGCACGGCCGAGCCGATCAGCACCACGGTGGAGATGACGGTGATCTTGAGCGGAGCGGACCAGCGCCGGAAGATGGAAAAGGCGAGCAGGAAGAGCGCGAGGATCCCGGCGCCCACGGCGCCCCGGCTCGAGGTGACTGCCAGGGACGCGAGGAGGATCGCCAGGAAAGCGGTCCCGGCCACCCGCATGCGCGGGGTCCAGCTCCGGTAGGCGGCGAACACCCACGCCGCCCACAGGCCGAGCACCATGGCGAGGTAGATCGCCGTATGGTTCACATGCCCGACGGAGTAGAGCTGGAGCCGGCCGCTCTTGCCGATGCCGGTCCACATGCGGAAGTAGCCGACCGCCAGCCCGATGAGCGCCGAAACGGCGAGCGCGCCGAGCGCCCAGCGCAGCTCCTGTGCGGAATAGCGACCGCGCTTCACGAGCCAGGCGATGCTCGCGTAGCGCAAGAGGTCCATGGCGCCGCCCCATTCG
>DASPMF010000152.1:0-10449 GCA_035627155.1 Burkholderiales bacterium | reverse complement strand
TGTCCGCCCGTCGAGCTGACCTTTTGGAAGAAGTGGCTAGGGTTATCACAGCCCGAGGCGGCGAGGCGCTGCGAGTGACTACTGACGCCTCCGACCCTGAAGATGTCAACGCGTTAGCGAAGGCCGCTGTCGGTCGGTTCGGCCGCATCGACGTGTGGATCAACAACGCCGGCGTCGGCGCGCTGGGGCCGTTCGAGCGCATCCCGCTCGACATCCACGAGCAGGTCATCCGCACCGACCTCCTCGGCGTGCTCTACGGCAGCTGGCTCGCCTACCGGCACTTCCTCGGGAAGCGCTCCGGCATCCTCATCAACATCGCCTCCGAGCTCGGCAAGCATACGGTGCCCTATTACTCCTCCTACACCGCCGCGAAGCACGGCGTGGTGGGCCTGGGCGATGCCCTGCGCCAGGAGCTCGACCAGCAGAAGATCGAGGACGTGCACGTCTGCACGGTGATGCCGACGGCGCACGACACGCCCTTCTTCGACCACGCCGCGAACTACACCGGCCACGAGATCCAGGCGCCCAAGCCCCTGCACGATCCGCAGGACGTGGTCGAGACGCTGGTGCGCCTCGCGCGCGACCCGAAGGACAAGGAGATCGTCGGCGGCGACGGCCTGGTGAAGATCCTGCTGAAGAGTGTCGCGCCGAAGCTGGACGAGAAGCTGGGCGGGAAGCAGATGCACAAGGCGCAGATGGAAAAGGCGCCGCCCGGAGGCGACTCGCCCGGCGCGGTGAAGTCCCCTACGCCCGGCGGAACGTCGGTGAGCGCCGGGCGCCGCGACGCCGGCTAGACGTTCCCTTCCACGGCGCGCTGCACGGCCTGCCGCACGCGCGCCGCGGCGTCGGGCAGCACCGGCAGGCGCACGATGAACTCGGCCCCGCGCCCCGGGCCCTCGCTGCGCGCCTCGATGGTCCCGCCGTGCAGGTCGAGCAGCTTCTTGGCGAGCGAAAGGCCGATGCCGAGGCCGCCGCCCGCGCGCTTCAGGTTGGTGTCGATCTGGGCGAAGGTGTCGAACACGCCGCCGAGGAGGTGCTGCGGAATCCCGGCACCCGTGTCGCGGACGGAAACCAGCGCCTGTCCGTTCTCCTCGCGCACCGTGAGCTCGACGCGCCCGCCGCTCGGCGTGTACTTCGCCGCGTTGTTCAGGATGTTGGCGAGCACCTGCGAGATGCGCACGGGGTCGGCGAGCAGCATGAGGCCGGGCGCCGGCAGCTCGGCGTGCAGCGCCACGCCCTTCGCATCGAGGTTCGGCCGGCCGGTCTCGATCGCCGCCTCCGCCACCTCGCGCAGCGGCACCGGCCGCTTCTCGAGCGCGATGGTGCCGAGCGTGATGCGCGAGAAATCGAGCAGGTCGTCGATGAGCCGCGTCATGTGCGAGCTCTGCCGCGCGAGGATGGAGCGCGCCTGCCCGATGACCGCCGGGTCGGCGCTGCCGAGGAGCTCGATGGCGTTGCGGATCGGCGCGAGAGGGTTGCGCAGCTCGTGCGACAGCGTGGCGATGAACTCGTCCTTGCGCCGGTCGGCCTCGCGCAGCGCGGCCTCGGCGCGCTTGCGCTCGGTGATGTCGCGCGCGATCTTGGAGGCGCCGATCACGCGCCCGCTCGCGTCCAGGATGGGCGAGACGGTCAGCGAGATCTCGATCGCCGCGCCGTCCTTCCTGCGCCGGACGGTCTCGAAGTGGTCCACCTTCAGCCCCTGTCGGATGCGCGCGAGCACCATGTCTTCCTCGGCGCGCCGCTCCTGCGGGATGATCAGGGTGACATGCCGGCCGATCGCCTCGTCCGCGGCGTAGCCGAAGATGCGCTCGGCGCCCGCGTTCCACGACGTGACGACGCCGTCGAGCGTCTTGCTGACGATCGCGTCGTCGGAGGACTCCACGATCGCGGCGAGCCAGCCGCGCGCCTCCTCGGCCCGGCGCAGCTCCTGCTCCGCCGCCTTGATCGCGGTGTTGTCGACGAAGACGTTGATCGCGCCGACGATCGCCCCGGCGTCGTCGCGCATGGGGTCGATGTTCACGAGCACCGAGATGCGCGAGCCGTCCGGGCGCTCGATGACGACGTCCTGGTTGCGGAACGACTCGCCGTCGCGCATGGCGAGAGCCATCGGCGTCTGCGCGTGCGGCAGCGGCGCGCCGTCGGGCTTCCAGAGCCGGAACGACCCGCAGAAGCGATCCTCCGTGTCGTTGAGGGCCGGCGTCCGGCCCCAGAGGCGGGCGGCGTGCCCGTTGAAGAAGGTGATCACGCCGGAGGGGGCCGCGCACGTGTAGATCGCCGCCGGGACGAGCTCGAGCAGCTGGCGATAGCGCTGCTCGCCCGAGCGCACCTCCTGCTCCCGTCTCCGCGTCTCGCGCAGGTCGACGAGCATGTTGATTCCGCCGACGACCTTGCCGGCCGCGTCGCGAAGCGGCGTGGGATAGGGCCGGAAGGGTATGCGCGTGCCGTCGGGCCGCTCCGCGATCGCCTCCGCGCCGCGCACCGCCCGGCCTTCCCGGATGGCGATCGCCATCGGGCACTGGTCGTGCGGCAGGGGCGTGCCATCCGTGTTGAACAGCTTCCAGCTCACGCACCAGCTGTCGGTGCCCAGCTCCGGCGTGCGACCCGAGAATTCGACCGCGGCACGGTTGAAGTAGGTAAGGCGGCCGTCCGCGTCGGTCAGATAGACGGCGGAGGGAATCGCTTCAAGCAGTTGTTGTAGTTCGGGCGCCAAGGACGCGAGAGTAATGGCTTTCTTCCCCCCGGTCTGTCGTCGATCGTCTACAGCTGTGGTCGTGCGCTCGACCACGAGCGGATTTTGTAGACTCGCGCATGGTCACTCTCACGGACGTCAAGGCCGCGGCGCGGCGGCTCTCGGGGGCGATCGAGCAGACGCCCTGCCTGCACTCCAGCACGCTCTCGCGCCTCACCGGCGCGGATGTCTGGCTGAAGTTCGAGAACCTGCAGTTCACCGCCTCGTTCAAGGAGCGCGGCGCGCTGAACAAGCTCCTCTCGCTTTCCGAAGACGAGCGCCGCCGCGGCGTCATCGCGATGAGCGCGGGGAACCATGCGCAGGCCGTGGCGTACCACGCGTCGCGCCTCGGCATTCCCGCGACCATCGTGATGCCGAAGGGCTCTCCCAACACGAAGGTGAAGAACACGCGCGTGCACGGCGCCCAGGTGCTGCTCGAGGGCACCTCGCTGCACGAAGCGGCCGCGCACGCGCGCGAGCTCGCGGCCCGCGACGACCTCGTCTTCGTCCATCCTTACGAGGACCCGCTCATCGTCGCGGGCCAGGGCACGGTGGCGCTCGAGATGCTGAAGAGCGTGCCGGAGCTCGACATGCTGGTGGTGCCCGTGGGCGGCGGGGGCCTCCTGTCCGGCATGTCGATCGCGGCGAAGGGCCTGAAGCCGGGCATCCGCCTCTTCGGCGTGGAGTCGAAGACCTATCCATCGATGAGCCAGCGCCTGGCCGGCGAGCCGGTGCAGGTCGGCGGCGACACCATCGCGGAGGGCATCGCCGTGAAGGACGCCGGCGAGATCGCGCTCGCCATCATCCGCGAGTGCGTCGACGAAGTGCTCGTCGTGGAGGAAGAGACCATCGAGCGCGCCGTGATGGCGCTGATCGAGATCGAGAAGACCGTCGCCGAGGGCGCCGGCGCTGCGGCGCTCGCCGCGCTGCTGCAGTATCCGGAACGCTTCGCAGGGCGGAAGGTCGGCCTGCCGGTGTCCGGCGGCAACATCGACAGCCGGGTGCTCGCGTCCGTGCTGATGCGCGGGCTCGTGCGCGACGCGCGCCTCGTGCGCCTGCGGGTCACGATGCCGGACGTCTCGGGCAGCCTCGCGAAGGTGGCGACGCTCATCGCCGAAGGCGGCGGCAACATCGTCGAGATCCAGCACCAGCGGATCTTCGGCACCGCTTCCGTGCGCACTCCGGAGGTCGAGTTCCTCGTCGAGACGCGCGACCGCGAGCACACCGAGACGCTCGTCGCGCGCCTCGTTCAGAACGGCATCAGGACCCTTCTCGCCTAGCTTTGCGCCGCGCCAGCTCCTCGTCCGTCACGCCGAGCCGTGCCTCCTCCGCTTCGTCGAGTCCGCCGCCGAGCCCGACCTCCTTCGAATCGACCACGCGGTCGGGGCTGGTCTCGTTGCGGGTCTCGCCGCGCGCCGAACGGTCGCTCGCCGGGCCGCGCTCGCCGGTGCCGCCGTTGTCGCTGTCGGTCACGCCTTCCGGGTTGTCGTAGAACGTGTCGGTCGTGTCGCTCGGGCCGATCTTCGGCTCGGTTCGCCCTTCTCGGATTGCCATGGGGGCCTCCTTGTGTGGATGCCCGGGGGCTGCAAGCCCCATTCCCGTCAGCGCAAAAGGGGAAACGAGTACACGAGCTTGAGGACCCAGCGCTCGGACGCGCCGGTGAGCCCGCGCCCGATTGCCACGTTCAGCTCGTTGCCGACGACCTTGTCCCAGGCGAGCAGGAGGTATTCCTTCCGCTCGTCCACGAAGTATTCCAGCCCGACTTCGCTGCGGCGGTCGAGCCGGTAGGCGGCCTTCGCGGCGCCGGAGTAGTTCGCGCTGCGCTCTTCCCCGCTGGCGGGAAAGCCCGCGCTGAGGTTGCCTGCAAAGTGCCACGCCGCGGTGCGGTAGCCGAAGACCGGCGTGAGCTCGAACTCGGACGCGAAGGCTTCGTCCATGCGCTCGCGTGCGCGGCCGGCCGAGAAATCCAGGCCCCAGTAGCCGCCGCGCTCGCGATCGTGCGCCGGCACATAGCGCAGCTCGAGCGTCGCGCCGAGTGTGCGCACCCGGTCGTCGCCGGCGAAGGGCAGCATCGCCGCGACCTGCCATTGGTCCGTGATGCCGTACGAGTACTCGGCCACTGCCTGGAGCGGCCAGCCCGAGGCCTTGTTCGCCTGCAATTCGAGGAACTGCTCGCCCGCTTCGTTGAGGTCGTCCGTGGAGACCTTGAGGTCGGGCGACACCGCCCATGCGCCCGAGGTTGCGAGCGCGAGCGCGGCCGCGAGGGCGCGCCTCACTTGTAGACGGAGATCTCGACCAGGTTGAGGTCCGGGTCGCGCACGTACACGGAGCGGATGGGCCCGGTGGCGCCGGTCTTGTCCACCGGGCCTTCGACGATCTTCACGCCGCTTGCGTTGAGCTTCTCCACGACCTTGTCGAGCGGCACGGAAGCGATGAAGCAGAGGTCCAGCGACCCCGGCACGGCGACGTGCGCGCGCGGGACGAACTCCCTGCCCCACACGTGGAGGTTGATCTTCTGCCGGCCGAAGCCCAGCGCGAGGCGCTCCTCCTTCGGCGTGCTGAAGCGGACGAGCTCCATGCCGAGCACCTCGGTGTAGAAGCGCACGCACGCGTCGAGGTCGCGCGTGGTGAGCACGATGTGGTCGACGCGGTCGATCATCGCTACTTGCGCTTCAGCAGGCGCAGCGGGTTGTACTCCAGCACCGATTCCCCGCGCTGGTTGATCACGCGGTTGGCGAAGCGCACGAGGCCGCGGTCGCCCTTGGAGGCGAGCCGGTGCTCGGTCACCTCGCACTCGACGTGGATCGTGTCGCCGACCACCGTGGGACCCTTGATATCCAGCGTCGCGTTGAGGAACGCGAGCCCGGTGTCCTGCATCGTCGGCAGGAGCAACCCTTCGGCGAACGAATAGACCAGCGCCCCCGGCACCGGCCGCCCCTTGATCGCGCGCCCCGAGTCGTCCTCGACGGTGAAGAGCTCCTCGGTAAGCCAGGTGAGGTTCACGAACGCGGCGAGGTCGGACTCGGCGATCGTGCGCCGGTGCGTGCGGAAGCGAAAGCCGGGCCGCAGGTCCTCGAATGCGAGGCCGCGCCCGACGACGTGCAGGGCGTCGGTCATGGTGCGCGGATTCTAGCCAGAGATCGGGGTCAGGCACCGAATTCCGTCCTCGCCGACAGGTTCCCGGGAATTCGGTGCCTGACCCCGATCTCTACTGGAGGGCGGTGTGGCGGCGGTCGTAGCCGGCGCGGCGCTCGGGGAGCGCGCGGGGCTTGGAGTTTCGCAGCAGCATGCCGGCGACGATGAAGCCGACGCCGCCGACGAGGAGGAAGGCCCAGTCGTAGGCCGGGATGTGCTCGGGCAGGTCGCGCACGTGGTGCAGCTGCAGCAGGTGGTGGTCGACGATGCCCTCGACGAGGTTGAACCAGCCCCACCCGGCGAGCATGTAGCCGAGGAAGGCGCGCGTCGAAGGCAGCGTGCCGCCGTGGCCGAAGGCCGACCAGAGGGCCATCACGCCGCCGAAGGTGGCGAGCCAGGTGGCGAGGTGGAAGAGGCCGTCGGCGCGCATGTTGAAGTGCATGGCCTCCAGGGTGGTCGGCGGCATCACCGCCGAGAACATCTGGTGCCACTGCAGGATCTGGTGCAGGACGATGCCGTCGACGAAGCCGCCGAGGCCGATTCCCAGCAGCATGGCGGCGGTACGGATGCGCGTGTTGACCATTTATCGAAAGATCACTGGTGGACCGCCGGGCGGCCGGAGAAGGCGAAGCGCTGCGCCGGTGCGGCGCCGAGCGGCGGGCCGTCGGGCGCGGTGAGCAGCACTTCGGGATGCTCGACGCCGAGCCGCGCCTTCGCCTGCTCCAGGCGCCTCAGGCTGCGCTGCACGAGCGGCGAAGGAGCGTTCTCGACGAGCACGTGCATGCGCCGCAGCCCGCTCGCCGCGCAGGCCTCCGCGCGCGTGCTGCTCAGGCCCGGAAGCCGGGTCACCGCCGTGATCTCGAAACCGCGCGAGGCGGCGTACGAAACCATGTCGAAGAACCGCGGGTGCAGCAGCGGGTCTTCCTCGCCGGCGAAGCGCAGCTCGAGGGGCGGAAGGAAGCCGGAAACAAGGCGGCAGAAGGCGTCGAAGCTCATGAACGCAGGCGGAGTCGTCGCCCGCGGGATTGCGCCGGCTCGCTGCCAGGCGGGCGACACGCGGCCCATGACCTTGCCCCGGCCGACCGGCTCGATCTGCACGACCGAGGCCAGTCCGAGGGCGGCGGGGGACTCGACAAGGTTCACAGCCCCGCTTCCCAGCAAACGGCGTTCCCGGAACGAAGCTTGCGACAAGGGACCGTTTCCAACGGAGGATGGCATGGAGAGAATCGAGAAGACGTTCGAGGTCGATGTACCCGTTAACACCGTCTACAACCAGTGGACGCAGTTCGAGGAGTTCCCGCAGTTCATGGAAGGCGTGCAGGAAGTACGCCAGACCGACGACACGCACCTGCACTGGAAGGCGAAGATCGCCGGCAAGGAGAAGGAGTGGGACTCGCAGATCGTCGAGCAGGTCCCCGACAAGGTGATCGCCTGGCGCAGCATCTCCGGCGCGCCGAACGCCGGCACGGTGCGCTTCGAGCCGCTCAATAAGGAGCGCACGCGCATCAAGCTGACGATGGAGTACGAGCCGCAGGGCTTCGTCGAGAAGGCCGGCGACTCGCTGGGCGTCGTGTCCGGCAAGGTCGAGAGCGCGGTCGAGCGCTTCAAGGACCTTCTCGAGAAGCGCCGCAGCGAGACCGGCGCCTGGCGCGGCGAGGTCCACGGCGGCCGCAAGACGCAGTAAGTCTTACCGCGGCAAGCCTTACTTCAGGCAGTTGTTGAGCTCGGGGGTGGTCATGGTGCGATCGAGGTACGTGAACGTGCCTTGCTCCATGGCCTCCCGGGCCGCTTCCACCAGCCCGCTCATCGCCGCGCGGTAGAACGACGTCGCCGTGCTCACCCGCTTTACCCCCGCCGCCTCGAGCTCCGCGACGCTGAAGGACTTGCCACGGATGCCCGCCATGAAGTTGAACGGCTTCTTCAGCGCCCGGCAAACCGCCCGCACCGCGTCGAGGTCCGGAAGCCCCGGCGCCATCAGCACGTCGGCGCCGGCCTTCTCGTAGGCCTGCAGGCGCCGGATCGTATCGTCGAGGTCCGGATTGCCGCGCAGGAAGTTCTCGCAGCGCGCGGTGAGCACGAACGATGAGCTTTCCGCCGCGGCGTGCACGCGCTCGACCGCCAGCGCGAAGTCGAAGATCGGCGCTTCCTTGCTTCCCGTCGCGTCTTCCACCGAGCCGCCTGCGAGCCCCGTCTCGGCGGCGAGGCGGATCGTCCGCGCGACTTCCTCCGGCGCGTCGCCGAAGCATTTCTCCAGGTCCGCAGCCACGGGAATCTCCACCGCGGCGACGATCGCGCGGATGTGCGCAAGCGACTCGTCGCGCGTGATGTGCCCATCGCGCCGGCCGTAGACGCCGGCCGAGGCGCCGCTGGAGGTGGCGAGCGCCCGGTAGCCGAGCGACTGCAGCACCTTCGCCGAGCCCGCGTCCCACGGATTGCCGATGACGAAGATGCGGTCGTGCAGCGCGCGGAAGCGCGCGACTTTCTCAGAGCTGGAGTTCAAAGAAGAGCGTCCCTTCGACGGGGTTGTGCCGGTAGGCGGCGATGTCCCTGAAGCCGAGCGAGCGGTAGAGCTTCTGCGCGGCCTTCATGTCGGGCAGCGTGTCGAGCACCACGCGCCGGTAGCCGATGACGCGCGCCGCGTCGATCACCGCGCGCGCGAGCGCTTCGCCGATGCCCTGGCCGCGCGCGGCGGGCACCACGTAGAGCCGCTTCATTTCGCCCACGGCTTCGGCGAACCGGCGCAGGCCCGCGCATCCCTTGCCGCTTTCCAGGAAGAAGCGGCCCTGCGGCGGGCCGTACACTTCCTCGAAGTGGTCGAGCTCCTGCCCGAAATCCTGGAAGCAGAGATCCACGTCGAGCGAAGCGGCGTATTCCTTTACCAGCCGCTTGGCTTCGGCCCATTCCGCCGGCGTGGCCGGGCTCCTCATTGCGAGCCCTTACCGATCACCGCGGACGCGGTGACCTTGTAGCGCACGGCGCCGCACAGGCACCCGCCCTCATGGACCGGGGTCGTCATGCAGCAACTTTGCCGGGATCGTGGTCCAAAGCCAAGTGAAACCCCCGATCGAGCCGATGCTGGCGAAGCTTGCCGATGCCCTGCCGGAGGGCGAGGGCTGGCTCTACGAACCGAAATGGGACGGGTTCCGCGCCATCGTGTTCCGCAGCGGCACAGATGTCTTCATCCAGAGCCGCGACCTGCGCCCCCTCGACCGCTACTTCCCGGAGCTGCACGATGCGCTCCTCGATCGGCTGCCGGAGGACTGCGTCGTGGACGGGGAGATCGTCATCGCCACCCCCGGCGGCCTCGACTTCGGCGCCCTCCAGCTGCGCCTGCACCCCGCCGCCTCGCGCGCCGCCAAGCTCGCAAAGGAAACACCCTCTTCTTTTGTCGCCTTCGACTTGCTGGCCGTCGATGGAAAAGATCTGACGGGTCTTTCCCAGGCCGATCGACGTTCACGGCTTGAAACGCTATTGAAGAAAAGCAAACCGCCCCTGTACCTGACCCCGATCACGCGCGAGCACGCAGTGGCGGTGGACTGGCTCGAGCGCTTCGAAGGCGCGGGGCTGGACGGGGTGATCGCGAAGCCCGAGTCGCTGCCGTACATGCCGGGCAAGCGCGCGATGGTGAAGGTGAAGCATGCGCGCACGGCGGAATGCGTGGTCGGCGGCTTCCGCTGGTACCGGGACGCCCGCAAAGCGGGCGGGTCGGTACAGGACGCGGTGGGCTCGCTGCTGCTCGGCCTCTACGACGACGCGGGCGTCCTGCGCCACGTCGGCGTGACTTCGTCCTTCACCCTGCAGGCGCGCAAGGCGCTCGCGCGCGAGCTCTCGCCGCTGGTGGTTCCGCTCGAGAACCATCCCTGGCGCGACGCGGAGATCGGGGCGCAGAGCCGCTGGAGCTCCGGCAAGGACCTGTCCTTCCAGCCGCTGAAGATCGCGCTGGTGTGCGAGGTGAAGTACGACCACCTGCAGGGCGACCGCTTCCGCCACGGCACCACGTTCCTGCGCTGGCGGCCGGACAAGAAGCCGCGCGACTGCCGCTTCGACCAGCTCGAGGTCACGCGGCCTTACGAGCTTTCGAAGGTCTTCGCGACTTAGCCGGGACTCTCTTCGCGTAGTACGGCGGCCACGGCGCGTCTTCCTGTCCCTTGGCTTTCTCCAGGAGAAGATCCAGCGAACCCGGCACCGCGTCGATCCCGGCGTGGCGATCGCCGACCTGCGCATATCTCCCGAGCATGCTTCTCAGATCGAAATCCTGCGGAGAAGCGTCGGGAACTTCCTCCCAGGAAAGCGGCGCGGACACGGTCGCCTGCGCGGTCGGGCGCACCGAGTACGCTGCGGCGACGGTCCGGTCCTTCGCGTTCTGGTTGTAGTCGACGAAGACGCCGTGGCGCTCCTCCTTCCACCACTTGCTCGTCGCGAGCTTCGGCACGCGCTTCTCCACCTCGCGCGCCAGCGCGAGCGCCGCGCGGCGCACCTCGTCGAAGCTCCAGCGCGGCTGGATGCGCACGTTGATGTGGATGCCGCGCTTGCCTGACGTCTTGGGCCATCCGGTCAGCCCGAACTCCGAAAGCGTTTCCCTGGCG
>DASPMF010000151.1:0-8001 GCA_035627155.1 Burkholderiales bacterium | reverse complement strand
GGATGGTCCCGTTGTCCACGATGACGACACCCGTCCCGACATTGCCTTCGGCGACCGGCGTGGCCTCCTTGTCTTCCTCAGCCGGCGCCTCGCCCTCCTCCGTGGCGAGCCCCCGCACGTGCACGACGGCGGGAAGAATCTTCTCGTAGGCATCCGCGGCAAGCGGACGGGCCGGGCCCTGCGCTTCCAAGGCCCGCTGGATGGCCTCGTCGACCTGCGCCGCGTTCATTCCCCTGGGCGCCAGCCACCCCGCGCCGAGCAGCAGCGCCAGGGCGAGCGCCGCCAGCGAGGCGAGCACCGGCCGGCGCTCGAGGCGCAGGCGAGATTTCTTCGGGGAATCAACGCTTGCTGGAGATGCACGTTCGGCCTGCGGCGCGGCGGCGGGTGCTGCGCCCCGCGCGCGGGAAGTGCTGTAGACCGCGGCCCGTTTCATGGCTTGCAGGGCCAGTGTAGCAGCCATCGTGCGCGCTACGCGAGGCTGTTCGGCTGTCGCGTTTTTGGCTACACCTCCAGCCATTCCTTGCGCATTGCGGCATTGCCGCGGACGTCCTGCGCAGTGCCCTCGAAAACGATCATGCCGTGCCCCATCACGTACAGGCGCTCGGAGATGTCCAGCGTGATGGCGAGCTTCTGCTCGACCAGGAGGATCGAGATGCCGCGCTTCTTTACTTCCTCGAAGAGACGCGCCACCTGCTCGACGATCTTCGGCGCCAGGCCTTCCGTCGGCTCGTCGATCATCACCAGCGCCGGGTTGCCCATCAGGGTGCGGCACAGCGTCAGCATCTGCTGCTCCCCGCCCGACAGCACCCCCGCGAGCGTGTCGACGCGATCCTTGAGTCGCGGGAAGAGGTCGAAGCACTGCTCCATGGTCCAGCCGCCGTCGCGGCGGCCGCGCTTTTCGCCGAGCAGGAGGTTCTGGCGCACCGTCAGCGTGGGAAAGATGTCCCGGTTCTCCGGCACGTACCCCAGGCCCTGGTAGGCGATCTCGAAAGGCTTCATGCCGGTGAGCTCGCGGCCCTTGAACTTCACCGAACCGTCGCGCGCCACCATGCCCATGATCGCCTTGATCGTCGTCGAGCGGCCCACGCCGTTGCGCCCGAGCAGGCTGACGATCTCCCCTTCGCGCACGTCCAGGTGGACCCCCCGCAGGATGTGGCTCTTGCCGTAGAAGGCGTTGAGGTTGCGCACTTCAAGCATGGGCGGCCTGCGCCAGCGAGGTTCCCAGGTACGCTTCCTGGACGGCGGCGTTGCCGCGGATCTCCGCCGGCGTGCCGGTGGCGATGACCTCGCCGTAGACGAGGACCGAGATGCGGTCGGCGAGGTCGAACACGACCCCCATGTCGTGCTCCACCATGACCAGGGTCTTGTCCTGCGAGACCTGGCGGATCAGCTCCACTGCGTGCGCGGTCTCCGTCCGGCTCATGCCTGCGGTGGGCTCGTCCAGCAGGATTACAGTGGCGCCGCCGGCGATGGTGACCCCGATTTCCAGCGCGCGCTGCTCCGCATAGGACAGCGTGCCGGCCGGCACGCCCGCGCGGCTCCGCAGCCCGATCTTCTGCAGCACTTCCTCCGCGCGCCGGTTCACCCCCCCGAGCTTCGCGAGGCGGTGCCAGAACGAATACTTGTATCCGTGCGCCCAGAGCACCGCGCAGCGCAGGTTCTCGAACACGGTCAGGTGGTGGAAGATGTTGGTGACCTGGAAGCTGCGCGAGAGGCCCTTGCGGTTGATCTCGAAGGGCCGCAGCCCGGTGATGTCCTCGCCGTTCAAATGGATGCTGCCCTGCGTGAGCGGGAAGCGCCCCGAGACGAGGTTGAAGAGCGTGGACTTGCCGGCGCCGTTCGGCCCGATGATCGCGTGGCGCTCTCCCGGCGCGATGGAGAGCGACACGCCCTGGATGATCTTCGTCGAGCCGAAGCTCTTGTGCACGTCGCGCAGCTCGAGGGCGCTCATGCCGAGGCTCCCTTGAGCTCCTGCTGCACGGCATCCCAGCGCGCCACGACGGTGCGCGAGGCGAAGCGGATGGCGAGCAGGCCGCAGGCGAGGAGCAGTCCCGAGCCGATCCAGACGGCCGGATCCTTCGCGTTCAGCTCCAGGCCAAAAAGCACCATCTGCGGGTCGCTCGTCACGTCGGAGAGCCGGTAGACCGACTCCACCAGGCCGATGAGGCCGGCCAGCGCGACCAGCGCCGCCGCCGCGGCGAGCGCGTACGGAAGCGCCATGCGCCGCAGCCGGCCGGCGCGCGCAAGGCCGATCTGCATCAGGAAGAGCGAGGCGATGCCGCCGGGCGCGTAGAGCACCATGATGCAGAAGAAGAGGCCCAGGTAGAGGAGCCACGCCTTGGTGAAGCCCGAGAGGGCGGCGACGAAGAAGATGAAGACGATGGCGCCGATCACCGGCCCGAAGAAGAACGGGATCCCGCCGATGAATGCGGCGAGCAGCACCCCGCCGGAGCGGATCGCCGAGACGTTCTCGGCCGAGACGATCTCGAAGTTGATGCAGGAAAGCGCGCCGGAGATGCCGGCGAAGAACGCCGACAGCACGAGCTGCAGGAAACGCACCTTCTGCGTGTCGTAGCCGACGAATTCCGCGCGCTCCGGGTTGTCCCGCACGGCATTGGCCATGCGGCCGAGAGGCGTCTGCGTGAGCGCGTACATCGCCACCATGCAGGCGAAGCACCACGCCGCGACCAGGTAGTAGACCTGGATTGAAGGGCCGAAGGTGATGCCGAAGAGCGGCTGCCCGACCGTGCGGTTGGTGGAAATGCCGGCCTCGCCGCCGAAGAACCCCGGGAACATGAGGACGCACGCGTACACCAGCTCGCCGATGCCGAGGGAGATCATCGCGAACGTCGTGCCGGCTTTCTTCGTCGTGACATAGCCGAAGATCACCCCGAAGGCCAGGCCGGCGAACCCGCCGACCAGCGGCAGGAGCGGCAGCGGCGTCACCCAGCCCCAGCTCTTTCCGATCGCGTTGAGCGCATGCACCGTGATGTAGGCGCCCAAACCCGAGTAAACCGCGTGGCCGAACGACAGCATGCCGCCCTGCCCGAGCAGCATGTTGTAGGAGAGCGCGAAGATGATGAGCGTGCCCATCTGCGTGAGCAGGGTGAGCGCGAACCCGCCGGGGAAGGCCCACGGCGCCGCCAGCATCACGAGCGCCGTCACGATCCAGATCGTCTTACCCATCGCGGGTTCCCATCAGGCCACGCGGGCGCACGATCAGCATGGCGACCATCACCAGGTACGGCAGCACCGGCGCGATCTGCGAGATCTTGTAGCCGAACAGGCCCCAGTCCAGGGACACCGCGAAGGTCTGGATCAGGCCGATCAGCAGCGACGCGTAGAACGCGCCGGCGAGCGAACCCATGCCACCGACCACGACGATGACGAAGACGATCGGCCCGACCGCCGCCGCCATGCCCGGGTCGGTGACGAAGGCGTTGCCGCCGATGACGCCCGCCAGCCCTGCGAGCGCGGCGCCCCCGCCGAAGACCAGCATGAACACGCGCGGCACGTTGTGCCCGAGCGCCTCGACCGTCTCGGGATGGCTGAGCGCCGCCTGGATGACCAGGCCGATGCGCGTGCGCGTGAGCGCGAGCCACATCGAAACCAGCATGCCCACGGCAATGAACATCATGAAGGCGCGGTAGGCCGGGTAAGGCGTGCCGAGGATCGAGAAGAGCGGGCCCTCGAGCTCGGCCGGCACCTTGTAGTCCACGGCGACGCGGCCCCACACGAGGTGCACCGCCTCCTCGATGAGGTACGCCAGGCCGAAAGTGAAAAGCAGCTCCGCGACGTGGCCGTAGCGGTGGGCGCGGCGCAGCGCGAAGCGCTCTACCGCCATGCCGATCAGCCCGACGAGGAGCGGCGCGACCACGAGCGCCGGCCAGAAGCCGATCGTCCTGCTGACCTGGTAGGCGAAGTACGCGCCCAGCATGTAGAAGCTCGCGTGGGCGAAGTTCAGCACGCCCATCAGCGAGAACACGATGGTCAGCCCGGAGGAGAGCATGAACAGCAGCAGCCCGTAGCTGATGCCGTTCAGCAGCTGAACGAGGAAGAACTCCATGCCAAAAAAAAGGGGGCTCGCGCCCCCTCTTTCAGGTCCCCGCGGCTACGGCCGCTTCATGTTGCAGGAAGTGAACCCTGCCGACGTGAAGGCGTCGAGCTTGGCGTCCGTCCTGAACCCGAGGCCGGTGTTCTCCACGTCGTACTTCACGTCCTTCGGGCCGCCCTTCGCGGCGACGCGCTGCACCGTGGAGAGGTAGAGCGGCTGGATGAGCTGGTGGTCCTGCTTGCGCATCTCGACCTCGCCGGTCTCGGTCTGGAAGCGCATGCCCTCGAGCGCGTAGGCGACCGCCTTCGGCTCGACCGACTTCGCCTTCTTCGCCGCCTCGGCGAGCATGCTCATCATGGTGCGCACGCGCAGGTAGTAGAAGTCGACCTTGTACTTCTTCTCGAAGTCCTGGGTCCACTTCTCGATCTTCGTCGGCACGTTCTCGTGCCATTCGGTGATCTGCTTCAGGTTGCCCACGCCCGACTCGCCGATCGTGGACAGCGCGCCCAGCCCGCCGCCGTAGTACGTGTAGAACGAGCCGCCGAAGCCGCCGTCCTTGGCCGCCTTGATGAGCAGCGCCATGTCCTGGCCCCAGTTGCCGGTGATGACGGTGTCGGCGCCGGCCTGCTTCATCTTGGCGACGTACGGCGAGAAGTCGGTGACCTTGCCCAGGGGATGCAGGTCGTCGCCGACGATCTCGATGTCCGGGCGCTTGCGCGCGAGCATCTCGCGCGCGGCCTTCTTCACCGCGTGGCCGAACGAGTAGTCCTGGTTGATGAGGTAGACCTTCTTGATGCTCTTGTTCTGCGCCATCCAGGTCGTGAGCGACTCCATCTTCATGTCGCTGTTCGCGTCGAAGCGGAAGTGCCAGAAGGAGCACTTCTCGTTCGTGAACGCGGGGTCCACGGCGGCGTAGTTGAGGTACAGGATCTCCTTGCCCGGGTTGCGCTCGTTGTGGCGGTTGACCGCCTCGATGAGCGCGCCGGCGACGGAGGAGCCGTTGCCCTGCGTGATGTACTGGATGCCGCCGTCGATCACGCGCTTGAGCTGGTTCAGCGCCTCCTGCGGGCTCACCTTGTTGTCGAAGCCGACCACCTCGACCGGCCGGCCGTTGAGGCCGCCTTTCGAGTTGATCTCGTCCGCCATGGCGCGGAAGTGGTGCAGGCCCGCCTCGCCGACGTTGGCGAACGGCCCGGACAGCGGGTCGATATAGGCGATCTTGACGGGGTTGCCCTTCGCCTTGGACTGCGCAAGGGCGGGGGCGGCGAATGCTACGGATGCGGCCGCCAGAAAGGCGGTGCCGACGACTCGGATGTTCATGGGTGCTCCTCCTCGGCGCGGAGTATAGCGACTAAAGCTGGGAGCTGAGGAGGTCCATCACGCTGTCCCAGGCCTTCTGGGTCCAGGGCCGGGACTGCCATTCCTCCAGGGTGATGCGACGCGCGCGCTTCAGGTCGGCCTCGAAGATACGCCGCTGCTCGGCGGCGAACCCGGGGTCCAGGATGTTCAGGTTCGCCTCGTCGTTGGTGCTGAAGGAGCGGGTGTCGAAGTTGGTCGAACCGACCGTGGCCCACAGGTCGTCCACCACCATCGACTTGACGTGGAACATGGCCGGCTGGAACTCGTAGATCTCCACGCCTGCGCGCAGCAGGTCCCCCCAGCTCGCGCGGGAGGCGCGCCGCACGTACTTGTTGTCGATGAGCGGTCCGGGCACCAGCACCTGGACCTTCACGCCGCGCTTCGCCGCCGCGGCGAGCGTGCGGATCTCGACCCCGTCGGGCACGAAGTAGGCGTTGGCGAGCTGGATCGACTTCGCCGCCGACGCGATGGACAGCAGGTAGAGGAGCTGCATGCTCTCCCCGCCCCCGCCCGGCGAGCTCACGACGACCTGGCCCGCCTGGTTTCCCGTCGCCGGCTCGATCTTCGGAAAGTAGTCCTCGCCGTGCAGCACCTTGCCCGTGGTCTCGATCCAGTTCTCCATGAAGGCGGCCTGCATCTGCGCGACGGCCGGCCCTTCGATGCGGAAATGCGTGTCGCGCCAGTGCTCCGGGCTGTGCGCGTCGCCCGCCCACTCGTCCTGGATGCCGGCCCCGCCGGTGAAGCCGACGCGCCCGTCCACCACCATGAGCTTTCGGTGGGTGCGGTTGTTCATGCGCGCGAGGGTGTACCAGCGCACCGGGTTGTAGGAAGCGATCTCGACGCCGGCCGCGCGAAGGCGCTCGAGGTACACGGCGTCGATCTTGCCGCTGCCGATCGCGTCGTAGAGGAAATGGATCTTCACGCCCGCGCGGGCGCGCTCCTCGAACGCCTGGGTGAAGGCTTCCCCGACCTCGCCGGCGGCGAAGATGTACATCTCGAAGGTGATCGTCTTCTTCGCCTCGCGGATCGCCTTGAGCATCTGCGGGAAGATCTCCCTGCCGTTCACGAGCGCGCGCGCCCTGTTCCCGTCGACGAGGCCCGGCCCGAGCAGCGAGTCCATGGCGCGGCGGAATTGCGGCGACGAGGCGGGATAGAGATGCTCCACCTGCGTGTCGATGCGCTTGTCGCCGAGCGCGAGGTTCGCAACGAGGAGCACCAATCCGCCGACCCCGAGGGCCACGGCGGCGTAGCGGAGCAACGGCTTGATGCGCATGCCGGGCCATCGTTTCAGCGGACTGTTAAACGGCATGCGGGCATGCGGATTGCTGTTTGGGGCATGGAAATGCTCCCCACCGCCGCCCCATGTCGATCTCCCTGAGGCCCGAGCACCTGGCGCGCTACAGGGACGTCGCGCTGCTCCTCTTCAAGTACGGCCGCGGCGATCTGGTGAAGCGCGCGGGCCTTGCCGAGCTCCTTCCGGACGATGCAAAGGATCCGGCCGAAGCGACGCCGGAAGCGCGCGGCCTCGCCGACGACCTCGAAAGGCTCGGCCCCACCTTCATCAAGCTGGGGCAGTTGCTTTCGACGCGGCCCGACCTGGTCCCGGCGGCGTACGCCGAGGCGCTGAAGCGGCTGCAGGACGACGTCGCGCCGATCCCTTTCGAGGCAGTGCAGACCATCCTGCGCGAGGAGCTCGGCGACCGGCTCGACAAGGGCTTCAAGGCCATCATTCCGGAGCCGCTCGCCGCGGCCTCCATCGCGCAGGTGCACTATGCCCTGCTTCATGACGGGCGCCGCGTCGCCATCAAGGTGCAGCGGCCCGGAATCCGGGACCAGGTCCTCGCCGACCTGGAGGCGATCGGGCAGGTCGTGTCATTCCTCCGGCTGCACTCGGAGTTCGTGCAGCGCTACGACATCGCGCTCCTTTTCGAGGAGTTCCGCAAGTCGCTCCTGCGGGAGCTCGACTTCCGCCAGGAGGCGATGCACCTCGTGACCATCGGGCGCAACCTGCAGGAGATCGAGGAAGTCAGCGTGCCGCAGCCGATCGAGCGCCTCAGCACCTCGCGGGTACTGACGATGGACTTCGTGTCGGGCAGCAAGATCACCGCGCTCAGCCCGCTCGCAAAGAAAGAGATGGACGGCGAGCGGCTTGCCGACGCCCTCTTCCGCGCCTACCTGAAGCAGATCCTGCGCGACGGCATCTTCCACGCCGACCCGCATCCCGGCAACGTGTTCCTCGCCGGGGAGAAGATCGCGCTGATCGACCTCGGCATGGTGGCCCGCGTCACGCCGGGCCTGCAGGACCGGCTGCTGCAGCTGCTCCTCGCCGTGAGCGAGAACCGCGCCGACGACGCGGTGAAGACGCTCGTCCTCATGGGCCGCTGCCGCGACGACGCCAACCTCGACGCGTTCCGCCGCGGCGTCACGGACCTCATCGCCGAGCACCAGGAAGTCTCGACGCGGCGGCCGCAGGTCGGCCGCGCCGTCCTGATGCTGCTGCGCGTGGCGGCCGACAACGGCGTAAACCTGCCGCCCGAGCTTGCGATGATCGGCAAGACGCTGCTCAACCTGGACGAGATCGGCCTGAC
>DASPMF010000150.1:0-4761 GCA_035627155.1 Burkholderiales bacterium | reverse complement strand
GACGCCGTGGTCGTTTCCCAGGCCGTGTTCCGCGCCATCGCCGACGCCCAGACGCCCCGGGGCGTCGCCGCCGAAATCGAAATTCCGCCCCCGCGCCTCGCGAAGGGAGACTGCGTGTTCCTCGAAGGCGTGCAGGACGCGGGCAATGTCGGCGCGATCGTGCGAAGCGCCGCGGCCTTCGGGGTGGCCGCCGTGGTTCTGGATCGCGCCTGCGCCGACCCATGGTCGCCGAAGGTGCTGCGCGCCGGGGCCGGAGGGCATTTCGCGCTATCCATCCAGCAGGTGCAGGCGCTCGAGGATGCGCTCGATGCCTTTCCCGGCACCGTTGCCTGCACCGTCGCGCGCGGCGGCCAGCCCCTGGAGGCCATCCCGTCGGTGGCATCCCTTGGATGGATCTTCGGCAGCGAGGGGGGCGGCGTGAGCGGCGCCCTGCAGGCGCGAGCCGGAGTAAGGATCACGATCCCCACTGCGCCGCAAACGGAATCCCTGAACGTCGCCGCGGCGGCGGCGATCTGTCTCTACGCCCGCGCTAATAGACCTGGCGCTGGATCCTGAGCTCTCGCAGGATCGTGGTGGCGATCTCCTCGATCGACTTGCTCGTCGAGTTGATGCTGCGGATGCCTTCCCGGCGCATCAGGTTCTCGGCCTCCTGGACTTCGAAGCGGCAGTTCTCCAGCGCCGCGTAGCGGCTGTCGGGACGCCGCTCGCGGCGGATCTCGTGCAGGCGCTCCGGGGCGATCGTCAGTCCGTAGAGCTTCGCCTTGTTGGCGTGCAGCGCCTCCGGCAGCGCGTTGCGGTCGAAATCCTCCGGGATCAGGGGATAGTTCGCGGCTTTGACGCCGAATTGCATCGCGAGGTATAGGCTGGTCGGGGTCTTGCCACTTCTGGAGACTCCGATCAGGATCACGTCCGCCTGCCCGAGCTCGCGGTGGGACGAGCCGTCGTCGTGCGCCATCGCGAAGTTGATCGCCTCCATGCGCTGCTGGTACTCCTTCTTGTCCATCGCGCTGTGCGATCGCCCGATCGTGTGGCTGGACTTGATGCCGAGCCCGGCCTCGAGCGGATCGATGAACGTTTCGAAGAAATCGACGAACAACGCGTTGGCGCGACGCACGACGGCCCGCACCTCCTGGTTCACGAGCGTGGAGAAGACGATCGGCTGCCCGCCGCCGTTGGCGGCCTCCGCCTCGATGCGCGCGACGCATTCCTCCGCCTTCTCCGGCGTGTCGACGAAGGGCAGGGTGACCTGGCTGAACTCCACGCCTTCGAACTGCGTGAGCAGGCTGTGGCCGAGCATCTGGGCGGTGATGCCCGTGCCGTCCGAGAGGAAGAAAACCGTTCGCCTTTGACCCATGACGATAAAATAGTATGGCAATGCGACTAGCCTGGCTGCGCGATCTTCGTCTCAAGGACCTCGATCAGGTGGGCGGCAAGAACTCGTCGCTCGGCGAAATGATCGGCGCCCTGTCCGCGGCCGGCATCCGGGTGCCGGGCGGCTTTGCCACCACTGCCGACGCCTACCGCGAATTCCTGGCCGCCGGCGGGCTCGACAAGCGAATCGAGGAACGCATCCGCAGCCTCGACCCGAAGGACGTGGTGGCGCTTGCAGCCTGCGGCGCGGAAATCCGCTCGTGGATCCTCGAGTGCCCGTTCCCGGCCGCGCTTGAGCAAGACATTCGCTCCTATTATCAGAAGCTTGTGACCGAAACCGGAAGCGATGCCTCATTTGCCGTGCGCTCTTCCGCGACGGCCGAGGACCTGCCGGAAGCCTCGTTCGCCGGACAGCAGGAGACCTACCTCAACATCCGCGGCGCGGAGAACGTCCTCGAGGCGATCCGTCACGTCTTCGCATCGTTGTACAACGACCGGGCCATCTCCTATCGGGCGCACCAGGGATTCGACGGCAAGTCGGTCGCGCTCTCGGCCGCCGTCCAGCAAATGGTGCGCAGCGACCTGGGCGCGAGCGGCGTCCTCTTTACGCTGGACACGGAGTCCGGCTTCCGCGACGTGGTCTTCATCACCGCGGCCTACGGCCTGGGCGAGATGGTGGTGCAGGGCGCGGTAAATCCCGACGAGTTCTACGTGCACAAGCCGACGCTCGAGGCGGGCCGTCCCGCGATCGTGCGCCGCACGCTGGGCTCGAAGCTGCAGAAGATGGTCTTCGGGAGCGCATCCGCCGCCGGCAAGTCCACCCGCACCCTCGACGTGCCGGAGACCGAGCGCAATCGCTTTTCGCTCACCGACGCCGACGTGCTCGAGCTCTCACGGTACGCCGTCGCCATCGAGCGCCACTACGGGCGTCCCATGGACATCGAGTGGGGCAAGGATGGCGCGGACGGCAAGCTTTATGTCCTGCAGGCCCGCCCGGAAACGGTGAAGTCCCGCAAGCGCGACGTCGAGGAGCGCTTCGCGCTGAAGGGCCGCGCGAAGGTGCTGGCGAGCGGCCGGGCCATCGGCCACAAGATCGGGAGCGGTACCGTCCGCGTGGTGCCCGACGCGGCGCAGATGTCGCGCGTCCAAGACGGCGACGTGCTAGTCACCGACATGACCGACCCGAACTGGGAGCCGGTCATGAAGCGCGCCGCGGCGATCGTCACCAATCGCGGCGGCCGCACGTGCCATGCAGCGATCATCGCGCGCGAGCTCGGCATCCCCGCAGTCGTCGGCTGCGGCGATGCAACCGAGCGGCTGAAGGACGGCCAGGCCGTCACCGTATGTTGCTCCGAAGGGGACACCGGGAGCGTCTACGAAGGGCTGTTGCCGTTCGAGATCACGACGCGGGACCGGGGCGAGATGCCGCGCATCCCGGTCAAGATTTCGATGAACGTCGGCAATCCGGAGCTGGCATTCCAGTTCGCCCAGCTGCCCAACGCCGGCGTGGGCCTCGCGCGCCTCGAGTTCATCATCAACAACGAGATCGGCGTCCACCCGAAAGCCTGCCTCGACTACTCGAGGCTGCCCGCCGAGCTCAAGAAGGCGATCGACGAGAAGGCGCGCGGCTACGGCACGGCGCGCGATTTCTTCCGCGAGAAGATGGTGGAGGGCGTCGCGACCATCGCGGCGGCGTTCTGGCCCAAGCCGGTGATCGTCCGCCTTTCCGATTTCAAGTCGAATGAATACAAGAAGCTGATCGGCGGGGACCGCTACGAGCCGGACGAGGAGAACCCGATGCTCGGGTTCCGCGGCGCGTCCCGCTACGTCGCGCCGACCTTCCGCGAATGCTTCGAGCTGGAGTGCGCGGCGATGCGCAAGGTGCGCGACGAGCTGGGTCTCACCAACGTCGAGCTCATGGTGCCTTTCGTGCGCACGGTCAGCGAAGCGAAGGAGGTGCTCGACCTCCTCGAGAAGAACGGAATGAAGCGGGGCGTGAACGGGCTGCGCATCGTGATGATGTGCGAGCTGCCGTCGAACGCCATCCTCGCCGAGCAGTTCCTGGACCTCTTCGACGGCTTCTCCATCGGCTCCAACGACCTCACGCAGCTCGCGCTCGGGCTCGACCGCGACTCGGGCCTGGTCGCGGAACGCTTCGACGAGCGGGACCCGGCCGTCAAGGCGATGCTCTCGATGGCCATCCGTGCCTGCCGAAAGCAGGGCAAGTACGTCGGCATCTGCGGCCAAGGCCCCTCGGACCATCCGGACCTCGCCCGCTGGCTGATGGACGAGGGCATCGAAAGCATGTCCCTCAACCCGGACACGGTCGTGTCGACCTGGCTTTCGCTAGCGGAAGCGCCGCCTCCGGCGGCGAAGAAATCAGCGACTGCGTAGCAGCCGCTGCTTCTCGCGGTTCCAGTCCTTTTCCCGCTCGGAGTCGCGCTTGTCGTGCTTCAGCTTGCCGCGGCCGAGGCCGACTTCCAGCTTGATCCGGCCCTTGTTGTAGTGCAGGTTGAGCGGGACGAGCGTGTAGCCGCGCTGCTCGACCTTGCCAATGAGGCGCTTGATTTCTTCCGCGTGCAGCAGGAGCTTGCGGGTGCGGGTCGGGTCGGGCACGAAGTGCGTGGACACGGTCGGCAGGGGGCTGATGTTGACGCCGATCAGGAAGATTTCCTCGCCCCGCACCATGACATAACCCTCGGCCAGGTTGGCGCGTCCGGCGCGGATGGCCTTCACTTCCCAGCCGGCGAGGGCGATTCCCGCCTCGTAGCGCTCTTCGATGAAATAATCGTGGAAGGCCTTGCGGTTCTCGACGATCGCCATGGAGCGGATTCTTGCATGAAGCGCATCACCCGGTCGGCCATCGTGCCGCACCCCGCCGGCGAGCTCTACGCGCTGGTCGAGCACATCGAAGCCTATCCGCGCTTTCTTCCATGGTGCGTGGACGCGAAGGTGCACGAGCGGGGCGGCGGCGCGACCAAGGCCACGCTCACGGCGGGCGTGAAGGGCATCCGGCAGGCGTTCACCACGTTGAACCGGAACACGCCCGGAGAGGCGATCGACATGCAGCTCGTCGAAGGACCGTTCCGCAGCTTTGCGGCGGCATGGCGCTTCCGTGCCCTCTCGGCCGCCGCGTCGCGCATCGAGTTCACGCTCGAATACGAGTTCTCCAGCGCGGTGCTCGCGCGGCTCCTCGAGCCGCTGTTCGACCGCATTGCCGACACGATGGTCGACGCGTTCGCGCGGCGCGCGGACGAAATCCATGGCGCCGCTCCGCGTTGAGGTCGTCTATGCGCTGGCGTCGGGCGAGGATGCCGTGCGCGTCGAGGTTTCCCCTGGCGCCACGCTCCGCGACGCGATCGTGATTTCCGGGATCTGCGCCCGCCACCC
>DASPMF010000149.1:0-8492 GCA_035627155.1 Burkholderiales bacterium | reverse complement strand
GGCCGCGAGCCCGGCCGGGCTGATCGTCGAATCCTTCACCGACCCGGAGCGCGACCCTCTGCAGGCGGAGCTCTTCGAGGATCCGCCGAGGATCGCCGGCGGCATGCTGAAGCTCAAGGAGCAGCCCGGGCTCGGCCTCAGGCTCTCCGAGCGCGCGCTGAAGAAGTTCGGCGAGAAGATCCTCTAGCTACTTGGCCGCGAAGCAGTAGAAGAGTCCGTCGCCGCCGGGCTTGCCGCTACGTCCGGCAGACGAGCCCGGCCACGACGATGGCCAGCTCCGTGACGTCGAAGGGTTTCGCGAGGTGCGCCTGGTAACCGGCGAGGATCGCGTTCTTGCGATCGTCCGGCCGCGCAAACGCGGTAAGGGCGAGCGCCGGGGTGCGCTGTCCTTTCGGCTCGGCTGCGCGCAGCCGCCGCATGAACTGGTAGCCGTCGGTGCCGGGCATGCCGATGTCGCTGACCACGACGTCGAACGCATGGCTGTCCAGCATGCGCAGCGCCTCGTCCGCCGAACGCGCGGCAAGGACCGTCGCGCCCTGGTCCTGGAGGATGCGGCGGATGAGCTCGAGCGCGTCGGGCTCGTCGTCGACGACGAGGGCCTGCACGCCGTCCAGCTTGGGCACCGGGACGTCGTCGTCCGAGCTTTCCGCGGCGGCCGGATGCACGCGCGCCGGCGCGCCTTCCTCCTTGTTCAGCATGATGAGCGGCAGCGTGACGACGAACGTCGCGCCCTCGCCTTCGCCCATGCTCTTCGCATGGATGGTGCCGCCGTGCAGGTCCACGAGCTGCTTGGAGATCGCCAGGCCCAGGCCGAGCCCGCCGTACTCGCGGTGCGTGGTGCCGTCCTTCTGCGTGAAGCGCTCGAACACGTGCGGCAGGAAGCTTGCCGGGATCCCGATGCCGGTGTCGCTGACGCTGAACTCGATGTGCGAGTTCACCCGTTGCAGCAGCACCTGGATCCTGCCGCCCTTGGGGGTGAACTTCACCGCGTTGCTGAGAAGGTTCCAGAACACCTGCTGCAGCCGCGCCGGGTCGCCCGAGACCACGACGCTCTTCGGATCCAGCACGTTCTCCAGGCGGATGCCCTTGCTGCGCGCCGCGGGCTCGATCGAATCGAGGGCGCCGCGCACGATGTCGAGCAGCGAGACCTGCTGCACGTCGAGGCGGAAGCGCCCGGACAGAATGCGGCTGAGGTCGAGCAGGTCGTCAATCAGGCGCACCTGCGCGCGCGCGTTGCGCTCGATCACCTCCATGCCGCGTTGCAGCTCCGGCGGCTCGGGCGTGCCGCGCGCGCGCAGCAGCTGCGCCCAGCCGAGGATGGCGTTGAGCGGCGTGCGCAGCTCGTGCGAAAGCGTGGCGAGGAACTCGTCCTTCACGCGTGCGCTGCGCTGCGCGAGCATGCGCGCGTTGCGCTCCGCCTCCAGCATCGCCTCGCGTTCCGCGCCGCTGGTCTCCAGGGCTTCCGTGCGCTTGCGCTCGGTGAGGTCGCGCGTGAGCTTGGCGAAGCCGCGCAGCCGCCCCGCCTCATCGCGCAGGGCCGTGATGGTGACGTGCGCCCAGAACCTCGAGCCGTCCCTGCGCACGCGCCAGCCTTCGTCGACGCAGCGCCCTTCCGCCGTCGCGACGCGCAGCTCGTGCTCCGGCCAGCCGCTCTCGACCGCGTCGGGCGGATAGAACCGGCTGAAGTGCTGGCCGACGATCTCCTCGGCGCGGTAGCCCTTGATGCGGGCGGCGCCGTTGTTCCACGTCGCGACCACGCCGTTCACGTCGAGCATGAAGATCGCGTAGTCGTTCACGCCCTCGACCAGCAGGCGGAAGCGCTCCTCGCTGTGCTTCAGCGCCTCCTCGTGCGCCCTGCGCTCGGTGAGGTCGCGCGTCACCTTCGCGTAGCCGAGCAGCTCGCGGCCGGAGCCGTACAGCGCGGTGATCACCACGTTGGCCCAGAAGCGCGAGCCGTCCTTGCGCACGCGCCAGCCCTCGTCCTCGAAGCGGCCCTCCGCCGCCGCCACGCGCAGCTCGTGCGCCGGGTAGTCGCCGGCCTCCGGCGGATAGAAGGTGCTGAAGTGCCTGCCGATGATCTCGTCGGCGCGGTAGCCCTTGATCAGCTCCGCGCCGGCGTTCCACGAGAGCACGTAGCCCTCGGGATCGAGCATGAAGATGGCGTAGTCCTTGACGCTTTCCACTAGCAGGCGAAAGCGCTCTTCGCTCAGTCGATGCGATTCCTTCTGTCCCGACTGCGGAGGATGGTTGGTCATTCCTGCGTTGTGCATGCCAGCAATCGGCATGCCAGAACGGTGCGGCAAACGATGGGGCGTGATTACAGCACGTCGCGATGACGCGAAATGCCTTCCCGCCGCGGCCGGCAGCGCCCTATAGTTTCACTGCGCGAATGGGCGCGCTGAACCGGAGAGCACGATGGCGCTTCGCATCGAACCCTTGAGCGACGTGTGCGGCGCCGAAGTGCACGGCATCGACGTGACGAAGCCGCTCGCGCCGGAAGAAACGGCGGCGATCGCGGCCGCCTTTGACCGCCATAAGGTGCTGGTCTTCCGCCGCCAGCCGATGACGGCGCGCCAGCTGGCGGACTTCTCGGCGCACTTCGGCGAGCTGCAAGTTCACGTGCAGGTCGCCTACCAGCATCCCGAGGTGCCGGAGGTGGTGCAGATGACGAACCGCAAGGCCGACGGCACGTTCGACGAGGTGGGCGCCTCGCGCGGCGCGGCGCCGAATACGCGCGACGGCTGGCATTCCGACCTGTCGTTCGAGCGCGCGCCGGCCAAGGCGACGCTGCTGCACTCCGTGGAGATCCCGGACCGGGGCGGCAACACCTGCTTCTCCAACACCGCGCTGGCCTACCGCGCGCTGCCCGAGGCGCTGAAGCGCCGGCTCGACGGCCTTTCGGCCGAGTTCGTGTACGGGCAGGCAAGGCGAAACGCCCTGGCCGCGAAAGCCGCGGAGGCGCTTAAGGGCGCGGCGAAGACGGAAACTGCCGCAGTCCACCCGGTCATCGTGCGCCACTCCGCGACCGGGGAGCCCGGCATCTACGTCAACCCTTACACCACGCAGCGCATCCTCGGCATCCCCGAGGACGAGAGCGACGCGATCATCGAGCGGCTCGCCGACGAGATGGAGTCGATGGCCTACCGCTGGGAGCACGTCTGGTCGGTCGGCGACACGCTGATGTGGGACAACCGCGGCACGCTGATGCACTCGGGCCGCATCGACTATCCGCTCAACCAGGCCCGGCGCTTCATCCGCACCACGGTGCGCGGGACGCCGCTCGAGCACTACCGCATGCGCGAGGACTCGGTCGCGGCCTGATGCCGGGCGAGCAGGTTGCGCGCACGCCGCGCCATCGCCTCGTTCACCATCTTGGCCGCGAGCACGCGAGTAGCCCACTCCACTTCCGCGTCCGTCGGCGCGAACGCAGCGTGGATGATCGGCAGCTGCGCCGCGTCGTACGAAGCCTTTCCGGTGAATCCCATCGCCGCCACGCGGCGTGCTTCGTCCCTCAGGCCCTGCGTGTCCGCATCATCGAACCAAACGCCGTCCATCGCGTCGATGCCGGCCTCGCGCGCGGCGAGCACGACCTGCGCCCGCGCGTGCGCGAGCGCGTCCCAGCCCAGGTCGGAGCCGATCGACGCGCTGAAGTCCGCCGTGCCGAGGAAAAGACAGCTGACCTGCGGCCCGGGCCGGCCGCGCGTCGCGGCGGCGATCCGCGCTGCGTTGCGCGCGCCGCGCGGACTTTCGATCAGCACGACGAGCTCGAGCGCCGGGTGGCGCGGCGCAAGCAGGTTTGCCACCGCGCGCACTTCTTCATCGTGCTCGATCTTCGGCAGGATGAGCCCGTCGGGCGGCGCCGGGCATTCCAGCACCGCGAGGAGGTCACGCACGCCGTCCTCGGCATGCGGATGGTTGACGCGCAGCAGGCGCAGCGGTCCCGCGGTCTCACGCCGCCGCGCATAGCATGGCAGCAGCGCGGCACGCGCCTCGGCCCGGCGCGCGGGCAAGGTGCCGTCCTCCAGGTCGAACACCACCATGTCGGCGCCCGAACCGAGCGCCTCGTCCCAGCGCTCCGTGGCGAGGCCGGGAAAGAAAAGCACGCTGCGCCGCAGGCGCACGGCGGCCGGCGAACTCAGTTCAAGCGTTCTGGATCGCCACCGCGCGGGAGTTAAGGTACGCCTCCAGCGCTTCCGGACCGCCCTCGGAGCCGTAGCCGGAGTCCTTCACGCCGCCGAAGGGCATCTCGGCCGAAGGCATCGCCGGCATGTTGACCCAGAGCATGCCGACTTCGAGGCGGCGCGAAAGCAGGTCGGCGTTCTTCAGCGACTTGGTGAACGCGTAGCCGGCCAGCCCGTAGGGTAGGCGGTTCGACTCGGCAATCGCCTCTTCCAGCGATTCGTACGGTCGGATCGCGGCCACCGGGCCGAACGGCTCGTCGTTGAAGATCTTCGCTTCCTTCGGCACGTCGGCGAGGATCGTCGGCTGCCAGAAGTTGCCGGCGTTGCCGATGCGCTGGCCGCCGGCGAGGAGCTTCGCGCCCTTCTTCACGGCGTCCTCGGTGAAGCTCGTCATCGCGTCGACGCGGCGCGCGTTCGCGAGCGGGCCCATCTGCGTGCCGTCGGCGAGGCCGTCGCCGACCTTCAGCGCCTTGGCATGGTCGGCGAGCGCCTGGGCGAAATCGCCGGCGATCGACTTGTGGACGAGGAAGCGCGTCGGCGAGATGCAGACCTGGCCGGCGTTGCGGAACTTCGCCGCCCCCGCCGCCTTCACGGCGAGCGCGATGTCCGCGTCGTCGCACACGATCACCGGCGCGTGTCCGCCGAGCTCCATGGTGACGCGCTTCATGTGCTGGCCGGCGAGCGCGGCGAGCTGCTTGCCGACCGGAATCGAGCCGGTAAAGGTGACCTTGCGGATGACCGGATGCGGGATCAGGTAGCTCGAGATCTCGGCCGGCGTGCCGTACACGAGCTGCAGGACGCCAGGCGGGATGCCGGCGTCGGCGAACGCCTTGACGAGCGCGGCCGGCGCGGCCGGCGTCTCTTCCGGCGCCTTGACGAGCATCGAGCACCCGGCGGCGAGCCCCGCGCCCACCTTGCGCACCACCTGGTTGATCGGGAAGTTCCACGGCGTGAACGCGGCGACCGGCCCCACGGGGTCCTTGATCACCATCTGGCGAATCGTGACGCTCATGCGCGAGGCCACGATGCGGCCGTAGACGCGGAAGCCTTCCTCCGCGAACCATTCGATGATGTCCGCCGCCGCCAGCGTCTCGACCTTGGCTTCGGCGAGAGGCTTGCCCTGCTCCTGGGTGAGCAGCGGCGCGATCTCGGCGGCGCGCTCGCGCACGAGCGCCGCGGCCTTGCGCATGATTTTGCTGCGTTCCGCGGGCACCATGTCGCGCCAGACTTCGAAGCCCTTCTGCGCCGCCTCGAGCGCCTTGTCCAGGTCCGGACGGCTCGCGTGCGCGACGCGGCCGATTTCCTTTCCGGTCGCGGGGTTCAGGACCGGCAGGGTCTTGCCCTCTGCGGGCTGCTGCCATTTGCCGTTGATGAAGAGCTGCGTGTCGACGTATCCCATGGAGTCCTCGAGGTCTTGGCGGAAGGAAGTTCTCCCCGATCTTAACCCGGCGACAAGACACGACCGCCTTCGCCGCCGTAGGATCGGGCATGGCGGACGCGTTCGACGCGATCGTGATCGGCACCGGCCAGGCGGGGCCGGCACTTGCGGCGCGCTTGTCGGCGGCGGGGCGCAAGGTGGCGGTCATCGAGCGCCACAGGTTCGGCGGCACCTGCGTCAACGACGGCTGCACGCCGACCAAGACGCTGATCGCCAGCGCCTACGCCGCGCGCATCGCGGCGCGCGCCGGCGAGTACGGGGTGCGGATCGACGGCGCGACGGGCGTGGACATGAAGCGCGTGAAGGCGCGCAAGGACGAGGTCGTCGCAGCCTCCGCCGGGAATGTCGAGAAATGGATGCGCGGCCTGGAGAACGTGCGCGTCTACCAGGGCCACGCGCGCTTCGTCGGCGAGCGCGCCGTCGACGTGAATGGTGAAACGCTCACCGCCGCACAGATCTTCGTCGACGTCGGCGGCCGGCCGCTCGTCCCCAAGATGCCCGGCATCGAAGCCGTCCCGTACTGGACCAACGTCTCGATGATGGAGGTGGACTTCGTTCCCGAGCACCTCGTCATCATCGGCGGCAGCTACATCGGCCTGGAGTTCGGCCAGGCGTTCCGGCGCTTCGGCTCGCGCGTCACCGTGGTGGAGATGGGCCCTCGCCTCATCGGCCGCGAGGACGAGGACGTGTCGCAGGCGGTGAAGGCGTTCCTCGAAGCCGAAGGCGTCGACGTGCGCCTGGGCGCCGAATGCCTGGCCTTGAAGAAGACCGCAGGCGGCGTCGCGATCGGCGTCCAGTGCAAGGAAGGCGCGCCGGAGGTGCACGGCTCGCATGTGCTGCTCGCGGTAGGGCGAGTGCCAAACACCGAGGACCTGGGCCTGGAGAAAGCGGGCATCAAGACGGACAAGCGCGGCTACATCGAGGTGGACGAGGGACTTCGCACCTCGAACCCGAACGTCTGGGCGCTCGGCGACTGCAACGGCAAGGGCGCGTTTACCCACACGGCCTACAACGACTTTGAAATCGTCGCCGACAACCTGTTGAACGGCGCGCAGCGCAAGTGGACCGATCGCGTTCCCGTCTACGCGCTCTACACCGACCCGCCGCTCGGTCGCGTCGGCATGAGCGAAGCCGAGATCCGGGAGAAGAAGATCCGCGCGCTCGCGGCGAAGCGGCCCATGTCCCGCGTCGCGCGTGCGGTGGAGAAAGGCGAGACCGCGGGTTTCCTGAAGATCCACGTCGAGGAAGGCTCGCAACGCATCCTGGGCGCCTCGCTTCTGGGCACGAGCGCGGACGAATCGGTGCACTCGCTCATCGACGCCGTTTACGCGAAGACGCCCTATCCGGAGTTCCAGCGCCGCGTCCGCATCCATCCCAACGTCAGCGAGCTGCTGCCTTTCGTCCTGGAGGACCTGGAGCCACTGCCGGCCGCATAGCCTCTAAAATGCGGCACCGACATGCACGCCGAGCACACGCCCATGATGCAGCAATACCTTCGCATCAAGGGCGAGCACCCGGACATCCTGGTGTTCTACCGGATGGGCGACTTCTACGAGCTCTTCTACGACGACGCGGAGAAGGCGGCGCGCCTCCTCGACATCACGCTGACGCAGCGCGGGCAGTCGGCGGGCGCGCCGGTGAAGATGGCCGGGGTGCCGGTGCATTCGGTGGAGAACTACCTCGCCAAGCTGGTGAAGCTCGGCGAATCGGTGGCGATCTGCGAGCAGATCGGCGACCCGGCGCTCGCCAAGGGACCGGTCGAGCGGCAGGTCACGCGCATCGTCACGCCGGGGACGCTGACCGATTCGTCCCTGCTCGACGAAAAGGCGGACAACGTCCTGCTTGCGATTGCAAGGGACCGCAGCACCGTCGGGCTCGCGTGGATCTCGCTCGCATCGGGCGTGATGCGGGTTGCCGAGATCGCCCCGCAGGCGCTCGGCAACGAATTGAGGCGGATCGGCCCGGCCGAGATCCTGGCAGCCGAGGAAGTGGAAGGCTTCTTCACGACGAAGCTGCCGGCGTGGCACTTCGACGTGGCGGCGGGAAAGAAGCGCCTGCTCAAGCAGCTCGGCGCGGCAAGCCTTGCGGGCTACGGCTGCGAGGACCTGACGCTGGCCATCGGCGCGTGCGGCGCCGTGCTCGACTACGCCGCGCGCACGCAGGGCCAGGCGCTCGCCCACGTCACGGCGGTGAGCGCGGAGCGCGCGGGCCAGTACGTGCGGCTGGATGCCGCCACGCGCCGCAACCTGGAGATCACCGAGACGCTGCGCGGCGAGCCCTCGCCGACGCTCTTCTCGCTGCTCGACGAATGCTCGACCGGCATGGGGAGCCGCCTGCTGCGGCACTGGCTGCACCACCCGCTGCGCGACCGCACGCTCCTCTCCGGCCGGCACGATGCTGTTTCCGTGCTTTCCAATTTCCTCGAGGTTCAGAAAACCCTGCGCAAGTTCTCCGACGTCGAGCGCATCACCGCCCGCCTGGCGTTGAAGAGCGCGCGCCCGCGGGAGCTCGCCGGCCTGCGCGACAGCCTCGCCCTGCTCCCCGAGCTGCAGGGCGCCATTCCGGCCGGAGCCGGATTGCTGGAGAAGCTGAGGAAAGACCTCGAGGTTCCCGCCCACTGCCTCGAGCTTCTGCGCAAGGCGCTGCACGCCGAGCCGTCCGCGCGGCTCCTCGACGGCGGCGTGATCGCCGACGGCTACAGCCCCGAGCTCGACGAGCTGCGCGGCCTGCAGGTGAACGCGGGGAGCTTCCTCGTCTCGCTGGAGGAGAAGGAACGGCAGCGGACCGGGATCCCGAACCTCAAGGTCGCGTACAACTCGGTGCACGGCTATTACATCGAGGTCACCAACGCCCAGGCGACGAAGGTCCCGGAC
>DASPMF010000148.1:0-13058 GCA_035627155.1 Burkholderiales bacterium | reverse complement strand
GGGCGTGTTGTCCTTCGTGTTCCTGCGCCCGAAATCGGACTCGTCCAGGACGGAGGCGCGCAGCTTGTTGTCCGGATGCAGGTAGGCGCGGCGCACGCCCTCGTTGATCGCGCCCTCGACATCATCGAATGCGAAGCGTACCCCGGTGCCGATCTTCAGGAACACGTTCACGATGCCCGTGTCCTGGCAGATCGGCCGGTGGCCCTCCGCGCACATCCGCGAATTGGTGAGGATCTGCGCGATTGCGTCCTTCGCCGCGACGGACTGCTCGCGCTCGTAGGCGCGCCCCAGGGCGCGGATGTAGTCCGCCGGGTGGTAGTAGGAAATGAACTGCAGGGCGTCGGCGACGCTTTGCACCAGGTGCTCGCGCTGGATGGTCGTCATACATGCTCCTTGCCGTGGCCGCCGGCGGGCATGAGGCGATCGGAGGCTGCGATGGCGAGCGCGGAGAGGAGGAAGGTGGCGTGGATCCCGGTCTGCGCGATGATCGTCTTCTCGTCATACGCGGCGGCGTTGATGAACGTCTTCAGCAGGTGGATCGACGAGATGCCGATGATCGCGGTCGCCAGCTTGACCTTGAGGACGGAGGCGTTCACGTGCGACAGCCACTCGGGCTGGTCCGGATGGCTTTCGAGCCCGAGCCGTGACACGAAGGTCTCGTAGCCGCCGACGATGACCATGATGAGCAGGTTGGAAATCATCACCACGTCGATCGGCCGAGCACGACGAGCATGATGACCGTTTCATTCAGCTTCGTCGGGCGTTCGCCGCCTTCGACGCTGACCGCCTCGATGACGTGCGAGAGCGCGTCGGTATTGCCGAACGCTGCAAGCAGCAGGTAGTAAAGCTCCTGCCAGAAGAGCCACACGTAGACGCCTTGCGCGACGATCAGGCCCAGGTAGAGCGGCAGTTGCAGCCAGCGGCTGGCGAAAATCAGGTTGGGCAGGGGCTTCAGCGGGCGCATGGCGCGCTCCTCCGGGGTTGTTCTCATTCTCGTCGCGGGTCGTTCAGGAACGGCAAACCGAGGGGACGAAACTCTAGCATAGGGAGCCTTTACAGCCCTTTGATTTGGTGCTCTTATCGGCGTCAGCGCGGTGTAAGACCGCTGATCGAAACTGCGCTTCTGTCTGAGAAGGAGGAGAACACCTGATGTCTTCCGCCATCGATTCGGTCCTGCAGGAAACCCGCGTCTTCCCGCCTGCGGCGGACCTCGTCAAGCAGGCCAACATCCCGGGGATGGAGGCGTATCGCAAGCTGTATGCGGAGGCCGAGCGGGATTTCGAAGGATTCTGGGCGCGCCTTGCGCGCGAGTACCTGCTGTGGTCGAAGCCCTTCACCACGGTCCTGGACGACGCGAAGGCGCCGTTCTTCCGCTGGTTCTACGACGGCGAGTTGAACGCCTCCTACAACTGCCTCGACCGCCACCTCAAGACGCAGCCGGACAAGGTCGCGATCATCTTCGAGGCGGACGACGGAAAGGTGACGCGGATCACCTACAAGCAGCTCTATCACGAGGTCTGCCGGTTCGCGAACGCGCTCAGGGCGAAGGGCATCAAGCAGGGCGACCGCGTGCTGATCTACATGCCGATGTCGATCCAGGCGGTCGTCGCGATGCAGGCCTGCGCGCGGATCGCGGCGACGCACTCCGTGGTGTTCGGCGGCTTCTCGGCGAAGAGCGTGCAGGAACGCATCATCGACGCGGGCGCCATCGCGGTCATCACCGCGGACGGCCAGTTCCGCGGGGGCAAGGAGATCCCGCTCAAGCCGGTCGTCGACGAGGCGCTCGCCATGGGCGGCTGCGACGCGATCCGCAATGTCATCGTCTACAAGCGAAGCGGAAGCCCGGTCGCCATGGCCGCAGGTCGGGATACGTGGTGGGACGACGCCGTCAAGGGCCAAGCCGACACGTGTGAGCCCACTTTCGTCAACGCCGAGCATCCGCTCTTCATCCTCTACACCTCCGGGTCCACCGGAAAGCCCAAGGGAATCCAGCACTCGACCGCGGGCTACCTGCTGTGGGCCGCCGTGACGATGAAGTGGGTCTTCGACAGCAAGCCGTCGGACATCTTCTGGTGCACCGCGGACGTGGGATGGGTGACCGGGCACACCTACATCTGCTACGGACCCCTCGCGGTCGGGGCGACCGAGGTGATGTTCGAAGGCGTGCCGACCTACCCGGATGCCGGACGCTTCTGGAAGATCATC
This sequence comes from Burkholderiales bacterium, assembly GCA_035627155.1. GTDB lineage: Bacteria > Pseudomonadota > Gammaproteobacteria > Burkholderiales > SG8-39 > SCGC-AG-212-J23. Next base: position 10,853 of record DASPMF010000148.1, on the reverse strand, counting down.
CAGGACCACAAGGTGAACGTCTTCTATACCGCGCCGACCGCGATTCGCTCGCTCATCAAGGCCGGCGGCGATCTGCCGAAGAAGTACGACCTCTCGAGCCTGCGCATCCTCGGAACGGTCGGCGAGCCGATCAACCCGGAGGCGTGGATGTGGTACCACGAGACCGTGGGCGGCGGGCGCTGCCCCATCGTGGACACGTGGTGGCAGACCGAAACGGGCGGGCACATGATCACCCCGCTGCCCGGCGCCACGCCGACGAAGCCGGGCTCCGCGACCCTGCCGCTTCCCGGCATCTTCGCGCAGATCGTCGACGAGACCGGGCAGCCGGTCGGCAAGGGGAAGGGCGGCATCCTGGTGATCTCGAAGCCCTGGCCGGCGATGCTGCGCACGATCTGGGGCGACCCCGAGCGCTACAAGAAGACCTACTGGCCGGACGACTTCAAGAACAAGCTCTACCTCGCGGGCGACGGTGCGAGCACCGACGAGGACGGGTACTTCCGCATCGTTGGCCGCATCGACGACGTGCTGAACGTCTCCGGCCATCGCCTGGGCACGATGGAAGTGGAGTCCGCGCTGGTGGCCAACTCGAAGCTCGTCGCCGAGGCGGCGGTGGTGGGACGACCGGACGATCTCACGGGCGAGGCAATCGTCGCGTTCGTGGTCACCAAGGGGCCGCGGCCGACCGGCGAGGACGCGAAGAAGATCGCCGACGAGCTGCGGCAGTGGGTAGCGAAGGAGATCGGCCCGATCGCGAAGCCGAGGGACATCCGCTTCGGCGACAATCTGCCCAAGACCCGCTCGGGCAAGATCATGCGACGCCTGCTGCGGGCGATCGCGAGGGGCGAGGCGATCACGCAGGACGTTTCGACCCTCGAGAACCCCGCGATCCTCGAGCAGCTGAAGCAGACGACGTAGCGCGTCCGGCATGAACGACATGCGCGCGCCCCGGTTCGTCGCGCTGTGCATGCTGGGCGTGCTGCTCTTCAACTTCCCGGTCCTCGGGCTCTTCAACGTGCCGGGGACGGTGCTGGGCGTGCCGGTGCTGTACGCGTATATCTTCTTCGCCTGGGCGGTGCTGATCGTGTTGATGGCGCTCGTCGCCGAAGCGCACGAATAGGGCAGGGGCCGATGCTGCACGGCCCCTTCATCGTCCTCAGCTCGTTCGCGTACCTCGGGCTGCTGTTCGCGATCGCGTACTACGCGGACCAGCGCGCCGATGCCGGACGGCCGGTGATCGCCAGCCCCTACGTCTACAGCCTCTCGCTTGCCGTCTATGCGACCGCATGGACCTTTTACGGCAGCGTCGGACGCGCGGCGAGCGACGGGGTAGGGTTCCTGCCGATCTACATCGGTCCGACGCTCATGATCGCGCTCTGGTGGATCGTGGTGCGCAAGATGCTGCGCATCTCGAAGCAGAACCGAATCACCTCGCTGGCCGACTTCGTGGCTTCGCGCTACGGCAAGAGCGCCCTCCTCGGCGGACTGGTCACGGTGATCGCGGTCATCGGCATCCTCCCCTACATCTCGCTGCAGCTGAAGGCTATCTCGAGCAGCTATTCGATCCTCGTCCAGTACCCCGAGATCACGATGCCTTCGGCGCAGGCTGCGGGCCTGACCATCTGGAGCGACACGGCGTTCTGGGTCGCCATGATCCTCGCGGCGTTCACCATCGCCTTCGGCACGCGGCACCTAGACGCGGCCGAGCATCACCAGGGCATGGTGGCCGCCATCGCGTTCGAATCGCTCGTGAAGCTGCTCGCGTTCCTCGCCGTCGGCATCTTCGTCACCTTCGGGCTGTACAACGGGTTCGGGGACCTTTTCGGGCGCGCGGCCGCCGACCCGAAGCTCGCGGCGATGCTCACGCCGTTCGAGGGCGTCGCGGGCAGCTATGCCACCTGGGTGTGGCTGACGATCCTTTCCATGCTCGCCATCCTGTTCCTGCCCCGGCAGTTCCAGGTCGCGGTGATCGAGAACCTGGACGAGAAGCACCTCAACAAGGCGATCTGGCTGTTCCCGCTGTACATGCTCGCGATCAACATCTTCGTCCTGCCCATCGCGTTCGGCGGCCTGCTGCGCTTCCCCCAGGGGGTCGACGCGGACACCTTCGTGCTGACGCTCCCCATGGCGGAGAAGCAGGAGCTGCTTGCGTTGCTGGTCTTCATCGGCGGCCTATCCGCGGCCACCGGCATGGTGATCGTGGAAACCATTGCGCTCTCGACCATGGTCTGCAACGACCTCGTCATGCCGGTGCTCCTGCGCATGAAGCGGCTGCGCCTGAACGAGCAGCCGGACCTCACCGGGCTGCTCCTCGGCATCCGGCGTGGCGCGATCGTCGTCATCCTGGTGCTCGGCTACGTGTATTTCAAGGCGGCGGGAGAAGCGTACGCCCTGGTCTCGATCGGCCTCATTTCGTTTGCGGCGGTGGCGCAGTTCGCGCCGGCGGTCCTCGGCGGCATCTTCTGGAAGGGCGGTACGCGGCTCGGTGCGTTGTGCGGGTTGAGCGCGGGCTTCCTGGTGTGGCTGTACACGTTGCTCCTTCCGGCGCTCGCCCGGTCGGACTGGCTGCCCGCCGGGTTCCTCGAGAACGGTCCCTTCGGCATCGCGCTCCTGCGGCCGCTGGCCCTGTTCGGGCTTTCAGGCCTCGACCAGATCACGCACGCGATGGTCTGGAGCATGATCGCAAACGTGGGCGGCTATGTCGGGGTGTCGTTGGTCGCATCGCCGAGCGCCGACGAACATCGCCAGGCGAGCCTGTTCGTAGACGTCTTCCGGCATACGGGCGAAAGCGGCGGTGCGCGCTTCTGGCGCGGCACCGCGGCCATGCCGGAGCTCTACAGCCTGCTCGCCCGGTTCACCGGCGTGGAATCCGCCGACGAAGCGTTCCGCAGTTACGCGGCAGAACGCGGCGTGACCTGGCCGAAGCAGGCCCTCCTGGCCGACGCTGCGCTGGTGCATTTCGTGGAGATGCAGCTCGCCGGCGCCATCGGGGCCGCCTCCGCGCGCGTCATGGTGGCCTCGGTCGTGAAGGAGGAGGCCCTGACCCTCGAGGAGGTTCGCGAGATCCTCGACGAGGCTTCGCAGGTCGTGGTCTACAGCCATCGACTCGAGCAGAAGTCGCGCGAGCTCGAGGCCGCGACGGCGGAGCTGCGCGCGGCGAACGAGCGCCTGACGGAGCTGGACCGGCTGAAGGACGACTTCGTGTCCACGGTCACGCATGAACTGCGCACGCCTCTGACCTCGATCCGCGCCTTCACGCAGATCCTGTACGAGGACCCGGACATCGAGCGGGAACAGAGGATGAAGTTCCTCGGCATCATCACCAAGGAGACGGAACGGCTGACGCGCCTGATCAACCAGGTGCTGGACCTGGCGAAGATCGAATCGGGCCGGGCCGAATGGCACGAGTCGCGCGTCGACATGGGGGAGGTCATCGCGGACACCGTCACCGGCATGAGCCAGGTGTTCGAGGAACGGTGCATCGAGGTCGACCTCGCGCTTCCCGCCTCCATGCCTCCGGTCCGTGCCGACGTGGACCGGCTGATCCAGGTCATGCTCAACCTTCTTTCGAATGCCGCCAAGTTCTGCCAGCCTGGAACCGGCCGCGTCCGGGTTTCCGCGGCCGACATGGATGGCTACGTCAGGGTCGATGTGCGGGACAACGGACCGGGGATCGCGCCGGAGGAGCAGGCGCTGATCTTCGACAAGTTCCGGCAGGGCGGGGACACGCTGACCGCGAAGCCCCACGGCAGCGGGCTCGGGTTGCACATCAGCAAGCAAATCGTCGAGCACTTCGGCGGCCGGATGTGGGTCGAGAGCACGCCGGGCGCGGGCGCCTGCTTCTCCTTCCTGCTCCCCATAGATCGAACGGCCAAAGGACGCGGGCTGGTTGCGCTCCCGATGGCCCCATGAGCAGGCGCGTCCTGGTAGCCGATGACGAACCGAATATCGTCACGGCCCTGGAGTTCGTGCTGCGCAGGGCGGGATACGAGGTCGCGGTCGCGTCGACCGGGGAGGAAGCACTGAGGCAGCTGGAGGCGCAAGTGCCGGACCTCGTGCTCCTGGACGTCATGATGCCCGAGCTGAGCGGCTACGACGTGTGCCGGCGCATCCGCGAGCGTCCCGAATGGCGCGCAATCAAGGTCGTCATGCTTTCTGCCCGGGGCCGTGAGCCTGAAACGCGACAGGGAATGGAGGCCGGCGCCGACCTCTACGTGGTCAAGCCCTTTTCCAACGCGGAGCTGCTGTGCCGGATCGCGGCCCTCCTGCGCTGATAAAATCCGCCCTCCCGGAGAGATGGCCGAGTGGCTTAAGGCGCACGCTTGGAAAGCGTGTGTACGTTAATAGCGTACCGTGGGTTCGAATCCCACTCTCTCCGCCACGCCGCGTTTCGGGTACTCGGTGAGTCGAGTTTTCGGCATCCTGCTGCACCCCCAGGCCACCTGGTCCGAGATCCGCAAAGAGGATCCGGGGTGGACGAAGGCCTTCTTCGCCTACGCCTGTCCACTGGCGCTGCTTCCCGCCGTGACCTGGCCACTCGGACGGGCGTGGCAGGGGGCGCCGGAATCCGTGCTGGCGAGTGCCCTGGCCACGTTCCTGCTAGGCTTGGCCTGCGTGATCCTGCTGGCTTGCGGCTTCTACGTTCTTGCCCCGTTGTTCGCCGCGGCCCGGAACTGGCGCAGGTCGTTGGCACTCGCGTGCTACGCGAGCACCCCGGTGTTCCTCTGCGGCGCCGTGCTGATCGTTCCGCTACTCGTCATAGCGAGCGTTGGTGCCTTCCTTTACGGCTTGGGAATCTGCTCCGCCGGAATTCCGGTCATGCTGGATTGCAAGGGCGATGTCGCTGCTTATCTGGCGAGCGCATCGGTTTTCTTTGGCGCTTCTTCCATGGCCCTTGGCGCCTTGTGCAGCGCAATAGGGCTGATCTGATTTGCGGAATCGTAAGAATGCTGTAAGTATCCCTGCTAATACTAGGGAAGTTGCTCTTGGCAGCAGTTCTTATCCAGACGGGAGGCTCGATTGGAACTTTCAGAAAAACATAAAGAGTACTGGCGCAAGAACCTCACGATCACGGTCATCCTGCTCGCAATCTGGGCGCTCGTGACGTACGTGATCGGATTCTTCGCCCGCGACCTCAACTTCAACTTCTTTGGCTGGCCGTTTTCGTTCTGGGTCGGGGCGCAAGGCGCGCCGGCGACCTACGTCCTGCTGATCGGGTTCTACGCCTGGTACATGAACCGGCTCGACAAGGAGTACGGAGTCTCGGAGGGAGAAGAATAATGGCTACCAAAGCACAAACCCAGGCGCAGTTCACCGCCTTCCTCAAGAAGGCCTACAGCTTCTACGTGGGCGGCTTCGTCGCCTTCGTGATTGTGCTCGCGCTTGCCGAGCAAGCCGGGCTGCCGCAGCGGTGGATCGGCTACATCTTCCTGTTCGCGACCATTGCGCTCTATGCCGGGATCGGCATCATGAGCCGCACGGCCGACATCGCGGAGTATTACGTCGCGGGCCGTCGCGTTCCGGCGATGTTCAACGGCATGGCGACGGGAGCGGACTGGATGAGCGCCGCGTCGTTCATCGGCATGGCGGGCACTCTTTACCTCGCCGGCTACGGCGGCCTCGCCTTCATCATGGGCTGGACCGGCGGCTACTGTCTGGTGGCCTTCTTCCTCGCGCCCTATCTTCGCAAGTTCGGGCAGTTCACCATTCCGGACTTCCTCGGGGCGCGTTACGGCGGGAACATCCCCCGCTTCATCGGCGTGCTCGCAGCCATCCTCTGCTCCTTCACCTACGTGGTGTCGCAGATCTATGGCGTCGGCATCATCACGACGCGCCTGGTCGGCGTGCCGCTCGAGCTGGGCGTCTTCCTGGGCCTCGCGGGCATTCTCGTCTGCTCGTTCCTCGGCGGTATGCGTGCGGTCACATGGACGCAGGTGGCGCAATACATCATCCTGATCATTGCCTACCTCATCCCGCTCGTCTGGCTGTCGGTGAAGCACACCAGCTTCCCGATTCCGCACGTCGTGTACGGCAAGGTCCTCGAAAAGGTTTCGGCGCGCGAGGAGCAGCTTGCAAACGATCCCAAGGAGAACGAGGTTCGCAAGATCTTCGCCGATCGCGCCGCAGCGGCGCGGGAGAAGCTGAAGGACGTGCCGAAGGCCTTCGAGGCGGACCGTGCCGCCGGCATGAAGAAGGTCGACGAGCTCAAGGCTCAAAACGCGCTTCCCGACCGGATCAAGGCCGCCGAGGCCGCTGTCCCGGCCAGCGCGGAAGCCGCCGCCGCGATGTACAAGCGGGAAGCGGCGCTTGCGGCCCGCGGCGCGCCGATTAGCCGGCACGCCGAGGCCTTCCCCGGAAAGGACGACAAGGCTCGCGATATCAGCCGGCGGAACTTCCTGGCGCTCGTCTTCTGCCTGATGGTCGGAACCGCTGCGTTGCCGCACATCCTGATGCGCTACTACACCACCCCCAGCGTGCGTGAGGCGCGGAAGTCGGTGACCTGGTCGCTGTTCTTCATCTTCCTGCTTTACTTCTCTGCGCCCGCCCTCGCGGTGCTCGTGAAGTACGACATATACACGCTGCTCGTCGGCACACCGATCGACAAGCTGCCGGCCTGGGTGGCGGCATGGCGGAACGTCGACGCCGCGCTGATCAACATCGCGGACGTGAACGGGGACAACATCCTGCAGCGCGCGGAGATTGCGATCGGCGGGGACATCGTGGTGCTGGCTACGCCGGAAATCGCGGGGCTGCCCTACGTGATCTCCGGGCTGGTTGCCGCGGGCGGCTTGGCTGCGGCGCTCTCGACTGCCGACGGGCTGCTGCTTACGATCGCCAACGCGCTGTCCCACGATCTCTACTACAAGATGATCGACCCGACGGCGTCCACTGCGAAGCGCGTGACCATCTCGAAGATCCTGCTCCTGATCGTGGCGATTGCGGCGGCCGCCGTGGCGGCTCAGAAGCCTGCGGACATCTTGTTCCTGGTGAGCGCGGCCTTCTCTTTCGCAGCTTCCTCGTTCTTCCCGGCACTGGTGCTGGGCATCTTTTGGAAGCGCGCGAACAAGTGGGGCGCAACGCTGGGCATGATTGCAGGCCTCGGCGTCACGTTCTATTACATGGCAACTACGCAGGCCTGGTTGCGCGGGGTGTTCGGAGTGACGAAGCCCGTGGAACTGTGGTGGGACATCCAGCCGATTTCCGCTGGACTCTTCGGGATTCCGGTCGGATTCGCGGTGATCATCATCGTGAGCCTGCTGACGCCGGCGCCTGACCGCGAGACGCAGGAACTGGTCGACCACGTCCGCTACCCGGTGCTTGCCGGCGATATCGACACGCGCGGCACCTAAGGCGCTTTCGGTAGAAACGAGCCCGCGCAGTGCGCGGGCTTTTTTTTTACACTAACCGGCCATGCAGCTCGAGCTTCTCGCCATTGTGGTAGCCAAGGCCCTCGCCGAGCTGGCGGCGATGTTCCTCCTCGGCCGTGGCCTCCTTTACATCCTCGCGGGCCAGCACCGTGAGAAGAACGTCTTCTACCAGATCCTCAGCGTGGTCACGAATCCGGTCCTCAAGGCTACCCGATTCATCACCCCGAGGCTCGTGATCGACCGCCATATCCCGTACGTCGCATTCCTCCTCGTCGTATGGATCTGGATCGGTGTGGTGTTCTGGGCGCTCCCGGAAGTCTGCGGCAGCGGGCGGGTGGACTGCAGCGACTTCCTTGAGCGCAAGCGCGCCGAATGAGTCAGGCGCGCCCGGCGCCGAAGTCCCGTTCCATCTGGGCCGCCACTTTGGGGTCGAACCCCTTGACCCGCTCGTATTCCGAGTTCACCTCGTCCTTGCGGCCGAGCTTGGAGCACATGGCAGCCCGGTGGTACGCCGCGTAGGGATTCATCGGCTGGAGCTTTCCCGCCTCCGCGAAGCGCTCGGCCGCGGCCTCGTACCTGCCGAGCTTGTCGAGTGATATGCCGGCGCCGTACCAGGCGCGGTCGAGAAACCGGTTGGCCTCGATTGCGCGGTCGAAGCGCTCGATTGCTTCCTCATGGCGTCCGACGTGCTGCAAAGCGAAACCGAGGTTGAAGAGTGAATCGGCGTCGCCGGGCCGGAGCTCCACGGCACGCTGGAACGAGGCGATCGCGGCGTCATAGCTGTTGCGCTGGGCTTGCAGGAAGCCCGCGAAGGTCCACGCGCGCTGGTGCTTGGGGTCCGTCAGCAGGGTCAGCTCGATGAACTCCAGGGCCCGCGCGCGCATGCCGAAGAAGCTCAGGAACTGGGCGTAGCCGAAAAAAAGCGAAGCGCGCAGCGATGTACCCATCCGAGGATGGTAGCAGGGGCGCGACGCGGAAGAAAAACGCCCGGCGGCTTGCGCCGCAGGGCGTCGAACCATCGCGCTGATGCAGCGATGGAGGAGGATTCAGGCAGGTTAACCGGCCCCACGAACACCGGCCTGACTGGGCGCTTGCGATTACCTGACGGCGCAAGGTGTTTCGCTGCGGCATAATGGAAGCAGGCGGGCCTCCCCGCATCGCAGTCCGGTGAACCTGGTCAGGTCCGGAAGGAAGCAGCCACAGCTGGTCCCTGCGAGTGCCGGGGGTCGGGCTCGCCTTTAATTTCTTTATACGCATGATCTATCAGGTACTTGCGCGGAAATGGCGGCCGAGGGACTTCGGCAGCCTCGTAGGGCAGGAGCACGTCGTTCGCGCGCTCCGGCACGCGCTCGAAAGCAATCGTCTGCATCATGCGTACCTTTTCACGGGGACGCGCGGGGTCGGCAAGACGACCCTCGCCCGAATCCTCGCGAAGTGCCTCAACTGCGAGACAGGGCTGACGGCCCAACCGTGCGGCAAGTGCGCTGCGTGCACGGAGATTGACGGCGGGCGGTTCGTTGACCTGCTCGAGGTGGACGCCGCGACCAATACCAAGGTCGATGAAATGCGCCAGCTCTTGGAAACGGCGCAGTACGCCCCCACCCGGGGGCGGTACAAGGTCTATGTGATCGACGAAGTTCACATGCTTTCCACCTCGGCGTTCAACGCGATGCTCAAGACGCTGGAGGAGCCGCCCGAGCATCTCAAGTTCGTCCTGGCTACGACCGACCCGCAGAAGATTCCCGTAACCGTCCTCAGCCGTTGCCTTCAGTTCAACCTCAAGCAGATGCCGCCGGCTGCCATCGTCGAACACCTGGGCCGCGTTCTTGCGCAGGAGGGCATCGATCATGAGAAGGAGCCGTTGCTGCTCATTGCTCGCGCGGCAGCCGGAAGCATGCGCGATGCGCTTTCGCTGCTTGACCAGGCGATCGCGCATGGCGCGGGAAAGCTTGCGACGCAGAACGTCGCAGACATGCTCGGCGCCGTGGACCGGGACTACCTGCTGCGGCTACTCGACTGCCTGTGCACCGGGGACGCTGCGGGCGCGATAGCGATCGCCGACGAGATGCAATCTCGCAGCCTCTCATTCGATGCCGGCCTGACTGACCTTGCGGGCCTGCTCCTGCGCGTCTCCATGGCTCAGACGGTTCCCGATGCGCTGGACGAGGACCTGCCGGAGCATGGACGCATCGTTTCCCTTGCCCGCCGGCTCGACGCCGAGCATGTGCAGTTGTGCTATCAGATCGCGCTCCAGGGGAGGCAGGACCTGGCTCTCGCGCCGGACGAACATGCGGGATTCGTCATGAGCGTTCTCCGAATGCACGTGTTCCGGCCCGAGCAAGGCGACGACCCCGCCGTGAAGCAAGCTCGGCCGCAACGTTCCGCTTCCGTGCCGCCCGCAACCTCAGCCAACCGCCCCGCGCCGACTGCCGACTGGCCGAGTCTCGCCAAGGAGCTCCCGGTGACGGGCGCGGCGCGCGAGCTCGCGCGCAACTCGGAATTGCGCAGCCGGGAAGGAAACGTCTTCGAACTCCTGGTACCCAAAGCGAAGGCCTACCTCGCAGAGCGCAGCTACCAGGAAAAGCTCAAGGCAGCGCTCGACCAGCACTTCGGTACCCCCTGTACCGTGAAGGTAAGCGTCGGTGAAGCGTCCGGTGCGAGCGCAGCCGCGATCGAGGCAAGCGACCGGAGCGCCCGCCGCGCCGAAGCCACGCAGGCTGTGCAGGCGGACGGCTTCGTGAAGGACCTCGTCAACCTGTTCGACGGAAAGGTCGTCGACACCACCATTCGGGATACCGAGAAATGAAGGGCAATATCGGGCAGCTGATGAAGCAGGCGCAGATGATGCAGGACAACATGCGCCGGATGCAGGAGCAACTCGCGACGCTTGAGGTCGAAGGCCAGTCGGGCGCCGGGATGGTGAAAGTTCAGATGACGTGCAAGTACGAGGTCAAGCGCGTGTCCATAGACCCGTCGCTCGTCGGCGATGATCGCGAGATGCTGGAGGATCTCGTCGCGGCGGCCTTCAACGATGCATCGCATCGCGTGGAAAGCACGATCGCCGAAAAAATGAGCGGCATGACGGCAGGGCTGGGCTTGCCGCCCGGGTTCAAGCTGCCGTTTTGAAGCCGCGGCCGTCGCCCGAGGTTCCGTCTCCACAGGGAGTGGAGCGCCTGGTCGAGGCGCTGCGTGTGCTCCCCGGTGTCGGTCCTCGATCCGCGCAGCGGATGGCTTACCACCTTCTCCAGCACGACCGGTCGGGCGCCTCGCAGCTGGCGCAGGCGCTTTCGCAGGCGCTGGAGACCGTGCGCCGATGCACCCTCTGCAACAACTTCTCCGAAGACGAGCTCTGCTTGCTTTGTCGCTCGCCTCGGCGCGACCGCTCGCTCCTTTGCATCGTGGAGACGCCCGCCGATCTGGCCACCGTAGAGCACACGCTGAGCTACTCCGGGATGTACTTCGTCCTGATGGGTCGCCTTTCGCCGCTGG
>DASPMF010000147.1:0-2811 GCA_035627155.1 Burkholderiales bacterium | reverse complement strand
GAAGCGCCTTGCGACGGGGCTGCTCGTCCTCGTCGCCGGCGCCTACGTCGCAGCAAGCTTCCTGGAGCCGCGCCATCCGTGGCTGTGGTACGTCGCCCGCACCTGCGAGGCGGCGATGGTCGGCGCGATCGCGGACTGGTTCGCAGTGGTGGCGCTGTTCCGCCATCCGCTCGGCCTGCGCTTCATCCCGCACACGGCGATCCTGCCGCGCAACAAGCAGCGCATCGCGCAGGGCCTGTCCGAGTTCATCCAGCAGAACTTCCTCTCCACCGAGGCGGTGGTCGCGCGCATTGCGGCGTTCCAGCCGGCGCGCACGCTCTCCGGCTGGCTGCTCAGGCCCGGCAACGCCGCGGTGCTCGCCGCGTATGCCGGCCGCTTCCTCGCCTACGGGCTGCAGGCGCTCGACGACGAGCGCGTGAAAGCCTTCATCGGCCGGCAGGTCGACGAAGCGCTGCGCAGGCTCGACACGGCCGCGGCGGCGGCGCAGGTGCTCGACGTGCTGACCGAGAACGGCCGCCACCACGCGCTCTTCGACGAGGCGCTGGGCGGCCTGGACGACCTTCTCCAAAGGGAAGACACGCGGCGCTTCATCGCCGAGGAGGTGGCGCGCGCCGCCCCGCGCTACCTGAAGAGCATCAACGACGTGCTCAACCTCAAGCTCGACGAGCGCGCGGCGCTGCGCATCGTCGAGGTCGCGCTGCGCAAGGTTTCCGAGGTCCGCCGCGACCGGGACCACGAGCTGCGTCGGCGCTTCGATGCGTTCGTCGCCGCCTTCGTGGCGCGCCTGAGGACCGATCCGGCGCTGCGTGCGAAGGCGGACGCGCTGCGCGACGAGCTTCTCGCGAGCCCGGCGCTCTCGCGCTACCTGGGAAGCGTGTGGGGGGCGCTGCGCGCCTGGCTCGCCGCGGACCTCGCGCGCGAGCCCTCGGCCGTGCGCTCGCGCCTGGCCGCGATGGCGCACGGACTGGGCGCGAAGCTCGAGGCGGACGCCGCGATCCGCCAGTGGATCGACGAACAGATCCTCGCCGCGGTGCCGGCGCTCGTCGCCGAGCACCGGGCGAAGTTCGGCCGCTTCGTCGAGGACCAGATCAATGCGTGGGAGGAGGAGAAGCTGGTCGACGAGCTCGAGCGGCACATCGGCCCGGACCTCCAGTTCATCCGCATCAACGGCACGGTCGTGGGCGGCCTCGTCGGCCTCCTGCTGGCCGCCCTGACCGGGTGGCTCAAAGCTTCCTGATGAAGCCGTCGCTCGTCAGCTCGACCCGCGAGCCGACGGTGATGTCGCGCCCGTCGTAGTCCACCAGCTGGGCCGAGCCGTCGCTCATGCGGATGCCCAGGCGCGAAGCGCTGCCGGCCGAGCCGCCGCCGGTCGACGCCGAGCCGACGAACGGGACCGCAGTCACGGTCTCCACCGTGCCGGTGCCCGGACGGATGGTCGCCACGGGCGCAACGACGCCGGAGACGGGCCGGACCGGCATGGCGCCGTAGCTGACCACCGGCGCGCCGCTGGTCGTCCTTACCGGCGTGCCGGAGGACGTGACCGGCTGGGCGACGCGCGGCTCCTCGACCGCGCAGCCAAGGGCGAGCGCCGCGAGCGCCGCGAGGGGAAGGGAGAGTGCGAGCTTTCTCATCGGTACCTCCTGTGAAGAATTCAACGGACGCTAGCAAGCAGCGTTCCGGTACACTCGCGCGGCGCAACAATCCAAGGAGACGCCGCATGAACCGCTTCCGCCGAATCGTCGCCGCCGTGCTGGTCTTCTGCATCGCCGGCCCCGGCTTCCTTCCCGGAGCGCAGGCAGCGATGCTCTCCACCGAAGCCGCGCTTCCGGGCGAGCGGGGGCGCGTCAGCGCGTTCCTGGAGCGGGCGGAGGTGCGTGCGAAGCTCGAGGCCTACGGCGTGCGTGCCGAGGACGTGAAGGACCGCGTCGCTTCCATGACCGACGACGAGGCGAAGCTCGTGGCGGCGCACATCGACGAGCTGCCCGCCGGCGGCGTGGTCGGCCTGATCCTCACCATCTTCCTCGTGCTTCTCATCACCGACATCCTCGGGCTGACGAAGGTCTTCCCGTTCACCAAGCCGATCTGCGACCGCGGCCGGTGCTGAGGGCGCTGCTCCTCGCCGTCGCCCTCCTTCCGGGGGCGGCGCTCGCGGAGCCCGGCTACGCCACGCGCGAGCTCGAGCTGCGCGCCGAGCCGGTCGCCGGCGCGCCGGTCACCGGCAAGGTGGAGAAGGGCGCGCGCTTCGAGATCACCGGCCAGCAGAAGGCGTGGTCGCAGGTGGTGTTCGGAGCCACGACCGGCTGGACGCTTTCCTTCTACGTGATGAAGGGCGCGCCCGCGGGCGAAGCGAGCCTGGGGCAGCGGCTCTCCGAAGTGGTTTCGCTCGGCAGCGAGCGGCGCAGCGAGACCACCGCCACCCTCGGCGTGCGCGGCCTCGACGAGGAGCAGCTGAAGAGCGCGCAGTTCAACGAGCCGGAGCTGAAGCGCCTCGAGGCGCTGCGCGTGCCGAAGGCGGAAGGCGAGAGCTTCGCGCGCCGCGGCCAGCTGGCGCCGCAGAAGGTCGATTACCTGGCGCCGCCCTCGCAATGAAACGCGCGCTCCTCCTCCTCGCATTCCTTCCGGGCGTCGCGATGGCGCAGCTTCCGGGGCTCTTCGGCGACGTCCTTCGCAACCTCCAAAAGCCGGAGCAGCAGGCGGCACCTGCGGCCACGCCCGGCTTCCTCAGCGAGACTTCCGAGGAGGAGGAAATCCAGATCGGCCGGCAGCTCGCCGGCAACCTGCTCGGCGCCGCGCCGCTCGTGAAGGACGAGC
>DASPMF010000146.1:0-31587 GCA_035627155.1 Burkholderiales bacterium | reverse complement strand
ATGCGCAACCATTCGGTTACGCACCTCATGCACAAGGCGCTGCGCGAGGTCCTGGGGCCGCATGTCCAGCAGAAGGGCTCGCTCGTCGATCCGGACAAGACGCGCTTCGACTTCTCGCACAACCAGCCGCTCAAGGACGAGGAGATCCAGGAGGTCGAGCGGCGGGTCAACGCCGAGATCCTGAAGAACACGCCCACGCGCGCGCAGGTGATGCCGATCGAGCAGGCGCGCAACTCCGGCGCAGTGATGCTCTTCGGCGAGAAGTACGGCGACGAGGTGCGGGTGCTCGACATCGGCTCGTCGCGGGAGTTCTGCGGCGGCACGCACGTCGCGCGCACCGGCGACATCGGGGTCTTCAAGATCCTTTCCGAAGGCGGCGTGGCGGCCGGCATCCGGCGCGTCGAAGCGACGACCGGCGAGAGCGCGCTCGCGGTGATGAACCTGCAGCTCAAGGAATTCCGCGAGGTGGCGCGCACCATCCGCGCCCAGCCCGGCGCCGGAAGCGTGGAGAAGGCGGTAACCGGCCTCGTCGAGGAGAAGAAGGCGCTCGAGAAGGAGATCGCCCGGCTGCGCTCGAAGCTCCTCAGCGGCCAGGGCGGCGACCTGAGCGCCCAGGCGATCGACGTGAAGGGGGCCAAGGTGCTCGCCGTGGCGCTGGACGACGCGGATCCGAAGACCCTGCGCGAAACCGTGGACCGGATGAAGGACAAGCTGAAGTCCGCGGCCATCGTCCTCGGCGCCGTGAGCGGCGGGAAGGTGTCGCTGATCGCCGGCGTGACCGCGGACCTCACCGGGAAGGTCAAGGCCGGGGAGCTGGTGAACTACGTCGCCCAGCAGGTCGGCGGCAAGGGCGGCGGGCGGGCGGACATGGCGCAGGCCGGGGGCACGGACGCATCGAAGCTTCCGGGCGCGCTGCAATCGGTTGGACCCTGGATCGGGGAAAGGCTATGAAAAGGATTCTTCTTTCGCTCGTGGCGCTGCCGGCCGTGGCGCTCGCGCACCACGGATGGAGCGCGTACGACAGCACGAAGACGCTCAAGCTGACCGGCAAGATTCTGGAATCCGGCTACGAGCATCCGCACGGCTTCGTCCACCTCGAGACGCCTGGCAAGACGTGGCTCGTGGTGCTCGCGCCGCCTTCCCGGATGGAGCGCCGCGGGCTCCCGCGCGAGCTGATTGCGAAGGGCCGCACGGCGACTGTGGAGGGCTACGCGAACCGCGAGAAGCCCGAGGAGCTGCGCGCCGAGCGCATCGTCGTGGACGGTAAGGCGGTCGAGCTGAGATGACGCCCGCCGCGGGCCCGATCGGCGCGATCGAGGCCTCCGGCCTGGGCCAGGCGATGCGCCAGTCGCTTTGGCTCTACCCGATCGTGGAAGTCGTCCACATCGTCGGCCTGGCGTTGCTCTTCGGCTCCATCGTGGTCCTCGACCTCAGGCTTCTGGGCTTGTCCAGAAATGTCCCGGTCTCGAAGCTCGCCCGGCATGTGCTTCCGTGGAGCGCGACGAGCTTCCTCCTGATCGTGCCCAGCGGCCTCGCCATGTTCGTCGCCCACGCCTCCGAGTTCATCGCCAACCCGGTATTCCTGGTGAAGATGGTCCTGATCGTCGCCGCTGGCATCAATGCCGCGGTCTTCCACACGGGCCGGAGCGAGGGCGAATGGGACGTCGGCGCGCCGACGCCCTTCCGCGCAAAGCTCGCCGGGGGAGTGTCGCTGCTCGCGTGGACCTCGGTAATCGCCTGCGGGCGATTACTCGCCTACACGTAGCTAAAAGCCGATCCGCGTCTTCTTGGCCCGGCCGTCCTGGATGTCGTCCGGGCCGACCTCGCGCCGGCCGGCGAGCTTCGCCTTGCCGAACGCCGACTGCAGCGCGCGCCGCATCTCCCGCGGGGGCAGCGATGCGAGGCGCTCGAGCGCCGGCGCCGAGAGCTCCTCGGGGAACTGCCTGCCCCATTCGTGCGCGTCGCGGATGTCGCGGTAGATGTTGCAGGCGATGCGCGCCGCGCCTTCGGTGTCGGGCGGGTCGATCTCGTACACGGTGAGCCGGCTCAGGAGCGGCTCCGGGATGCGCGCCGCCTCGTTCGCCGTGGCGAGCCATACCGCGCCGGAAGCGTCGATCGGCAACTCGACGAATTCGTCGATGAAGCGGGTGGCGGTGTCGATCTCGAGCAGCTCGTAGAGCGCGCCGAGCGGGTCGTACTGGCCGTCGCTCGCCGCCTTGTCGATCTCGTCCACGAGCAGCACCGGATTGGCGTATTCGCCGTTGAGGAACGTGTCGAAGACCTTGCCCGGCTTGGCGTTCTTCCACTGCGACGAGGCGCCCGAGAGCACCCAGCCGGCGGTGAGCGAGATCATCGGCACGAAGCCGTAGCCGGTGCCGAGCAGCTCCGAGAGCTTGCGCGCGAAGTGCGTCTTGCCGATCCCGGGCTCGCCGAGCAGCAGCATCGGCGGCAGCTCCACCGAGTCCTCGGTGTCGACGCACAGCGCGAGGTGGCGTCGAATGTCCTCCAGCACCTCGGTGAAGTTGGGCAGCTCCTCGAACAGCGCGTCCATCTCGGGAAGGGCGGAAGGCTTCACGGTGAAGCGCTGGCCCCCGAGGCGGAGCATCTTCTCGTAGAGCGCGCGCAGCGCTTCGTTCGCGCCGGCCGGGAGCTCGTGGAGCGCCTTCTCGACGGAGGGAACGTCGTAGACGTCCTTGAAGCCTGCTATGGGAATCGCCGACATTTTCGATACCTACCTTCCGTTTTTCTCGTCGGTAAAGCCACCCCGTGCGAAAAAAATAGCATGATGCTTCCTGACTAGCAAAGCGCTTGCCACATTTTCGCGACTCCTCCGACTGGCACTCGGAAGGCGCGTTTGCCAATCGAGTACAGTAGGCCGCCATGACCATGGAAGAGATCAACCGCCGCGGGGAGGGCTACCTGCCCGGCCTGCTGGGCATCGAGTTCGTGAAGGTGGACCCGGAAGGGGTGGAAAGCCGCCTCGCCGTGCGGCGGGCGCTCATGGCACCCAACGGATTCCTCCACGCGGCGAGCGTGATCGCCTTGGCCGACACCAGCGCCGGCTACGGGTGCGTCCGGCTCCTGCCCGAGGGGGCGAAGGGCTTCACGACGGTCGAGCTGAAGTCGAATTTCCTGGGCACCGCCCTGGAAGGGGCCATCTGCTGCCGGGCGACCCCGGCGCACCTGGGGCGCACGACGCAGGTCTGGGACGCGGTGGTCACCAACGAGGCGAGCGGCGCTCGGATTGCGCTCTTCCGGTGCACCCAGATGATTCTCTGGCCGAAATAGCGGCTTCTGTGCTTCAATTCCTCCCCATGCAACGCCGGTTCTTCGGTTTCTACTTTTACTTCCCCTGCCTGCTGGCGGACGGGACCGGCTAAGCTCAACCCGAATCCTCGAAAGAAACCGCCAGCGCCGAAAGCCTGGCGGTTTTTTTTTGGGTCGCCCCAACGACAACGAGAACGACCATGACGCTCACCGACAGCTACCTCGCCCCGGTCCCCGCGGACAAGACCTCGTCCACCGACGACGAGCGCATCGAGGACGTCGTCCCGCTGCCGCCGCCCGAGCACCTGATCCGCTTCTTTCCCATTCGGGGCACTCCCGTGGAGAAGCTGATCGCCACGACCCGGCGCAGCGTTCGCGACATCCTGCACGGCCGTTCCGACCGCCTGCTCGTGGTCATCGGCCCCTGCTCCATCCACGACCCGGCGGCGGCGGTGGCCTACGCGGAGAAGCTGGTCGCCGAAAGGAAGAAGCACGAGGACGACCTGGAGGTCGTGATGCGGGTGTACTTCGAAAAGCCGCGCACCACCGTCGGCTGGAAGGGCCTGATCAACGACCCGTACCTGAACGGCAGCTTCCGCATCAACGAGGGCCTGCGCATCGCCCGCGACCTCCTGGTCAGGATCAACCAGGCCGGCGTTCCGGCGGGGTGCGAGTTCCTCGACGTGATCTCCCCGCAGTACATCGGCGACCTCGTGTCCTGGGGCGCGATCGGCGCGCGGACGACCGAGAGCCAGGTGCACCGGGAACTCGCTTCGGGGCTTTCCGCGCCGGTCGGGTTCAAGAACGGCACCGACGGGAACGTGAAGATCGCGGTGGACGCGATCCTCGCGGCGCGACAGAAGCACCACTTCCTCTCCGTGCACAAGAGCGGCCAGGTCGCGATCGTCGAGACCCGCGGCAACGACGACTGCCACATCATCCTGCGCGGCGGGCGCAAGCCGAACTACGACACCGATTCCGTCCGCGCCGCCTGCGAGGAGCTCGGCAAGGCGAAGCTGCCCGAGCGCCTGATGATCGACTGCTCGCACGCCAACGCCGACAAGAAGTACGAGCGGCAGGTGCAGGTCGCGGGCGACATCGGCGCGCAGCTCGCCGCCGGCGAGCGGCGCATCGTCGGGGTCATGGTGGAATCGCATCTCTTCGAAGGGCGCCAGGAGCTGCAGCCCGGGAAGAAGCTCGCCTTCGGGCAGAGCATCACCGATCCCTGCCTCGGCTGGGACCAGTCGGTGCGCGTGCTGGAAGGCCTCGCCGAGGCGGTGCGGGCGCGGCGGAAGCGGGGATAACCGCCACCGCGGCGCATTCGGCATAATGGCCGCACCCATGGGCGACCGCCTGCAACAACTTGCGCACCTGGAGCTCCTCGGCGACGCGCTGCGCTTCACGCCGCAGATCCACGCGCTGATCCCGAAGTGCGCGCTGCTGGAGAACTTCTCCACCGCGGAGGTGCGCCTGCTCGCCCAGTTCATGGACGTGTACCGCGCCGCACCCGGGACGCAGATCATCCGCGAGGGCGACGCGGGCGATTTCATGGTGATGGTGCTCGAAGGCACGGTGCACGTGCGAAAGCGTGGCGCCGCGGGCGACGAGCAGCTGCTCGCCACCGTCGATGCCGGGAAGACGCTGGGCGAGATGTCCATGATCGACGGCGAGCCGCGCTTCGCGACCTGCGTCGCCGCGGAGGCGGCGCTCGTCGCGGTCCTCGACCGGGACAGCCTGGCGCGCATCATCGTGGAGCAGCCGATGCTCGGCGCGAAGATCCTGATGGAGCTCGTGCTGATGCTCTCCCAGCGGCTGCGCGCCACCGGGCAGCGGCTCCTCGGGATGCTGGACGAGCAGCCCGAGCGCAGCGCGGCGCTCTCCTGAGCGCGAAGAAGCTCGCCGTCCTGGTGCTGCTGGTCGCCGCGGCGGCGGCCTTTTTCGCGCTCGGCGGGCGTGACCTGCTGAGCTCGGAGAACCTGCGCCGCCTGCAGGAGGGCGTGCAATCCCTGTACCGCGAGCATCCGTGGAAGACCGCCGCGGCGTACTTCGCCGTCTACGTGGCCGTGACCGGGCTGTCGCTGCCCGGCGCGGCGGTGATGACGCTGGTCGGCGGGGCCGTATTCGGGCTCGCGTGGGGCACGGTGCTCGTGTCGTTCGCCTCGTCCATCGGCGCGACCCTCGCCTTCCTCGCCAGCCGCTTCGTGCTGCGCGACTGGGTCCGGGCGCGCTTCGGCGAGCGGCTTCGCGCGGTCGACGCCGGCATCGAGAAGGAGGGCGCTTTCTACCTCTTTGCACTGCGCCTCGTGCCGGCCTTCCCGTTCTTCGTCATCAACCTCGCGATGGGGCTCACCGCGATTCGCACGTGGACGTTCTACTGGGTCAGCCAGCTCGGCATGCTGGCCGGGACCGTGGTGTTCGTCTACGCCGGCGCGCAGCTCGCGCAGCTCCGGCTCTCGCCCGGCCTGTTCGCAGCCTTCACGCTGCTGGGGGTCTTCCCGCTCATCGCGAAGCGCGTACTGGACGCGCTCAAGGCGCGGCGCGTTTACCGGCGCTGGACGAAGCCGCGCCGCTTCGAGCGCAACCTCGTCGTCATCGGCGCCGGCTCCGCCGGCCTCGTCTCGGCCTACATCGCGGCAACGGTCAGGGCGAAGGTGACGCTCGTGGAGAAGCACCGCATGGGCGGCGATTGCCTGAACACCGGGTGCGTGCCGTCCAAGGCGCTCATCCGGACGGCGCGACTCCTGTCGCAGATCAAGAACGCGAGGCACTACGGGATCGCGCACGCCAGCGCGGAGGTGCGCTTCGCCGAGGTCATGGAGCGCGTGCAGGGCGTCATCAAGGCCATCGAGCCGCACGACTCGGTGGCGCGCTATGCGTCCCTCGGCGTGGAATGCCTGGAGGGCGAGGCGAGGATCGTCTCGCCGTGGGAAGTGGAGGTCGCGTCCGTCGCAGGCACGCGGACGCTGACCACGCGCTCGATCGTCATCGCCGCGGGCGCCCGGCCGTTCGTGCCGCCCATTCCGGGGCTCGACAGGGTACCCGTGTTCACTTCCGACACGGTATGGGGACTGCGCGAGCTGCCGCGGCGCCTCGTGGTGCTCGGCGGCGGGCCGATCGGCTGCGAGCTCGCGCAGGCCTTCGCCCGCCTTGGCGCGCGCGTCACGCAGGTCGAAATGCTTCCACGGCTTCTGTCGCGCGAGGATCCCGAGGTCTCAGGGATGGTGCGCGCGCGCTTCGAGCTCGAGGGCGTCCAGGTGCTCACCGGCCACCGGGCGAAATCCGTCGAAGTGCTCGAGGGCCGCAATATCCTGCTCTGCGAGCACGACGGCCGGTCGATCCAGGTGGAGTTCGACGCCATCCTCTGCGCCCTCGGCCGGGTGCCCAACACCGAGGGCTACGGGCTCGAGGCGCTGGGCATCCCGGTGACGAAAGCGCGCACCGTCGAGACCAACGAGTACCTGCAGACGCTCTATCCGAACATTTACGCCTGCGGCGACGTGGCCGGACCGTACCAGTTCACGCACACCGCCGCGCACCAGGCCTGGTACGCGTCGGTGAACGCGCTCTTCGGCTCGGTGCGCAGGTTCCGCGCCGACTATTCGGTCATCCCGTGGGCGACTTTCACCGATCCGGAGGTCGCGCGCGTGGGCCTCAACGAGTCGGAGGCGAAGGAGAAGGGCATTGCGTACGAAGTCACCACGTACGGGCTGGACGACCTCGACCGCGCCATCGCCGACGGCGCGGCGCAGGGCATGGTGAAGGTGCTCACCGTCCCGGGCCGCGACCGCATCCTGGGGGCGACCATCGTGGGCGAGCATGCGGGCGAGCTCATCGTGGAGTTCATCTCCGCCATGCGCCATGGCATCGGCCTGAACAAGATCCTGGGCACCATCCACGTCTATCCGACCTTCGCCGAGGCGAACAAGTACGCCGCGGGCGCGTGGAAGAAGGCGCGCGCACCGCAGCGCATTCTGCGAGGGCTGGAAAAGTTCCACGCATGGATGCGCGGCTGAGCGTCCTCGCGCTGCTGTTCTGGGCCGGCAGCGCGGCCGCGCAGGCGTTCGACCATGGGCATGCGCAATGGGACGCGCTGCTGCGCGAGCATGTGGTGCTCTCGCAGGACAGCAAGGCCTCGCGCGTCCGCTACGAAAGCCTGGCGCGCAACCGCGCGGCGCTGCAGCGCTACCTCGCGGGCCTCTCCGCCGTGACGGCGGAGCAGTTCGCCGGCTGGACCCGCGCCGAGCAGATGGCGTTCCTGATCAACGCCTACAACGCGTTCACGGTCGAGAAGGTGCTGATGCGCTATCCGGAGGTGCGCTCCATCTGGGATTTCGGCAAGCTCTTTTCCAATCCCTTCCGCGACCGCTTCTTCCAGCTCCTGGGCCGGCCCGCCTCGCTGGACGACGTCGAGCACGAGACCTTGCGGAAGAACTACCGCGACCCGCGCATCCACTACGCGGTGAACTGCGCCTCGATCGGCTGCCCGATGCTCCGCGAGGAGGCCTACGTCGCGGGGCGCCTGGAGCGCCAGCTCGACGAGCAGGCGGCGCGCTTTCTCTCCGACCGGACGCGCAACCGCCTTGCAGGCGATCGCCTCGAGGTCTCGCGCATCTTCGACTGGTACAAGGAGGACTTCGAGCCGCGCGACGCGTATTTCGCCCGCTACGCCACGCTGCTTGCCGACGATCCGGACGGGCGGCGCCGCATCGCGGAGGGCCGGGCGAAGCTCGGGTTCCTCGACTACGACTGGACGCTCAACGACGCCCGCCCATGAAGTTCACGATCGTCATTCCGTGCCTGGATGAAGCCGAGCGCATCGGCGCGTGCCTCGCTGCGCTCGCGCCGGTTCGCCGGCGCGGCCACGAGGTGGTGGTGGTGGACGGCGGCAGCACGGACGGGACGCCGGCGGGCGCGTTCGGGTTGTGCGATCGCGTGCTGCATTCGCCGCGCGGCCGCGCGCTGCAGATGAACGCCGGGGCGCGCGCCGCCAGCGGAGACGCGCTGCTCTTCCTGCATGCCGATACGCGCCTGCCGGCGGACGGCGTAGAGCAGGCCGGGCGGGCGCTGGAAAGGCACGCGTGGGGAAGGTTCGACGTCGAGATCGAAGGCGCGCACCCGCTGCTCCGCGTCGTCGCCTTCGCGATGAACCTGCGCTCGCGCCTGACCGGAATCGCGACCGGCGACCAGGCGATCTTCGTGCGCCGCGCCGCGTTCGGCGGCTTCCCGGAGATTCCGCTCATGGAGGACATCGCCTTCAGCCGGTCGATGAAGCGCGCCGGCCGGCCGGCCTGCCTGCGCAGCCGCGCCACGACCTCGGGGCGGCGCTGGGAAAGCCGCGGGGTGCTGCGCACCATCTTCCTCATGTGGCGGCTGCGGCTGCTCTATTTCCTGGGCGCGAGCCCGCGGCGGCTTGCCGAGCTCTACGGCCGCTGACGTGGCCATCCTCGTGTTTGCGCGCGCGCCGGCGGCCGGCCGCGCCAAGACGCGCCTCGCCCCTCGCCTCGGCGCATGGGGCGCGGCGCGCCTGCAACGGCGCTTCACGCTGCGCACGCTGCAGGTGGCCGAGGCGGCATTTCCCGGCTGCGTGGAGCTGCACGGCGCGTCCAGGCATCGATTCTTCGCCACGCTCGCCGTGCCGTTCGTCGTGCAGCGCGGAGGCGATCTCGGCGAGCGCATGGAGCGAGCCGCGCGGCGCGCGCTGCGCCGCCATCGGGCGGTGCTGATCGTCGGCACCGATTGCCCCCTCTTCACGCCGCGCGACCTGCGCCGCGCCGTGCGCCTGCTCGGCGGCAGCGACCTCGTGCTCGCACCCGCCGAAGACGGCGGCTACGGGCTGATCGGCCTGCGCAGGGCTCGCCCCGCGCTCTTCCGCGACATCGAATGGGGAAGCGGCGCCGTGCTCCGGCAGACGCTCGCCGCGGCGGAGCGCTCGGGCCTGCGCGCCAGGCTGCTGCGCACCGTCTGGGACGTCGACCGGCCCGAAGACCTCGAGCGGCTCAGATCGCTCCGCTTTCCCGCAGGCGCGCGGCGAGCCGCTCGGCGATGACGCGGTAGCCCTTCGCGTTCGGATGGACGGTGTCGGCCTTCAGGCTGGCGTCGGTAAGCACCTCGCCGATCACGCTTTCCTCGTACGCGATGCCGAACTCGGAGGCGATCTCGGAATAGAAAGCGGGCGGCACGACGCGCAGTCCGGGCTCGGGCGTGGCGATGAGCATCACGTCGATGCCCTGCGAGCGCGCGATCTTCACCATGCCGCGCACGTTCTGCGCAGCCTGCGCGTTCCCCAGCCGGCGCAGGAAATCGTTGCCGCCGATGCAGAGCAGCAGCAGCCGCGGCGAATGCTCCTCGAGGACCGCCGGAAGCCGCGCGAGCGCCTGCGCGGTCACTTCGCCCGGGACGCCGGCGCGCACCACCCGCCGGCCGATGAGCTTCTCGAGCTGCGCGGGATAACTTTCCTCCGCCTGTGCGCCGGTGCCATAGGTGAGGCTGTCGCCGAAGGCGAGCACGATGGCGTCCTGCGGCACGGAGGAAAGCTTCGCCTTCTTTTCGCCGCAGGCGCCGAGGCCGACGCAGAGCGCGAGCAGCACTGAGAAACAGAAGCGGGCTGACATGGTTCGCAAGGTCTTGTTTTCGATGCGCATGTTACACTCGCCGCGCTCTGAAAAGACGCCCGGCCAGAGGCGTGGGGAAAACACATGCAGATCAAGAGTCCGAAGGATTTCTGGGCAGGCCTGATGTTCATTACGTTCGGCCTGTTCTTCGTGGTGTGGGCACTCTATAACTACCAGATGGGCTCCGCGGTGCGGATGGGCCCGGCCTATTTCCCCGCGGTGCTGGGCGGCCTGCTCACGCTGCTCGGAACGATCGTCCTGTCGCAGTCGTTCGCGATCAGCGGGCCGCGCGTGCCGACCATCAACTTCCGCCCGCTCATCATGATTCTCGCCGGCTGCCTCGTGTACGGCTATTCGGTCAAGCCGCTCGGCGTGGTCGTGTCGACCGGCTTGCTCGTCTTCATGGCCGCGCTCGGCGGCCATGAGTTCAAGTGGAAGGAAGTGGGGATCCTGTACGTCTTCCTGGCTCTCTTCTCCGTCCTCGTGTTCGTGAAGGGCCTCGGGCTGCCGTTCCCGCTCTGGCCGCAGTTCCTGGAAGGCTAAGGAGAAGCCGATGGAAGTGCTCGACAACCTGATGCTCGGCTTCTCGGTGGCCGTCTCGCCCATGCACCTGCTGTACGCCCTCATCGGCGTGCTGCTCGGCACGCTGATCGGCGTGCTGCCCGGCGTAGGCCCCGTAGCCACGATCGCGATGCTGCTGCCGATCACGTTCAACCTCAGCCCCGTGGCCGCGCTCATCATGCTGGCCGGCATCTACTACGGCGCGCAGTACGGCGGCTCGACCTCCGCCATTCTCGTCAACCTGCCGGGAGAAACCGCCTCGGTGGTGACCTGCCTGGACGGCTATCAGATGGCACGGCAGGGCCGGGCGGGACCCGCGCTCGCCATTTCCGCGATCGGCTCCTTCTTCGCCGGTTGCTGCGCCACGCTGATCATCGCCCTCGCGGCGCCGCCGCTCGCCGAAGTCGCGTTGAAGTTCGGGCCGGCGGAGTACTTCTCCCTGATGGTGCTCGGGCTCGTCGCCGCGACGGTGCTTGCGCACGGCTCGCTCGTCAAGGCGATCGCGATGGTGGTGCTCGGCCTGCTGCTCGGCTTGATCGGCACCGACGTCAACTCGGGCGTGCTGCGCTTCACCTTCGGCATACCGGAGCTTTCCGACGGAATCGGCTTCGCGGTGGTGGCGATGGGCATGTTCGGCGTCGCGGAGATCATCGGCAACCTGGAGCTGAAGGACAAGCGGGAGGTGTTCACGAGCAACGTGAAGGGCCTCTTCCCCACCGTCGACGATTTCAAGCGCAGCTGGAAAGCGATCCTGCGCGGCACCGCCCTGGGCTCCTTCCTGGGCATCCTGCCCGGCGGCGGCTCCATCCTCGCCGCCTTCGGCGCCTATACGCTCGAGAAGAAGATGTCGAAGAACCCCGAGCGCTTCGGCAAGGGGGCGATCGAGGGCGTCGCGGCACCGGAGTCGGCGAACAACGCCGGCGCGCAGACCTCCTTCATCCCGATGCTCACGCTCGGCATCCCGGGCAACGCGGTCATGGCCCTGATGATCGGCGCGCTCATGATCCAGGGCATCGCCCCCGGCCCCCAGGTGATGAACGAGAAGCCGGAGCTGTTCTGGGGCCTGATCGCCTCGATGTGGATCGGCAACTTCTTCCTGGTGGTCCTCAACCTGCCGTTGATCGGCATGTGGATCAAGCTCCTCACGGTGCCGTACCGCTACCTCTACCCGTCGATCCTGGTCTTCATGGCGATCGGGGTCTACAGCCTTTCGAACAACCCGTTCGACCTCGTCGTGATGGCGGTCTTCGGCCTGCTGGGCTACATCTGCGTGAAGCTCGAGTGCGAGCCCGCGCCGATGATCCTGGGCTTCATCCTGGGGCCGCTCATGGAGGAGAATTTGCGGCGGGCGATGCTGCTGTCGCGCGGCGACCCGTTCGTCTTCGTCAGCCCCTCCAAGCCGATCAGCCTCGGCTTCCTCATCGCTTCGGCGGTGCTGCTGGTGATCGTGATGCTGCCGGCGCTGCGCAAGAAGCGCGAGGAAGTGTTCGTCGAAGACGCGACGTGATGCGCCGCGCGGTTCTCGCCGCCGCGCTCGCGGCAGCCTCGTCGCTCGCCTTCGCGCAAGCCTGGCCGTCCCGGCCGGTGCAGATCGTCGTCCCGTACGCGGCCGGCGGCCCGGTGGACGTCTCGGCGCGCATCGTCGCCCCGAAGCTGCAGCAGGCCTTCGGGCAGCCGTTCGTGGTGGAGAACCGGCCCGGCGCCGGCGGGAACATCGGCGCGGACTTCGTCGCGAAGGCGGCCCCCGACGGGCACACGCTGCTCATGGGAGCCATCGCCACGCACGCGATCAATCCGACGCTCTACCCGAAGATTCCCTACGACCCGGTCCGCGACTTCCGGCACGTGACCCTGCTCATCCAGGTGCCGAACGTCCTGGTGGTCAACAACGACCTGCCGGTGCGTTCGGTGAAGGATCTGATCGACTACGCCAGGAAGAATCCGGGCAAGCTCGACTTCGCCTCCGGCTCGACCGGATCGACGGGCCACCTCGCGGGCGAGCTCTTCAAGCAGCTGACCGGCACGTACATGGTGCACATCCCGTACAAGGGGTCCGCACCGGCGACGGCGGACCTCTTCGCGGGCCGCGTGCACCTCATGTTCGACAACCTGGCGAGCGCGCTGCCCAGCATCAGGACGGGCAAGGTGCGCGGCATCGCCGTCACGACGCTGCAGAGAAGCGGCTTCGTGAAGGACCTTCCGACGCTGCACGAGTCCGGCCTCAAGGACTTCGACCTCACCACGTGGTGGGGAATCATGGCGCCCGGCAAGACGCCGGACGCCGTGGTAGAGCAGCTTGCGGCCGAGCTTGCCCGGGTGATGCAGCAGGCGGACGTGCGCGAGCGCTTCGCCGCGATGGGCTCGGACGGCCCGTCGGTGCGCACGCCGCGCGAGTTCACCGCCTTCGTCGAGCGCGAGCTCAGGACCTACGCCGGGCTCGTCAAGCGCTCGGGCGCGAGCGTCGACTAGCTAGCGCGGCCCTGACGGCCGCAACCAGCGCCTCGCGGCGCACCGGCTTGAGGTGGTACGCGGTGGCGCCCGCTGCCATGCATTCCTGCATGGAGCGCTCCTCCGAAACGACCGACACGATCACCACCGGCGTCGCGGCGTTGGGCGAGCCGGCGCGCACTTCCTTCAGCACGGCGAGGCCGCCGCGGCCGGGCATGAGGAGGTCGAGGAGGATCGCGTCGTAGGCATAGTTCTCCACCAGGCGCAGCGCCTGCTCGCAGGTACCGGCGAGCTGCACCTCCGCCTCCAGGTCCGTCGACACGAGGCGCGCGAGCAGCAGGCGCGTGGATTCGTCGTCGTCGACGATCAGGATGCGGTGCCGCGGCGGCGCGTCGTGCGTCAACTCACCAGTCCTTGACGCACGGGCCGGTGTAGAGCACCGGCCCGGTGGGCGCGCCGGTCGGCGAGCCGCCGCGCGGCTCCACGCTGACGGCGAGCGCGGGCACGTCCGAGAGCGTCTGGTCCGCGAGCGCGGCGAGCTGCACGGCGCCTTGCGCGGCTTCCGGGACGAGCCCCAGGGAGCGCGGCTTTCCGTCCTTCGGCAGCGCCCAGATCTCGAGGCTCGCATCGCGCGGCTGGATCGAGGGGTCGAGACTTTTCACGCGCAGGGTCTTTTCCTTGCGGGCCGCGGAGATCAGCAGCACGGGCCGCTGCGTCTTCGGGTCGCTGAGGACGGCGACGTACTCGCCGTGCGCCATCGGCGGGGGCGGCACGACGACGGTCATGAGCACGAGGGCGGCGGCGGCGCCCGTGGCAAGAAGCGCCAGCGCGCGCCAGAGGCTCAGCCGGCGCGGCGGCGGCGCCGCCGCCGGACCGAGCCGCGCCTGGATCTCGTCCCATACGCGCCGCGGCGGGCGCACCGGCTCGACCGCCTCGGCCATCGGCGCGAGGCGCGCCTCCCATTCGGCCACGGCGCGGGCGAGCGCCGCATCGCCGCGCATCCAGCGCCGGAAGCGCGCGCGGGCCGCCCCGCGCAGCGTGCCGAGCGCGTACTCGGCCGCGAGGCGCTCCTGCAGCTCGGGCTTATTGCTGTAGCGCAAGGCAATCCTTCAGCCTGAGCAGGCCGCGGCGCACCCAGGTCTTCACCGTGCCCAGGGGCTCGCGCAGGTGGCGGGCAAGCTCGGAGTGCGAGAGGCCGTCGAAGAAGGCGAGGGCGATCGCCTGCCGCTGCTTGCCCTCCAGCGTCTGCAGGCAGCGCGAGAGCGCGGCGGACTCCTTCGCGCGCTCGAGATGCGCGAGCGGCCCGGGGTCGTCGGCCTCCGTACCCTCGGCGATGGAGCCGTCGTCGTCGGCGACCTCCACGCGCGGCCGGCGCAGCCAGTCGAGGCAGCGGTTGCGCACGATGCTCGACATCCATGTCATCGGGGCGGCAAGCGCAGGACGGTACTCCGGCGCGTGCGTCCAGATTCTCACGTAGCACTCCTGCAGAACTTCCTCGGCCCAGTCCTCACGCCTCAATATACGCAGCGCGACGCCGAACAGTTTCGCCGAGGTCGACTGGTAAAGGCGGGCGAACGCCTCGCGGTCGCGACGCGCGCAGGCGGCGAGCAGGGTCGTCAGCTCGGCGGCGAGCCGCCCCGCGTCGTCTTCCGCGGTCACTTGGGCGCGCGCTGGTGGCGCCACTGGACGTCGGCGCGGCCGGCGTGGCGGTTCAGCAACCGCCCGGTGACGAAGAGCAGGTCCGAGAGGCGGTTGAGGTACTGGCGCGCGAGGTCGCTGACCTTTTCCGCGCGCCCCAGCGCCACCACGCTTCGTTCCGCGCGGCGGCACACGGTGCGCGCAAGGTGCGCGGCCGCCGCCGCGCGGCTTCCGCCCGGGAGGATGAACTCCTTGAGCGGGGGAAGGCCCGCGTTCCAGTCCTCGACCAGCTTTTCCAGGCGTTCGACGTCTTCGGGCTTGAGGATCGCATGGCCCGGAATGCTGAGCTCGCCGCCGAGGTTGAACAGGTCCTGCTGCACTTCGGTGAGCGCGTCGTGGACCGGCGCGGGCGCCTCGGCGAGCAGCATGCCGAGCGCGCTGTTCAGCTCGTCCACGTCGCCGAGCGCCTGCACGCGCGCGCCGTCCTTCGCCACCCGCGAGCCGTCGCCGAGCCCGGTCTCGCCGGCGTCGCCGGTGCGCGTGGTGATCTTCGAAAGCCTGTGCCCCATGCGGCAGTCTAGCCTTTCCGTTTCAGCTCGCTCTCGAGCCAGCCCTGCGCGAGCGTGGTGACGAGCCGCGTCCCGGGGTCGACCTGTGCCGCGCTGCGCACGACCTGGCCGCGCTCGTCGCGCGTGATGCTGTAGCCCCTCGCCAGCACCTGCTCCGGGCCGAGCGCGCGCAAGGCGTCCGCGATGCGCTGCAGCCTGGTCTCGCAGCCGGCGAGCCGGTGGCTGAACGCCAACGCCAGGCGTGCGGCGAGCTGGGCCACCCGCTCCTGATACGAGCGAAGGCGCTCCCTTGGATGCACCAGGCGCCGGGCCAGAACATCGAGCGCCTGGGACGCATACTCGATCTGGCGCCGGGCGTCGCGCGAAACGCACCGCGTGCATTCCGCGAGGCGCGCCAGCAGCTCCGCGCGCGAAGGGCAGGCGAGCTCCGCTGCGGCGGTGGGCGTGGCGGCGCGCCGGTCGGCGGCGAAGTCGGCGATGGTGAAATCGGTCTCGTGCCCGACGCCCGCCACCACGGGGATCGGGCAGGCGCGGATCGCGCGGGCCACGCGCTCCTCGTTGAAGGACCAGAGGTCCTCCATCGAGCCGCCGCCGCGGACGAGGAGCAGCACGTCGCACTCGCCTCGCGCACCCGCCTTGGCGAGCATCGCGGCGATGCGCTCCGCGGCCTCTTCGCCCTGGACGGGTACCGGGTAGACGACGACCGGGACGGCTGCATTGCGGCGCCGGAGGGTCGCGAGCACGTCGCGCAGGGCGGCGGCCTGGAGCGAGGTCACGATGCCGATGGCGCGCGGGTGCGCGGGCAGCTCACGCTTCAGCGCGGGGTCGAAGAGCCCTTCGCGCTCGAGCTTCTCCTTCAGGCGCAGGAAGCGCTCGAACAGCGGGCCGATCCCGGCGCGGCGCAGGGATTCGACGTTGAGCTGGAAGCGGCCGCGCGGCTCGTACAGGCTGACGAGGGCGCGGGCCTCCACGCGGTCGCCTTCGCGCAACGACCAGTCCACCGCGGCGAAGCGGCTCTTGAACATCACGCAGTCCACCTGCGCGCCGCCGTCCTTGAGGGTGAAATAGCAGTGGCCGGAGACGGCCCTGGAGAGGTTGGAAACCTCGCCGCGCACCCAGGCGAGCGGGAAGCGCCGCTCGAGGACGTCGCGAACACTACGGAGGAGCTCGGAAACGCTCAGTACGGTGGGTTCGATGGCGGCCAAGGCGGCTGCGAGCCTACACCAGCGCAGCGCTTCATCCACAGAACGCCTGCAGCTGCCGCCGCGCGGCGACGGAAACCAGCGCGGAACCCCATTCTTTGGCGTAACTTGCTGTTCGGTTACAGGAAACGCTTGCCTAATTTTTGATCGCAACCGTCTTCGTGCGCATTGTTACGGGCTGAAGAACGCGTATTCAGGCGCCATCCACAAACTTATCCACAGATTTTTGTGGATATCGCGTTATCCACTACAAGGCTTAGTTACCTTGCGACGTCGCAAGGCGCTTTGACGCGCCGCGGAAACTTGCCGCGCCGCAGTCGATTGGCTTAAAGTCGCCGCACCAAAACCAGAACGCCGCAAAGGCACGGGGACCCCGTTGTTCGCAATCATTCAGGCCGCGGGCTGGCCGATCTGGCCGTTGCTGCTGGCCTCGGTCGTCGCGGTCGCCCTCATCATCGAGCGCTCGATCTCGCTGCGCGAAAAGAAGATCCTCCCACCGACCCTGCTCGAGCAGGTGGTGTCGGTGTACCAGCGCCAGGGCGTGTCGGCCGAGATCGTCGACAAGCTGGCGAAGGATTCCCCGCTCGGCGTGGTGCTCGCCGCGGGCCTGCGCAACCACAAGAGCTCGCGCTACGTGATGAAGGAGGCCATCGAAGAAGCCGGGCGCGCGGTCGCGCACGACCTGGAGCGGTTCCTCACCACGCTCGGCACGATCGCCACCGCGGCGCCGCTGCTCGGGCTTTTCGGAACCGTGATCGGCATGATCGAGATCTTCGGCTCACAGTCGCCCTCGGGCACGAATCCGCAGCAGCTCGCGCACGGCATCTCCATCGCGCTCTACAACACCGCCTTCGGCATCGCGATCTCCATCCCGGCGCTCATCATGTACCGCCACTTCAAGAACAAGGTGGACACGCTGGTCGTCGAGATGGAGCAGCAGGCCGCGAAGCTGGTGGACATCGTGCACGGCGAGCGCACGACCTAGATGGATTTCCGCAAGGGCCGGCAGGAGGAGCCGCTCGAGATCAACCTCGTGCCGCTCATCGACGTGATGCTGGTGATCCTGATCTTCCTCATGATCACCACCACGTACTCCAAGTACACGGAGCTGCAGATCAATCTGCCGACCGCCGACGCGGAAAAGCAGCTCGAGCGGCCGAACGAAATCGCCGTCCTGGTGAACGCCCAGGGGCAGTACGTGATCAACAAGACGCCGGTCGCCTTCCGCAGCGTCGAGCAGCTCGGCGACGACCTGCGCCGCGTGGGCGCGGGTATGAAGGACCCCGTGGTCGTCATCAGCGCCGATGCGACCGCGACGCACCAGTCCGTGGTGCGGATCATGGAGGCGGCGCGCCTCGCGGGCCTCACCCAGATCACCTTCACGACGCAGTCCAGCAAGTAGCCGTGAAGCACTGGTACCGCCGCGGCGCCGTCGCCTGGCTGCTGTGGCCGGCGAGCCTGGTGTTCGGCTTCGTCGCGCTTCTCAGGAGGCTGCTCTTTTCGCTTGGAATACTGAAGAGCCGGCATCCCGGCATCCCGGTGATCGTCATCGGCAACATCGTCGCCGGCGGGAGCGGCAAGACGCCGCTGGTGATCTGGATTGCGGAGTTCCTGCGGTCCCGGGGCTGGCGCCCCGCAATCATCTCGCGCGGCTATGGCGGGAGGGGGGGGAACGCGGGCGCGCCGCGGGCAGCGACCCTCGCCGACCAGGCGAGCGATGTCGGCGACGAGCCGATCCTCCTTTCGCGGCGCAGCGGCTGCCCGGTCTGGGTGGGGGCCGATCGCGTCGCCGTCGCGGCGGCGTTGCGCAGCGCGCACGAGGAGGTCAACGTGCTGGTCCTCGACGATGGGTTGCAGCACTACCGCATGCGCAGGGACGTCGAAGTCGCGGTCGTCGATTCGCGCGGGACCGGGAACGGCTTCCTGCTGCCGGCCGGGCCGCTGCGCGAGCCGGCGTGGCGCCTTCGCACCGTGGACGCGGTGGTCTGCAACGGCTTCGCGAAGGAGGGCGCGTTCGCGATGCGCCTGGAAGGCGAGGTGCTCCATCGCATGACCGATGCGGCGGACCGGCGCCCGGCGAGCGCGTTCGCGGGGCAGAAGCTGCACGCGGTCGCCGGCATCGGCGACCCGGACCGGTTCTTCCTGCACCTCGTCCGGCTCGGCCTGAAGCCCCTGCCGCATCCTTTTCCCGACCACCACCCGTTCAAGCCGGAGGACCTCGCCTTCGCGGCGGACGACGTCGTCGTGATGACGGAGAAGGACGCAGTAAAATTGCGCCACGCTGCGCGTCCGAACTGGTGGGTGCTGCCGGTCACGGCACGCCCGGATGCCGCTTTCGGTGAATGGCTCCTCGGGAGGCTGAAATGAGTGGCGTCGACCCCAAGCTGCTGGAGATCCTGGTCTGCCCCTTGTGCAAGGGCAAGCTGGTCTACAGGAAGGACGCGGGCGAGCTCATCTGCAAGGCGGACCGGCTCGGCTATCCGGTCAAGGACGGCATCCCGGTGATGCTCGAGGAAGAGGCGCGCAAGCTCCCGGCCGGCGAAGAAGTGGCATAGAAGGATGCGGTTCAGCGTCGTCATTCCGGCGCGCTACGGGTCGAGCCGCTTCCCCGGCAAGCCGCTTGCGGACCTCGCCGGCAAGCCGATGGTCGTGCGCGTCTGCGAGCGTGCGTCGGAAAGCGGCGCGCAGGCGGTGCACGTGGCCACGGACGACGAGCGCATCGCGGCGCAGGTGCGTCGAGCCGGCTTTTCCGCGCAGATGACCCGGGCGGACCACGCGTCGGGCACCGACCGGATCGCCGAAGTGGCGCAGGCGCTCGGCATGGCGGACGACGCGATCGTCGTGAACGTGCAGGGCGACGAGCCGCTCATGCCCCCGGCGCTGATCCGCGAGGTCGCGGCCAAGCTCGACGCGGCGGGCGCTGCGAGCCTGTCCACCGCCTGCCATGCCATCCACGATCCCGCTTCGCTTGCCAGCCCGAACGTCGTCAAGGTGGTGCTCGACCGCGACGGCTACGCGCTCTACTTCTCGCGCTCGCGCATTCCGTTCCCGCGCGAGGGCGACGCGCCGTGCTACCGGCACGCCGGCATCTACGGGTACCGGGTGGGGTTCCTGAAGCGCTACGCCGGCCTGCCGGAGAGTCCGCTCGAGAAGGCCGAATCGCTCGAGCAGCTGCGCGCGCTCTGGAACGGCCACCGCATCGCGGTGGCGATCAGCCGGGAGGAGATCCCGCCCGGCGTCGATACGCCTCAGGACCTCGAGGCGGTGCGTAGAATATTTTCACCATGAGGCTCATTCTTCTCGGCCCTCCCGGCGCGGGCAAAGGCACGCAGGCCAACTTTCTGCGCGAGCACTTCGGCATTCCGCAGATCTCCACCGGCGACATGCTGCGCGCGGCGGTCAAGGCGGGCACGCCGCTCGGGCTGGCGGCGAAGAAGGTGATGGACGCCGGCCAGCTCGTCTCGGACGAGATCATCCTCGGGCTGGTCAAGGAAAGGCTGAAGGAGCCGGACTGCCGGCGCGGCTACCTCTTCGACGGTTTCCCGCGCACCATCCCGCAGGCCGACGCCCTGAAGGCGGCGCAGGTCGCGATCGAGTGCGTCCTGGAGATCGACGTGCCGGACGAGGAGATCATCGTGCGCATGAGCGGCCGGCGCACCCACCCGGCCTCCGGCCGCACGTACCACGTCAAGTTCAATCCGCCGAAGGTGGAAGGCCGCGACGACCTCACCGGCGAGCCGCTGGTGCAGCGCGACGACGACCGCGAGGAGACCGTGAAGAAGCGCCTGGAGGTCTACCGAGCGCAGACCCGTCCGCTCGTGGACTACTACGGCCGCTGGGCCGCTTCAGGCGAGCCCGGGGCGCCGAAGTACCGCAGGATCGCCGGTCTGGGAAGCGTCGAGGAGATTCGCGCCCGCGCGCTGGCCGCGCTGGCCTGAGTCCCCTGATAAAATTCGACCCCTTTTCGGGGAGATAAAAACATGACCGGTGGACTCATCTTCGCTCTGGCGTGCGCGCTGCTGGCGATCCTGTACGGCGCCTGGCAGATCACCCGCATCGTCCGCCTGCCCGACGGCAACGAGCGCATGCGCGAGATCGCCGCGGCGATCCGCGAGGGCGCGGTGGCGTACCTGTGGCGGCAATACAAGACGATCGCCATCGTCGGCCTCATCCTCTTCCTCGTGATCGGCTTCGTGCCCGGGCTCGGCTGGGCCACGGCCTGGGGCTTCTTCCTCGGCGCGGTCCTCTCCGGCGCCTGCGGCGTCATCGGCATGAACATCTCCGTGCGCGCCAACGTGCGCACCGCCGAAGCGGCGCGCGTGGGCCTCAACGAAGCGCTGCAGGTGGCGTTCAACGGCGGGGCGATCACCGGCCTGCTCGTCGTCGGCCTGGGGCTCCTCGGCGTCGCGGGTTACTTCGGCCTGCTCTACGCCAACGCCCTGGACCGGTCGAACCTCAGCCACGTCATCCACCCGCTCATCGGCCTGGGTTTCGGCGCCTCGCTGATTTCCATCTTCGCCCGTCTCGGCGGCGGCATCTTCACCAAGGGCGCGGACGTCGGCGCGGACCTCGTCGGCAAGGTGGAGGCCGGCATCCCGGAGGACGACCCGCGCAACCCGGCGGTCATCGCCGACAACGTCGGCGACAACGTCGGCGACTGCGCCGGCATGGCCGCGGACCTGTTCGAGACCTACGCGGTGACCATCATCGCCACCATGCTGCTCGGCGCCCTGATGGTGCGCGCGCCGCAAGGCCTGGAGGCGGCGGCGCTCATCTACCCGCTCGCGATCGGCGGCTTCGCGATCATCGCATCGATCATCGGCACCTGGTTCGTGAAGGCGAAGCCCACGGACAAGAGCGTGATGCCCGCGCTCTACAAGGGGCTCGCCTGGGCCGGCGGCATCGCGCTCATCGCCTTCTATCCGATCACGCTGCTCATCATGGGCGACGTGGTGAAGTCGACGCCGTTCGACATCGCCGGCGCGGCGCGCCAGATCACCGTCTGGCACCTCTACGGCACCGCGGTGGTCGGCATGGCGCTGACGGGCTTCCTGGTTTGGATCACCGAGTACTACACCGGCACGCAGTACAAGCCGGTGCAGCACGTGGCGGCGGCGAGCGTCACCGGGCACGCGACCAACATCATCGCCGGCCTGGGCGTCTCGATGAAATCGACCGCCTGGCCGGTGCTTGCGGTGTGCGTGGCGATCATCGTCTCGTACGCGCTCGCAGGCCTCTACGGCATCGCGATCGCGGCCACCTCGATGCTCTCGATGGCCGGCATCATCGTCGCGCTCGACGCCTACGGGCCGATCACCGACAACGCGGGCGGCATCGCCGAGATGGCCGAGCTGCCGGACTCGGTGCGCGCGATCACCGATCCGCTCGACGCCGTCGGCAATACCACCAAGGCCGTGACCAAGGGCTACGCCATCGGCTCCGCCGGCCTCGCGGCCCTCGTGCTCTTCGCCGACTTCACCCACGCCCTCGAGGCCTCGGGCCGGCACTTCACGTTCGACCTGTCGAACCACTTCGTCATCGTGGGCCTGTTCATCGGCGGGCTCGTGCCCTACCTCTTCGGCTCGATGGCGATGGAGGCGGTGGGCCGCGCAGCCGGCGCGGTGGTGCTCGAGGTGCGGCGCCAGTTCAAGGACATCCCCGGCATCATGGAAGGCCGCGCGAAGCCCGAGTACGGCACCGCGGTCGACCTGCTGACGCGCGCCGCGATCAAGGAAATGATGGTGCCGTCGCTGCTCCCGGTGCTGGTGCCGGTCGTCGTCGGCCTGGGCTTCAGCTGGCTCTTCGGCGTGACGGCGGGCGCGCAGGCGCTCGGCGGCGTGCTGATGGGGACCATCGTCACGGGCCTGTTCGTGGCGATCTCCATGTGCACGGGCGGCGGCGCCTGGGACAACGCCAAGAAGTACATCGAGGACGGCCACCACGGCGGCAAGGGCTCCGACGCCCACAAGGCGGCAGTGACCGGCGACACAGTCGGCGACCCGTACAAGGACACGGCGGGCCCGGCGGTTAACCCGCTCATCAAGATTATCAACATCGTGGCGCTGCTCGTGGTGCCGCTGATGCTGGCGGTGTGATCGCGTCACGCATACGCTTCAACGGAAGGGCGGCTGCGGCCGCCCTTTTGCTTTTCTCCGCGGCCTGCGCGCAGCTGCCGCACGAAGGCAGGAAGGCGGCGGAGGCGCCGCGATTCATGGTCGCCGCGGCGCATCCGGCCGCGGTGGAGGCGGGCGTAGCCGTGCTGCAGATGGGCGGCAGCGCGATGGACGCCGCGGTTGCGGTGCAGATGATGCTGGGACTGGTCGAGCCGGAGGCTTCGGGGCTCGGGGGCGGGGCGTTCCTGCTGCACTGGGCGAAGAAGGAAGGCCGGCTGCGCAGCTATGACGGGCGCGAGACCGCTCCGGCCGCCGTTTCTCCGCGCCTCTTCCTCGACGGGCATGGAGAGCCCTTGCCGTTCATCGAGGCGGCGGTCGGCGGCCGCGCCGTCGGCGTCCCCGGCATGCTGCGCATGCTCGAGATGGCGCACCGGCGGCACGGGCGCTTCCGCTGGGCGGAGCTCCTCCAGTACGCCATCTTCACGGCGGAAGAGGGCTGGGAGATGACGCCGCGCCTGCACGCGCTGCTCGAGCGCGAGATCCAGCTGCGAAACGACCCGGCGGCGCGCCGGCTGTTCTATGGACCGGACGGTCGCCCGAAGCCGGTCGGCACGCGCCTCACGAACTACGCCTACGCGGACACGGTTCGCGCGATCTCGCTGCAGGGCGCGGACGCCTTGTACCGCGGCCCCATCGCGGCGGACATCGTGCGCGCGGTGCGCGGCCACGCGAAGCCCGGGGCGCTCACCGAGGCCGACCTCGCCTCCTACCGCGCCGTCGAGCGCGAGCCGCTGTGCGGGCCGTATCGCGCCTTTCGCATCTGCTCCATGGCTCCGCCGAGCTCGGGTGGCGTCGCGCTGCTGCAGATCCTCGGCATGCTGGAGAGGACCGACTTTTCCTCGCGCGCGCCGGGTTCCGAAGGCGCGCTGCACCTGTACGCCGAAGCATCGCGCCTCACCTATGCCGACCGCGCCCGCTACATCGGCGATCCGGATTTCGTTTCCGTGCCTACGGGCGCGCTGGTCGATGGGAAGTACCTGGAGAAAAGAGCAGCCCTCATCGGCGAGCGGGCGATCGGGCTCGCGCCTTCGGGCGACCCCGAGGCCGTCGGCACGACGCACTTCACCATCGTTGACGCCGAAGGCGACGTGGTCTCCATGACGAGCACCATCGAGGCGACCTTCGGCAGCCGCATCATGGTGCGCGGCTTCGTTCTCAACAACGAGCTGACCGACTTCGATTTCCAGCCGAACTCGCGAAACGAAGTGGAGCCGCGCAAGCGGCCGCGCAGCAGCATGGCGCCGGCGATCGTGTTCGACCGCGACGGTGAAGTGCGCATGGCCGTCGGCTCGCCGGGCGGGCCGTTCATCATCGGCTACGTGGCGAAGGCGCTGATCGGCACGCTGGACTGGGGCCTGCCGCTTCCCGAAGCCGTTCGCCTGCCGAATTTCGCGAACCGAAACGGCGCCACGGAAATCGAAACGGGATCGCGCTACGAGGCCCACGCGCCGGCGCTGCGCGCCCGGGGCCATGAAGTGGTCCTGCGCGAAATGACGAGCGGCCTGCACGGCGTGGAGCGCATCCCGGGCGGCTGGCGCGGCGCCGCGGACCCGCGGCGCGGCGGCGTGGCGGACGGCCGCTAGGCCGGGGCGCGAGTCAGCCGCGCAGCGCGGCCCAGGCGAGGCAGGCCCAGCCGGCCAGGAACGCGGCGCCGCCGAGCGGCGTGACCGGCCCGAGCCAGCGCGGACCGCCCAGCGCAAGCGCGTAGAGGCTGCCGGAGAAGAGCACGGTGCCGGCGATGAACAGGAAGCCGGCAGCGAGCGCCGGCGCGCCCGGCCACCTGCCGAAGGCCCAGGCGACCGCCATCAGGCCGAGCGCGTGGAACATGTGGTAGCGAACGCCGACCTCGAACGTCGCGAGCAGCTCGGCCCCGAGCCGCGCCTTCAGCCCGTGCGCGGCAAAGGCGCCGAGCGCCACGGCGAGCAGCGCCGACACGGCTCCCACTGAGAAGAACACCCGGTCCACAAATTGCCCTGCAGTTTAGCGGTCCTGCCCGGAATGGATACCTTTCTCGACCTGCTGCAGTGGCCCGCCATGGTCGCGACGGTCGTCGCGGCCTGGCTCGTGGCGTCGCGGTCCCCGCACAAGCGGGCGGTCGGCTTCTGGGTGTTCCTGGCGAGCAACGTGCTCTGGGTGACGTGGGGCTGGCACGACCGGGCGTGGGCGCTGGTCGGCCTCCAATTCTGCCTCGCAGCGCTTAATATCCGGGGCGTCCGCAAAAACGAGTGAGGAGAGACATGTTCAAGAGGTTGATCGCTGCAGTCGCGCTGCTCGGGATCGTCGCTTCGGCGTCCGCCCAGCAATTCCCGTCCAAGCCGCTCCGCATCATCGTGCCGTTCCCCGCCGGCTCGGCGACCGACACGGTAGCCCGCATCCTGGCGGGCTCGGTCTCGCAGGCGATGGGTCAGCCGGTGATCGTCGACAACAAGGCGGGCGCCGACGGGGCGATCGCGGGCACCGAGGTCGCGAAGGCGGCGCCGGACGGCTATACGCTGCTGTTGGCGACGAACAGCCCGATGTCCGTAGTGCCGGTGATGCGCAAGGATCCGCCGTACGACCCGCTAAAGGACTTCACCCCCATCACGGACATCGGTCGCTACACCTTCTTCATCGTCGTGCACCCGAGCGTGCCGGCGAAGACGCTGAAGGAGCTTGTCGACTACGCCAAGGCCAACCCGAACAAGATCAACTACGCGACCGGCAACACCACCGGCATCGTCTCGACGGCGTTGTTCCAGTCGCTCGCAGGGATCCAGATGCTGCACGTGCCGTACAAGGGCGAGCCGCAGGCGATCACGGATATGCTGGCGAACCGCGTCCAGCTGATCTTCGCCTCGTCCACCACTTCGGTGCCGCACATCCGCGACGGGAAGCTTCGGGCCATCGTCACCACGCTGCCGAAGCGCAGCCCGATCCTGCCCGAGGTACCGACGATCGCCGAGGCCGGCATGCCCGAGTTCTCGATCGTCTCCTGGGCGGCGCTGTTCGGTCCGGCGAACCTGCCGAGGGAAGTGACCGCGCGCCTGAACAAGGAGTTCGTCGCCGCCATGGGGCGCCCGGACGTCCAGGCCGCCATGGAAAAGCAGGCGTTCGCGCTATCCCCGAGCTCGCCCGAGCGCCTCGGCGCCTACGTCAAGGAGCAGCTGGAGGCCTACCGCAAGGTCATCGAGGCCACCGGCATGAAGGGGGGTTAGTCCCGGCAGGCTGCGCAGCCAGGTCATCTGGCGCTTCGCGAGCTGTCGCGTCGCGCTGATCGCCCGGCTGCGCATCTCCTCGCGCGACGTCTCGCCTTCGAGGAACGCCCAGACCTGGCGGTAGCCGACCGCCCGCATGCTCGGCATGCCGGCGTCGAGCCGATAGCGCTTCCTCAGCGTTTCCACCTCTTCAACGAGGCCGTCGCGCAGCATGGCGTCGAAGCGCCGAGCGATCTCCACTTGATGCCCCGACCGGTCGGAAGGGACGCGGGCGAAGCCGCGCACCTCGAACGGCAGCGGCGGCGGGGCCCGCTTCTGAAGGGCGGAGAGCGGCGATCCTGTGAGCCGCCACACCTCGAGCGCCCGCTGGATGCGCTGCGAGTCGTTCGGCTTGATGCGCGCCGCCGCCTCCGGATCGACGCCGGCAAGCGTCGCATGGAGGGCCGGCCAGCCGCGCGCCGCGGCGTCGCTTTCGATCGCCGCGCGCGTGGCCGGATCGGCTTGCGGAAGCTGCGCAAGCCCGCCGGCGAGCGTGCGGTAGTAGAGCATCGTGCCGCCGACGAGGACCGGAAGCCGGTTCCTCGCAAAGATGTCCTCCACCGCGGCGATCGCTTCTTCGCGCCAGCGGCCGGCGGAATAGCTCTGGTCCGGATCGACGAGGTCGACGAGATGGTGCGGCACGCGCGCGCGTTCCTCGGCGGTGGGCTTCGCCGTCCCGATGTCCATGCCGCGGTACACCACGGCGGAATCCACGGAGACGATCTCGACCGGGAGCTGGCGCGCAAGCTCTAGCGCGAGGCGCGACTTTCCGCTCGCGGTCGGGCCGAGGAGCGCGAGCGCCGTCTTCACCGCGGGGCGGGCTAGCGCCCTCCGGTCACGTCGACGATCGCGCCGGTGAGGTAGGAGGCCTCGTCGGACAGCAGCCAGAGGATGGTGCGAGCGACTTCCTCGGCTTCGCCGGGCCGTCCCAGCGGCGCGGTCGAGCCGATGCGTTCAAGGCGCCCGGGATCGCCGCTCGAGGCGTGGATCTCGGTGCGGATGATGCCCGGCCGCACGGCGTTCACGCGGATGCCGTCCGCGCCGACCTCCTTCGCGAGGCCGACGGTAAAGGTGTCGATCGCCCCCTTGGAGGCGGCGTAGTCCACGTATTCGCCCGCCGCGCCGAGGCGCGCCGCGATGGAAGAGACGTTGACGATGGCGCCGCCGGCGCCGCCCTGGCGCTTCGACATGCGTTTCACGGCCTCGCGGGCGCAGAGGATGCTGCCGACCACGTTGATGGCGAACATGCGGGTCAGGCGCGCGGCGCTCATCAGCTCCACGCGCATGCCCTTGTCGACGATGCCGGCGTTGTTCACGAGGGCCGTCGGGCGCCCGAAGGCCTGCTCCGCCATGCGGAAGATGTTGAGCACGTCGGGCTCGATCGATACGTCGCCGCGCACGGCGATCGCCTTGCCCTTGGCGGACTTGATGTCGTCCACCAGCTTGTCCGCCGACGCGCGGTCGCGGTTGTAGTTCACGCACACGGCGTAGCCGGCCTGCGCCGCCAGGCGCGCGGTCGCGGCGCCGATGCCCCGCCCGCCGCCCGTCACGATCAGCACTTTCTCCGTCTTCGCCATCAGCGCCCCCGCATGAAGAGCCGGTCCAGGTCGGCGAGCGTCAGCTGGTACCACGTCGGCCGGCCGTGGTTGCAGCTGCCAGAGCGCTCGGTCTCCTCCATTTCGCGCAGCAGGGCGTTCATCTCTGGGATGGAAAGCGCCCGGTTCGCGCGCACCGCCGCGTGGCACGCCATCGTGGCGAGCAGCTCGTTCTGGCGCTCCGACAGCACCTGCGTCGCGCCGAACTCGCGCATCTCGCCCAGCACGTCGCGCGCAAGGCCGACCACGTCGCCGTTGGCGAGGGCGCTGGGGGCCGCGCGTACCGCGAGCTCTCCCGGTCCCGCGGCGCTGAGCTCGAGGCCCAGGCGCCCGAGCGCGTCGGCATTCTCGTCCGCGGTCGCCATTTCCAGCGCCTCGGCGCGAAACACCGCCGGCACGAGGAGCGTCTGGCGCTGCACGGCGCCCGCATCGAGGTTCGCCTTCAGTTTCTCCATCACGATGCGCTCGTGGGCGGCGTGCATGTCGACGAGCACCAGGCCGGCCGCGTTCTGGGCGAGGATGTAGACCCCGTGCAGCTGCGCGAGCGCGTAGCCGAGCGGATGCTCCGCCGCCTGGGAAACAACCGGCCTCTGCGGCACGAACGCGGACTGCACGAAGCCCTGGTACGCCTGGCGCGGCTGTTCCATCTGCAGGGCGGGCTGGGCCGACGGGAATACCAGCCCGCGCTCGTTGACCGCCGCGTACGCGACCGGCGCCTCGGCGGCGCTCGCGGCGAGCGCGCGCTGCAACGCGTGCAGGACGAACTGGTGGATGGCGCGCGAATCGCGGAAGCGCACCTCGGTCTTCGCCGGGTGCACGTTCACGTCCACGCTCCGCGGGTCGCATTCGAGGAAGAGCACGTAGGCCGGCTGGCGCTCGCCGTGCAGGAGGCCTGCGTACGCTTCCCGCGCGGCGTGCGAGAGCAGGCGGTCGCGCACAAAGCGGCCGTTCACGAAGAAGTACTGCCCGTCGGCGCGGGCGCGCGCCGCATGCGGGCTGCCGGCCAGCCCGGCGATGCGCAGCGTGCCGCTCTGCGCCTCGACCGGCAGGCTGCCCTGGAGCGCGTCGGCGCCGAGCAGCGCGGCGATCCGCTCCTGGAGCGGCTGGGCGCGCAAATGGCGGCTTACGCGGCCGTTGTGCTTGAGCGTCAGCGCGACCTCCGGCCTGGCGAGCGCGACGCGGCGAAAGACCTCGTCGCAGTGGCCGAACTCGGTCGGCTCGCTGCGCAGGAACTTGCGCCGCGCCGGCGTATTGAAATAGAGGTCTGCGACGGAAACCGTCGTCCCAGGCGCGCGGGCGGCGGGACCGACTTCGCCGAGCGCGCCGCCCTCGGCCTGCACCGCGCTCGCATGCGGCGCTTCGGCCGTGCGGGTGGTGATGGCCAGGCGCGAAACCGAGGCGATGGACGCAAGCGCCTCGCCGCGGAAGCCGAGAGTCGCCACCGCTTCGAGGTCTTCGAGCGTCGTGATCTTGCTCGTGGCGTGCCGCGCAAGCGCCAGGCCGAGCTCCGCGGCGGCGATGCCGGCGCCGTCGTCGTCCACCTGGATGCGCCGCGCGCCACCTTCGTCCAGCGTCACGGTCACGGCGCGCGCGCCGGCATCGAGGCTGTTCTCGAGCAGTTCCTTCAGCACGGAAGCGGGCCGCTCCACCACTTCGCCTGCTGCTATCTGGCTTATGAGGAGCTCGGGGAGGACACGAATCGCCGGCACGGGGCGAGTATATAGAATCGCGGCATGGAGCTCGTCCTCTGGTTCTGGGACCTGATCGTCAACCTCGACGACCATCTCGCCGCGTTCGTCGCGCAGCACGGACCGTGGGTGTACGCGCTGCTCTTCGCCATTGTCTTCTGCGAAACGGGGCTCGTGGTGACGCCGTTCCTGCCGGGCGATTCGCTGCTCTTCGTGGCCGGCGCGGTCGCCGCCGTCGGCGGAATGGACCTCTACATCGTCATGGGCACGCTGATCGCGGCTGCGCTGTGCGGCGACAACGTGAACTACTTCGTCGGCCGCTGGGCGGGCGCCAGGCTCTTCTCGCGCTTCGTCAACCCGGCGCACCTCGCGCGAGCGCAGTCGTTCTACGAGCGCCACGGCGGCAAGACGATCATCATCGCCCGCTTCGTGCCGATCGTGCGCACCTACGTCCCGTTCGTGGCCGGCGTCGGCAGGATGCCGTATCCGCGCTACCTGGCGTACTGCGTCGCCGGCGCGCTGATATGGGTGTTGTCGCTGTGCACGCTGGGCTACTTCTTCGGCAACCTGCCGGTCGTGAAGAACAACCTCACCGCGGTCATCCTGCTCATCGTGCTGCTGTCGGTGTCGCCCGGCGTGCTCGCCTGGGCGAGGAGCCGGATCGCCGCGCCTTCTAGTTGAGCGCGAGCGGCCCCTGCGGCCGCGGCGGGTGCTTGGCGAAGTAGTCGCGGATGCCGTCCAGCAGCGCGCGCGCCAGCTTTTCCTGGTAGCCGTCGTCGTTCAGGCGCTTCTCTTCTTCCGGGTTGGAGATGAAGGCCGTCTCGACCAGGATCGACGGCACGTCCGGCGCCTTCAGCACCGCGAAGCTCGCCTGCTCCACGCGCGGCTTGTGCAACGTGTTGACCGAGCCGAGCTTCTTCAGCACCGCGTCGCCGAGCCGCAGGCTGTGGTCGATGGTGGCCGTCTGCGAGAGGTCGAGCAGCGTCTGCGCGAGGTACTT
The DNA here is from genome assembly GCA_035627155.1 of Burkholderiales bacterium. Lineage (GTDB taxonomy): Bacteria > Pseudomonadota > Gammaproteobacteria > Burkholderiales > SG8-39 > SCGC-AG-212-J23. Next base: position 1,602 of record DASPMF010000146.1, on the reverse strand, counting down.
GTCCTTGACGTCGAGGTTCACGCCGCCGATCAGATCGGCGTCGTTTTCCTTGTTGGCCAGCCAGCGCGCCGCTTCCGAGGTCGCGCGCCGCTCGGAAAGGGCGAATACCGAGGAGCCGCGGGCGTCCGGGCGGATGAACGCGTCGGCGTGGATCGAGACGAAAAGGTCGGCCCGCACCTTGCGCGCCTTGTCGACGCGCACGTGCAGCGGAAGGTAGAAATCCGCGTCGCGCGTGAGGACCGCGCGCATGCCCGGCTCCTCGTCGATCAGGCGCTTCAGCCGCTTCGCGATCGTCAACGTGATGTCCTTCTCGCGCGAGCCGCGCCTGCCGATGGCGCCCGGGTCGTCGCCTCCATGGCCGGCGTCGATGACGATGGTGGCGAGCCGGGCCATCACCGGCTTCGGCTTGCCGGGAAGGACGGGCTGCGCGGGGTTGTCCGTCCCGACGGGCTTCTTCGCGGACTGCTCGATGAGGGCGACCAGCGGATCGACCTCCACGGCGGGATGGATGTCGAGCACCAGGCGGTGGCCGTACTCGCCGATGGGCTTGAGGGTGAAGACCTGCGGCTTCACTTCGGCCTTCAGGTCCAGCACGAGCCGCACCACGCCGGGCCGGTTGCGCGCGACGCGCAGCCCCTGGATGTACGGATCCTCGGCGGTCACCTTGTCCTGGAGCTCGGCGAGCGCGGGCGCGAGGTCGTTCGTTTCCAGGTCGAGCACCAGGCGCTCGGGATCCTTCACCGCGAACACGCTGTACTTCAGCTCGCCTTGGGTCTCGAGGGTGAGGCGGGTGTAGTCCTTCGCAGGCCAGATGCGGCTCGAGAGGACCTGTGCGTCAGCGGGCGCTAAGCAGAGGAAAGCTGCGACAGCCAGGAAGAGCCGGCCGGCGAATGCGCGGAGAGCGCCGCTTGCCGACCGCTGCCGGCGAATTCCAGGCTCACTTCCAGGTCCGGCGCCGATAGCAGGTCCCCCGCGCGCTCCGGCCATTCGACGATGCAGGCCGCGTGCGCGTTGAAGTAATCCCGGAAGCCGGAGTTCAGCCATTCCGTCCGATCTTTGAATCTATAAAAATCAAAGTGATACAAGTTTAAGCTCGAAAGCGGATAAAGTTCAACCAGCGTGTAGGTCGGGCTCTTGACCCGTCCGGCATATCCCCGGGCCCGCAGGAGCCCCCGGGCGAGGGTGGTTTTCCCGCTGCCGAGGTCGCCCCGGAGATGCAGCACGCGGCCGGGTCCGATCCCCGCAGCGAGGCGCTCCCCGAGACGCAGGGTTGCCGCCTCATCCGGCAAACTAACGAGCATCGAACACATGGATTACGCGGCGCTCGCGCAGCGCATCAAGCAGTGGGGCGCCGAGCTCGGCTTCGGCGGCGTCGGCATCGCGGACGCCGATCTCGCCGCGGCCGAGCCGCGCCTGCTGGAATGGCTCTCGCGAGGATGGCATGGCGAGATGGAGTATATGGCGCGCCACGGCTCGCTCCGCGCGCGGCCGGCTGAGCTGCACCCGGGCACGCTGCGAGTGATCTCCTGCCGGCTCGACTACCTGAACGACGTGGCGGAAAAAGGCGGCGAGGAAGCCGCGATCGCCCGCTATGCGCTCTGC
>DASPMF010000145.1:0-10575 GCA_035627155.1 Burkholderiales bacterium | reverse complement strand
CATCGTGAAGAAGAACGCGATCATGATGATCGACTTCGCGCTCGACGCAGAGCGTAACGAGAAGAAGCCGGCGCGCGAGGCGATCACCCAGGCGGCGCTGCTGCGCTTCCGGCCGATCCTCATGACCACCTTCGCCGCCCTCTTCGCCGCCCTGCCGCTCATGTTCTCCTTCGGCGCCGGCGCGGAGCTGCGCCGCCCGCTCGGCCTCGTGCTGGTGGGCGGGCTGCTCGTCTCGCAGGTGCTCACCCTCTTCACGACGCCGGTGGTCTACCTCTGGTTCGACCGCCTCGCCCGGCGCGCGCGGCGGGAAAGGCCGGACCTCGCATGAACCTCTCCGAGCCGTTCGTCCGCCGCCCGGTCGCCACGACGCTGCTGACGATCGGCATCGCGCTCGCGGGGCTGATCGCGTACCGGCAGATGCCGGTGTCGCCGCTGCCGCAGGTGGACTTCCCGACCATCTCGGTGCGCGCGAACCTGCCCGGCGCAAGCCCGGAGGTGATGGCGGCGACGGTGGCGATGCCGCTCGAGCGGGCGCTGGGGCGCATCGCGGGCGTCACGGAGATCACCTCCTCTTCGCAGCTCGGCTCGACGCGCGTCACGCTGCAGTTCGAGCTCTCGCGCGACATCGAGGCGGCGGCGCGCGAGGTGCAGGCGGCGATCAACGCCGCGCGCTCGCAGCTGCCCTCGTCGCTGCCCAACAACCCGACCTACCGCAAGGCGAACCCGGCGGACGCGCCGGTGATGATCCTGACGCTCACGTCGGATACCTACACGCAGGGGCAGATGTACGACGTCGCGTCCACGGTCCTGCAGCAGAAGATCGCGCAGGTGAGCGGCGTCGGCGAGGTGAGCGTGGGCGGCAGCGCCCAGCCCGGCGTGCGCGTGGAGCTCAACCCGTTCGCGCTGCAGAAGCACGCGATCAGCTTCGACGAGGTGCGCACGGCGATCAACGGCACGAACGCCAACCGTCCCAAGGGCACGGTCGAGGACGGCGCGCAGCAGTGGCAGATCTACGCCAATGACCAGGCAAGCACCGCCGCCGAGTACATCCCGATCATCATCGCGTACAGAACGGACAAGAGCGGCAACGGCGCGGCCATCCGCCTCGGCGACGTGGCGGAGGTGGTGGACTCGGTGCAGGACCTGCGCCACGCCGGCATGTCGGACGGCAAGCCGTCGGTGGCGATCGTCATCCGCCGCCAGCCGGACGCGAACATCCTGGAGACCGTGCAGCGCGTGCAGGACCTGCTGCCGCTCCTGCGCACCTCGATCCCGGCGGCGATCAACCTCGACGTGGTGATGGAGCGCACCAGCACCATCCGCGCCTCCATCGAGGAGGTGCAGCGCGCGCTCGCCATCGCCATGGGCCTCGTCATCATGGTGGTGCTGCTCTTCCTGAGGAGCTGGCGCGCCGCGCTCATCCCGGCGGTCGCCGTGCCGGTGTCGCTGGTCGGCGCCTTCACGGTCATGTACCTCGCCGGGTTCAGCATCAACAACCTGTCCCTGATGGCGCTCACCATCGCCACCGGCTTCGTGGTGGACGACGCGATCGTGGTGCTGGAGAACGTGCAGCGCCACATCGAGCGCGGCGTCGCGCCCTTCCGCGCCGCGGTGCTCGGGGCGCGGGAGGTCGGCTTCACCGTGCTGTCGATGAGCCTCTCGCTGATCGCGGTGTTCATCCCGATCCTCCTCATGGGCGGCATCGTCGGGCGCCTGTTCCGCGAGTTCTCGGTGACGCTCTCGGTGGCGATCCTCGTGTCGCTCGTGGTGTCGCTCACCACCACGCCGATGATGTGCGCGCGCCTGCTCAGGCCGCACGGCCCCGAGAAGGCGAACCGGGTTTTCCAGAAGATCCTGTCCCTCTACAAGGGCAGCCTCGCGTGGTCGTTGCGCCACTCGTTCATCATCCTGCTCATCCTGTTCGCGACCATCGGCCTCAACGTCTACCTCTACACCATCGTGCCGAAGGGCTTCTTCCCGCAGCAGGACACCGGGCGGCTCTTCGGCGCGATCCGCGCCGACCAGTCGACCTCCTTCCAGGCGATGCGCGAGAAGCTGGTGCGCACGGTGGAGATCGTGCGCAACGACCCGGCGGTGGAGACCGTCACCGCCTTCACCGGCGGCGGGCAGCGCAACCGCGGCGTGATCTTCGTCGCCCTGAAGCCCATCCGAGAGCGCGGGCCGCTGGACCAGGTGCTGGCGCGCCTGCGCGCGCGCCTGTCCAAGGAAGCGGGCACCAGCCTCTTCCTCGCGCCGGTGCAGGACATCCGCGTCGGCGGGCGCGCCAGCGACTCGACCTACCAGTTCACCCTGCGCGCGGACGAGCTCGAAGCGCTGCGCACCTGGGCGCCGCGGCTGGAACGCGCGCTGCGCGACGTGCCGGAGGTGGTGGACGTCTCCAGCGACCAGGAGACGGGCGGCCTGCAGACCTCGCTCGTCTTCGACCGCGAGACCGCGGCGCGCCTCGGGATCACCACGCGCCAGATCACCTCGGCGCTCAACCTCGCCTTCGGCCAGGCGGTGGTGTCGACGATCTACGGCGAGCTCAACCAGTACCGCGTGATCATGGAGGTCGCGCCGCGCTTCTGGCAGAGCCCGGACTCATTGGAGAACCTCTGGCTCGTTTCCCCAAGCGACGGGCTGGTCCCCTTCTCGCAGATCGCGCGCTGGGAGACCACCAACGCGCCGCTCTCGGTGAACCACCAGAGCCAGTTCGTCACCGCGACGATCTCGTTCAACCTCGCGCCCGGCGTGTCGCTCTCGCAGGCCACCGACGCCGTGCAGCGCACGATGGAGCGCATCGGCATGCCCGCCACCATCCACGGCTCGTTCCAGGGCACCGCGCGCGCGTTCCAGGCCTCGCTCGAGAGCCAGCCGTGGCTGATCCTCGCCGCGCTGCTCGCGGTGTACATCGTGCTGGGCGTCCTCTACGAGAGCCTGGTGCACCCGATCACCATCCTCTCCACCCTGCCCTCGGCCGGGGTCGGCGCGCTCCTCGCGCTCATGCTCTTCGGCCGCGACTTCAATATCATCGCGCTCATCGGCGTGATCCTCCTCATCGGCATCGTGAAGAAGAACGCGATCATGATGATCGACGTAGCGCTGCAGATCGAACGTGAAGCCGCGGCGCGCGGCGAGCGCGCGAATCCACGGGATGCCATCTTCGAGGCCTGCGTGCTGCGCTTCCGGCCCATCATGATGACCACCGTCGCCGCGCTCGTGGGCGCCATCCCGCTCGCCGTCGGCACCGGCTACGGCGCCGAGCTGCGAAGCCCCCTCGGCATCTCCATCATGGGCGGCCTCGTCCTCTCGCAGCTCCTCACCCTCTACACGACCCCGGTCGTGTACCTGTACCTCGACCGCTTGCGCCTCTGGGCCCTGCGCAAGCGCCACCCGCAAATGAAGCCGGCATGAAGATCGGGGTCAGGCACTTAATTTTTCTCGTCTTACTCGGCGGCTGCACAGTCGGCCCCGACTACGAGCGACCGAGTGCGCCGGAATCCCCTGCATTCAAGGAAGCGCCGGAAGGCTGGAAGGAGGCGCAGCCGCGCGACGAGATCGCGCGCGGCAAGTGGTGGGAGGCCTACGGCGACGCGGAGCTGAACGCGCTGGTCGAGCGCATCGACGGCGGCAGCTTCACGCTCGCGGCCGCGGCGGCGCGGCAGCGCCAGGCGGAGGCCGCGGTGCGCGTGGCGCGCTCCGGCCTCTTTCCCGGCGTGGACGCCGACGTGTCGATCACGCGCAGCCGCTCGCCTGCGGGCTCTGCGGGCGGGGTAACCCCCGGGCGCCTCACCACCAGCCGCAACGCCAGCCTCTCGGCGAGCTGGGAGCTCGACCTCTGGGGCCGCGTGCGGCGCGACGTGGAGTCGGCGCGCGCGGCGGCCGAAGCCAGCGCCGGCGAGCTCGCGGCGGCGCGGCTCTCGCTGCAGGCCGAGCTCGCCACGAACTACTTCACGCTGCGCCTGCTCGACGTGCAGCGCAAGCTCTTCGAGGACACGGTGGCCGCGTTCCGGAAATCGCTCGAGCTCACCAACAACCGCTACCAGGCCGGGGTCGCCGCGCGCGCCGACGTGATCCAGGCCGACGCGCAGGTGAAGAGCGCGGTCGCCCAGTCGATCGACTTCGGCGTGCAGCGCGCGCAGCTCGAGCATTCGATCGCCCTCCTCACCGGCGTGCCGCCCTCGCAGCTGGCGATCGCGCCGCGCGACGAGTATTCCGCCGAGATCCCGCGCGTGCCGCCCGGCCTGCCGAGCGAGCTCCTCGAGCGCCGCCCCGACGTCGCGGCGGCGGAGCGGCGCGTCGCCGCGGCGAACGCGGACATCGGCGTCGCGAAGGCCGCGTGGTTCCCGAGCGTGGTGCTCGGCGCGAGCGTCGGCTACCGCAGCACCGACGCCGCCGCCTGGCTCACCGCCCCCTCGCGCTTCTGGTCGCTCGGCCCGGCGCTCGCGCTCACGCTCTTCGACGGCGGGCTGCGCCGCGGCCAGACCGACGCGGCGATCGCCGCCTACGACGCCACCGTGGCCGACTACCGCCAGACCGTCATCACGGCCTTCGCCGAGGTGGAAGACAACCTCGCCGCGCTGCGGGTGCTTGAGGAAGAGGCGCGCCTGCAGCGCGATGCGCTCGACGCGGCGCGCCAGTCGCTGCAGCTGACGCTGAACCAGTACAAGGCCGGCACGGTCAGCTTCCTGAACGTGGTCGTCGCGCAGACCGCGCTGCTCGCCGAGGAGCGCGCCGCGGTGCAGATCCTGAACCGCCGGCTCGCCGCCAGCGTCGGCCTGATCCGTGCGCTGGGCGGGGGGTGGAAAGCGCAATGAAGCCTGCATTCATTCTCTTCTTCCTCGCCGGCACGGCCTGGGCGCAGGTCCCGGAAGCCGACCTGTGGCGCTGCGGCCTGCCGCGCCTCGCGCCGCAGGACCGGATCGCCGCCTGCACGGGCGGGATGACGGTGGCGCCGGAGGACGCGGCGCCCTGGCACAACCGCGGCGTGGCCTACATGCAGCTCAAGCAGTACCGCGAGGCGGTCCTGGACTTCACCCAGGCGCTGCGCCGCGCCAAGGAGGCGCAGACGCACACCTTCCGCGGCCACGCCTTCGCCGAGCTCGGGGAGTACGAGCGCGCCTTCCTCGACCTCGAGGAGGCGGTGCGCATGGCGCCGAAGGACGCGCACGCGCACAACGCCCTCGCCTGGGTGCTCGCCACCGCCGGCACCCCCGGCTTCCGCGACGGCAAGCGCGCGGTGGAGCTCGCCCGCAAGGCCAACGAGCTCTCGCGCTGGAACGACCCCGCCCACCTCGACACCCTCGCCGCCGCCTACGCGGAGGCGGGCAATTTCAAGGAAGCGGTGCAATGGCAGGAAAAGGCCCTCGCCCATCCCGCCTTCGCCAGCAAGGAAGACCTCAAGGAAGGCAAGGAGCGCCTCGCCCTGTACAAGGCGAGGAAGGCCTACCGCAAAATCCCGGGGTTCTGATCCAGCGGCTCGAAGCGGGGATCCACGGTCATCTCGTCGTAGTAGTAGGTGTTCTTCACGCCCTCGGCCCGGCGCAGCTTCTCGGGCTTGAGCTCGCAGATGTAGAGCGGGGTGCGCACCCCGGCGGAGTTGATCCAGCCGAGCAGCGCCCGGGGCTTGCCGCGCACGTAGACCAGCTCGGAGACGCGGCGGAAGACCTTGTCCCCCACGCGGTGGCGGTGAATGACCTTAAGGCCGACGCGGACCTTGCGACGCTCCATGGCCCTTGGCCTTCGATGCAAGCGGCGTACCGCGGCGCTACCTCTTCCGGCTTAGGTTCCCGAACAGCCCAAAGTACACGCCGGCAAAGATGACCGCCGCCCCCAGCAGGATCCACGGGTCGAACGGCTCGGCGTAGAACAGGGCCCCGATGACCGCGATCGCCGGCAGGCGGACGAAGTCGATGGGCACGATGATGGTCACGTCGCCGTTCCTGAAGGCGCTGGTGAGGCAGTAGTGCGCGGTGAAGCTGCCGATGCCGACCAGGACCACCCACGGCCACAGCGCGGCATGCGGCCAGGCCCACACCGGCGCGGCGAGCGCGAGCGAGAACGGGGTCTGGATGATCGACATCCAGAAGAGCACGCAGAGCGGCGAGTCGGTGGCGGAGAGCTGCTTGGTGCCGATCATCTGCACCCCGAAGGCCCACGCCCCCGCCAGCATCACCAGCGCCGCCGGCTGCAGCGCCTCGATGCCCGGGCGCAGGATGATCAGCACGCCGAGGAGGCCGAGCACCAGCATGACGATGCGCCCCGCGCTCAGCCGCTCGCCGAGGAACAGCGCCGCGAACACGGCCGCCCACACCGGCATGGTGAACTCGATCGCGAATACGGTGGCGAGCGGCAGCATGCCGATCGACCAGACCCAGGAAGCCTGCCCGCCGAAGTGGAACAGGTTGCGCCACAGGTGCGTGCCGATGCGCCGCGTGCGCAACTGCCCGAAGCCTTCGCGCGCGGCGAAGGCGAGGACGATGAAGAAGGCGATGCCGGTGCGGAAGAACAGGATCTCGAAGGTTCCCATGAACTTGAGGAGCTCGCGCGCCGCGATCGCCATGGCGCAAAACGAGGCCACCGCGCCCAGCATCCACAGCGCCCCGCGCAGGTTGGCGGTCATGCCCAGCGGAACTCGAACGACTCGTTGTCGCGCTGCCAGGCGCTCGCCGTCCGCGTCACGGTGAGGAGCCAGGTCTGCTGGCCGAGCGGCTGGCGGCGGGCGAAGGCGGAAGGCTGCAGCACCACCGCGCAGCCGCCCTTCTGCGGGTCGCGCACCGACTCGTAGCGGATGAGCGCCACCGGCGCCGCGCGCGCCGCCCGGGCGAAGGCCTGCGTCGCGGCGTAGTCCGTGGGATGGCGCCATTTCGCCTCGTCGCGCGCGAAGGGCTTCCTGCGCAGATCCACGCCCTTGCCCTTCACCTTCACCTGGAAGAGCGTCTGCGGCGCCGGGCCGAGCGACCCGAGGCCGGCGCTGTCGGAGAGGAACTTCCAGCGCCAGTAGCCCACCTCGGCGCATGCGGTGCGCCGCTCCTCGGCGGCGTAGAACACGCCGGCGTCGGCCGCGCTGCGAAAGCGCGAGCCGTGCATGCCGGGCGGGTAGCGGAACGGCGTGGAGAGGAGGTAGTGCAGCCTGGCGAGCTCGGGCGTCACCCGGGGCTTGGTGCGCTCGAGCACGTCCTCGAGCACCTTCTGCTCCGCGGTGCTGTCCACGAGGCGGCGGGTCGAGGCGACGTGCTGGGCCTCCACCGCCCGCCACAGCGCCAGCTCGACCGGCTTCGCCTCAGACGCGACCGCGCGCGGCGTCCAGGTAGAGGAGGACACGGATCAGGCCTTCGGCGCTCGGCAGCAGGTCCACCGGCTTCGCGCCGAGCGCCCGGTTCTCGCTGTTCAGCCAGGCGCGCGCCTTCTCGTCCGAGCCGACGATCGAGTCGAGCGAGCGGAAGAGGCGCACGAAGAGCGCCGCGAACTCCCACTCCTTGCGCTCCGGGTCGAGCAGGTACGTCCCGCCGAACATGCGCGAGGCCGTCGGCGTGCTCACGCCCAGGGCGGAGGCGACCTTCGCCTGGGAGAGGCCGAGTGCCTTCGCGGCGTTGACGACCGCTTTCGTAAGGACTTCTTGCTCGTGGGCCGCGGTGACCGGCTCGCTCTTGCGAGCAATTTGGCGCGAGGCAGCGTTCATTTCTGTAGAAATAATACCACGCGGGCCTTTCTAGCCCTGCCAGACGCCGTACCCCTGCTCGCGCAGCGAAACGGCGAGGTCGACCTCCATCTCCTCGGCGCCCCGGTAGGGCATCGGGTTGTAGACCGCGTAGAGCTGCGGCAGCAGGCGCAGGCCGTACTTCTGCACGAACTTGTTGGCCTTCGCGCCGGCCTTGTGGCGCGCGAAGCGCAGCTCCGGCGTGAGGCCGGTCATGCCGACGTAGACGCAGGGCTTCTCGGGGTTGTAGTTCGGGTTGGCCTTCTGGAACTTGCGCTCGTAGAGCACGCCGCGCGCGAGCTCGACGACGTAGACGTGGTGGCGGTGCTTCGCGCGCTTCATTTCCGGCGCCGCGCCGCGTCCTCGATCACGCGGCAGGCGACGTCGACCGAGGTGCGCACCGGACGCGCGTCGCCGACGTAGCCCGCGAGCGCCTCTTCGGCCCGCGTGCGCACCGCCGCGGGGTCGAGCAGGCCCTCCCGCGCGAGGAGCTCGATGTCCTCGCGGTCCTGGTCTGCGAAGCGCGCGAGCTTGGTCACCGCCAGGTCGACGGGCGTGAGCATGCGCACTTCGAGCACGTCCGGGTCGACGCCCGCCACTTCGACCGGGCGCGCGTCTTCATAGGCTCGCTCGTGCAGCAGCCCGAGCGTGTCGTTGTAGTTCCGGTCGAGATACAGCACACGCGGGCGTCCGTCGGCGTCCTGGTACGAGACCTCGAGGTCCTCGCCGAGCAGGACGCGGCGGGAGAAGGTCGCATCGACGTCCTCGGACACGCGCGCGCCGGTCAGAAGGTAGAGCGCGGCCCCGCCCGCGATGTACATGCGCACGGGAAGCGCGCGCGCCGGCGCCGCGCGCAGCTTCTCCTGGAGGCGGCCGAGAAGCGCCGCCAGCGCCGCACGGTACTCGGCGCGACCCTTGGGCTTCACGGCCGGCTTCACGGCACCCCTTTGCGACGCCGCGCCATCGGCAGGAAGCGCGCCGCCCGCAGCGGGGAGCTTTCGAGCCATCCCTGGAACACCGCAGGAACGGTGATGCCGGGGTGAAGGCTCTCCGCCAGCCGGAGGTAGGGCTCGCGCGGGAAGCCGCGCGCGCCGGCGAGAAGCACCGCGAGCCCGCCCATGAAGTAGGCCGGCCCGGCCGCGCGCCAGAGCGCGGGATCCAGGTCGCCCGAGGCGCAGAGGTCGAGCAGCGCATCCTCGCGTTCCCGGGTCCACTTGGCCGGCATGTGACCCTCCGTAGCGGCAGGCGCCGTGGCCGGGACCGCGATGAGCTCGCACCCCGCCGCCTCCGCGAGCGCCGTCAGCGTGCGCAGGTCGCAGGACGGGTTGCGTTTCAGGCGCGAGAGCGTCTCGCGCGGCAGGCCGCAGGCGGCCGCCCACGCCGCGTCGCTGGGGAACCGGGTCCGCGCCGCGCCCGACATCTGCGCGACCAGGGCGGCGGGCGTTGTTGACGTTTTCATCAACACCACGCTACCCGGTGTTGATCTTTACGTCAACACCGGCTCCTACGGATCTTCCGGCCCGAACGCCGGCTTCTTCCCCGCCGGCACCGGCTGCTCCGCCATCGAGATCAGCGCCGCCACCGTCACGTACGTCCCGGCGATCACCGTCAGGTCGACGAGCTGCTTCTCGTTGAAGAGCTTCCTCGCCCGGGCGAACGTCTCGTCCGAAACCTTGTGCTTCGTGTAGAGCTCCATCACGAAGTCGTACAGCGCCGCCTCGTCCTCCTGCATGGAGGACGGTCGCCTGTTCTTCCTCAGGTCATCGATGATCGCCTTCGACAGCCCCTCCTTCAGTGCGATCGGCTCGTGCGCCACCCACTCGATCTGCGAGCGCCACAGCCGCCCGATGATCAGGATCGCGAGCTCCGAGAGCCGCATCGGCAGCGACGAATTCCAGCGCAGGTACTTGAAGAGGTCGAAGTAGATCTGCCCGAGCGCGGGGCTCCTCAGCAGCGGGTTGTACGGCCCGCCGATCCCCAGGCTCGACACCCCGAGGATCTTCTCCGCGAGCGGCTTCTGCTCCGCGTCGAGCTCCTCCACCGTCAGCTGCCTGAAGCGTCCCTCACTCATCTTCCGCCGCCCCCGCGCCGCCCGAGGCGACGATGTCTTCCTGCTTCACCTTGTCCACGTTGAACCGCTCCACCTTTCCGCGAATCGTCTTGATGAGATCCTCCAGCTCCGGCGCCTCCTTCATGAAGCGCAGCGGATTCGAGCGCGCCACGACGAACGTCTTCAGGTACGGGCTCGTGAACCCCTTCGCCTTCAGCTTCTTCACCACCTCCGCCACCTTCTCGTCCAGCTCCAGAATCATCGCCGCATGCTTCTCGTGCACCTTCAGCGCCTTGCTGAGCGGCTCGTCACTGAATTCGGTCAAGCGCCTGACGAACGAGTTGTACACCCCGCCGCTGAACCGCGGGTTCTTCTCGTAGCACAGGCCCATCGTCACCAAGGAGGCCTCCTCGAGGTAGTACGCGAAGTCCTTCTCAGGCTTGTTCGCCTCCTCCTCGCGAAGATTGCGCACGATGCGGATCACTTCGAGCGACTTCTCCTTGAGGTTGTGCGACTTCTCCGTATTGAGCGCCAGGATCTGCCACGCCAGCTCCCGCTTCGGCACCACGAGGGCAGTGATCGCCCTCGCCCCCAGCCTCTTCATCGCCGCCAGCCGATGCCCCCCATTCGGTGTCCAGAACCCCTTCTCCGGCGCCGTGATCGCAATGATCGGATCCAGGAAGTACCCCGTCCTGTCGATCACATCCGCGAGGCGCTTGTGATGCATGTCTGACACGTCCCGCTGGAATGGCGTTGGCTCTACGGATTCAACCGGTAGCACAGCGATGACTAAGGGGTTCTTTCCAATGGGGTCGTAGTACGCGCC
>DASPMF010000144.1:0-12034 GCA_035627155.1 Burkholderiales bacterium | reverse complement strand
GGGCTCGGTGACCGGCTGCTTCGTCGGCGCCCTGCTCGTGGGCCTGGTCGCGAACTACGTCGGCTACCTGTCGCCCAAGGTGGCGCTCGGGTCGAACATCCTCATCATGGTCCTGGTCCTGCTGTGGCGCCCGCAGGGCCTTTATCCGGTGGGCAAGGCATGATCGCCACCGTCCTTTCGGGCGACCTGCCGCGCAGCCGGCTCCTCGCGTTGCTCCTCGCCGCCATCTTCGTGTCGCTCGCGGCGGCGCCGTTCCTCTTTCCGGGCACGCGCTCGCTCGACGTGGCGGCACGCATCTGCGTCTTCATCCTGCTCGTGGCGAGCTACGACCTGCTGCTCGGCTATACCGGCATCGTCTCCTTCGCCCACACCATGTTCTTCGGCATCGGCGGGTACGGCATCGGCATCGCGATCGCCCGCCTCGACGCCACCTGGACCGCCGTTGCCGCCGGCACTGCGGCGGCGCTGGCCCTGTCGCTCGTCCTGTCCTTCGTGGTGGGCCTCTTCTCGCTGCGCGTGAAGGCGATCTTCTTCGCCATGATCACGCTCGCCGTCGCGTCCTTCTTCGCCATCCTCGCGTCGCAGCTTTCGCACATTACCGGCGGGGAGGACGGCATCACGTTCCGAGTCCCGGAGCTCCTGCGCACGCGGGTCAACGCGTACTACGTGGTCTTCGGCGCATCGCTCGTGCTTTTCCTCGCGCTGCTGCGCGTCGTGAACTCGCCCTTCGGCCGCGTGCTGCTCGCGATCCGGGAGAACGACTTCCGCGCCGAAGCGCTCGGCTATCGCACGGTCGTCTACCGCACCCTCGCCAACTGCCTCGGCGCGGCGGTGGCGACGCTCGCCGGCGCCTTGTACGCGCTCTGGCTGCGCTACACCGGCCCGAACACCACGCTCGACTTCAGCATCATGATCGACATCCTGCTCATGGTGGTGATCGGCGGCATGGGCACGCTGTACGGCGCGGTGCTTGGCGCAACGCTCTTCGTCGTCGCGCAGAACTACCTGCAGGACGCGATGAAGGCCGTTTCGTCGGCCGCCCAGGGCGTCCCGCTCCTGCCCGACCTCTTCCACCCGGATCGCTGGCTGCTGTGGCTCGGCATCCTGTTCATCCTGTCGGTGTACTACTTCCCGACCGGCATCGTCGGCTACCTGAGGCGCCGGTGAAGTCGCGCTACGCCACCTGCGCAGGGCGCGAGATCCACTTCATGGAGTGGGGCGCGGAGCATCGGGAGACCGTGGTCGCCTGGCACGGGCTCGCGCGCACCGGGCGCGACATGGACGAGCTCGCCGCGCAGCTCGCGCGGCGCTTCCGCGTGATCTGCCCGGACACGATCGGCCGCGGCCTTTCCGAATGGAGCCCGAATCCGGAGCACGAGTACTGCCTGGAGTTCTACGGACGGATCGCGCTCGCGCTGCTGGAGGCGCTGCGCATTGACCAGTGCCATTGGGTCGGCACCTCGATGGGCGGCGCGATCGGGCTGCGGCTCGCCGCCGGCGCGCTAAAAAGGCGCATCCGGCGCCTCGTCCTCAACGACATGGGGCCCCGGATCGCCGATGCAGCGGTCGAGCGCATCCGCGCGTATGCCGGCAAGCCCCCGCGCTTCGCGACGGTGAGCGAGCTCGAGCAGTACTTCCGCGCGGTGTACAAGCCCTACGGGTGGCTCTCGGACGAGCAATGGCGCCGCCTCACCGAAACGTCGGCCCGGCGCCTGCCCGACGGCGGCATCACGACCCATTACGACCCCGACATGGTGCTGCAGTTCTCGCACCATCCCGCGGACTACGACCAGTGGGAAGCCTACGACGCGATCGAGGCGCCGACGCTATGCCTGCGGGGGGAGAGGTCCGACCTGCTGCTCGCCGAGACGGCGGAGGAGATGCGCCGCCGGGGCCCCAGGGCGGTGGTGGTGACCATCGCCGGGTGCGGCCACGCCCCGGCGCTCAATGTGCCGGATCAGCTGAATCTTGTGGAACGGTTTTTGACGGCGAAATGAAGCGCGCGAAGAAGATGCCGGCCTCGTAGAGCAGGCACATCGGCACCGCGAGCATGAACTGCGAGAGCACGTCGGGCGGCGTCACGACGGCCGCGACCACGAAGGCGCCGACGATCACGTAGGGCCGCGCCTCCTTGAGCTTTTCGATCGTGACCAGGCCGGTCTTCACCAGCATCAGCACGACGATCGGGATTTCGAAGGTCACGCCGAAGGCGAGGAACATGGTCATCACGAAGCCGAAGTACGCCTCGATGTCCGGCGCGGGCGTGATCGACTTCGGCGCGAATTCGTTGATGAAGCTGAACACCTTGCCGAAGACGAAGAAGTAGCAGAACCCCACGCCGAGCAGGAAGAGGAGCGTGCTGCCGACCACGAGAGGAACGGCGAGCTTCTTCTCGTGCTCGTAGAGCCCCGGCGCGACGAACGCCCACGCCTGGTAGAGCACGTAGGGCAGGGCGATCATGAACGCCATCAGCGCGGTGACCTTCACCGGCACCATGAACGGGGTGATGACGCCGGTCGCGATCATCCGCGAGCCCTCGGGCAGCGCCTGCATGAGCGGCGCAGCGAGGAGGTCGTAGATGAAGCCCGATCCCGGGTAGAGGAAGAGGACGACGAACACCGCGGCGACCGACGCAACCGCTCTGACGAGCCGCTGGCGCAGCTCCACCAGGTGGGAGATGAAGCTTTCCTGGCCCTCGGTCACGTCCTTGTTTCCGCGGCCTTGCCTGCCCCGGTGTCCTCGACCGCCGCTCTTACGCCGGTCTCGGTCTTCTCCATCTCGGTGCGCACCGTGGTCTCGAAGCTGGCGGCGCTCTGCTGCATGCTGTCGCGCATTTTCTTCAGCTCGTCGAGCTCGATCTCGCGGTTGATGTCCGCTTTGACGTCGCTCACGTAGCGCTGCAGCCTTCCGGCGAGGTGGCCGAGCGTGCGCGCCACGCGCGGCAGCCGCTCGGGGCCGATGACGATGAGCGCCACCACCCCGATGACCATGAGCTCCGAGAAGCCGATATCAAACATGTCGTCTACAGAACAAAAAGGCGCCCGGGGGCGCCTTTGCTTGGGGCGAAGGCGGCCTACGCCTTCGATTCCGTGCGGCTCTTGACCTCGCCGTCGACGGTCTTGCCGCTGACCTGCGCCTGCGCGCCGTCGCCCGGCTTCTCGCCGCCTTCGCGCATGCCGTCCTTGAAGCCGCGCACCGCGCCCCCAAGGTCCGCGCCCATGTTGCGCAGCTTCTTCGTGCCGAAGATCAGCATCACGATCACCAGAACGATCAGCCAATGCCAGATGCTGAACGAACCCATTTGTCTCTCCTGTTCCTGCGCTATTTCCTTCGGGAAATCATCGGGCCAAGGGGCTCCGGCCCGCCCAGCACGTGCATGTGGACATGATACACCTCCTGATGCCCCACCCTGCCGGTGTTGATGATGGTGCGGAAGCCGTCGGCCGCGCCGCCTTGCAGGGCGAGCTTGCCGGCCACCGCGAGCATCTTGCCGAGCGCCGGAATGTGCTCGGTCCGGGCTTCGTACAGGTTGGCCACGTGCGTTTTCGGAATGACGAGCAGGTGCACCGGGGCCTGCGGCCGGATGTCGTGGAACGCCAGCACCTCTTCGTCCTCGTACGCCTTGTTCGCCGGGATCTCGCCGGCGACGATCTTGCAGAAAATACAATTCGGGTCACTGCGTGGATCACTTTTCACTTTTTCCTCGCCGCCTTCTCGTCCAGGCCGGGGATGCCTTCCCGGCGATGCAGCTCCGCCAGCACGTCCCCCGGCCCGAGGCCGTGGCGCGCCAGCACGATCATGCTGTGGAACCAGAGGTCCGCGACCTCGCGCACGAGGTGCAGGCGGTCGCCGCCCTTGGCCGCAAGCATCGCTTCCGCGGCCTCCTCGCCGATCTTCTTCAGCAGCGCGTCCTCGCCTTCGGAAAGGAGCCTGGCGACGTAGGAGCTTTTCGGGTCCGCGCCCTTGCGCGCCTCGATCGTCGCCGCGATGCGTTCCAGCGTCTCCGACAGTCCCGGCTTCATTGCTTGTCTCATTTTCCATAGATGGACGACGGATCCTTGAGCACCGGATCGGTCTCCACCCACCTCCCGTTCTCGAGTTTGCGGAAAAAACAGCGTTCCCTTCCCGTATGGCAGGCGATGCCGCCGGCCTGCTCGACGAGGAGGAGCACCGCGTCCGAATCGCAGTCGAGGCGGATTTCGCGCACCTTCTGCACGTGGCCGGACTCCTCGCCCTTGCGCCATAGCTTGCGGCGCGAGCGCGACCAGTAGACGGCCTCGCCGCGCTCGACGGTTTTCTCGAGCGCCTCGCGGTTCATCCACGCCAGCGTCAGGACCTTGCCCGTCGTCGCGTCCTGGGCAATGGCGGCGACGAGCTGGTGCTCGTTCCACGGCACTTCGTCGAGGAAGCTCACAGCCGCACCTCGATGCCGCGCGAGCGCATGTGCTCCTTGACCTGGCGCACCGTGAGGTCGCCGAAGTGGAAGACGCTGGCGGCGAGGACGGCGTCCGCGCGCCCCTCGGTCACGCCGGCGGAGAAGTGCTCCTTCGTGCCGACGCCGCCCGAGGCGATCACGGGAACGCCCACCGCGTCGCTGACCGCGCGCGTGAGCGCAAGGTCGAAGCCTTCGCGCGTGCCGTCGCGGTCCATGCTGGTGAGGAGGATTTCCCCGGCGCCGGCCTTCTCCATGCGCTGCGCCCATTCGACGGCGTTGAGCCCGGTGGCCTTGCGGCCGCCGTGGGTGAAGACCTCCCACGACGCGCCCTGGCGCTTGGCGTCGATCGCCACCACGATGCACTGGCAGCCGACGATGCTCGAAGCCTCGCCGACGATGTCCGGGTTCTGCACCGCGGCGGTATTGATGGAAACCTTGTCGGCGCCGGCGTTCAGCAGCCGCCGCACGTCCTCCACCTTGCGCACACCGCCGCCCACGGTGAGCGGGATGAAGACCTTCGAGGCGACCGCCTCGATCACGTGCAGCAGGATGTCGCGATCGTCGGAGCTCGCGGTGATGTCGAGGAACGTCACTTCGTCGGCGCCCTGCTCGTCGTAGCGAGCGGCGATCTCCACCGGGTCGCCCGCGTCGCGCAGGGCGACGAAGTTGACGCCCTTCACCACCCGGCCCGCGGTCACGTCGAGGCAGGGAATGACCCTTTTTGCCAAAGGCACGGCTAGGCCTTCTTCGTCGCCTGGTCGGCGGCCGCCTGCGCCGCCTTCAGGTCGAGCTTGCCCTCGTAGAGCGCGCGGCCGGCGATCGCGCCGATGATGCCCTCCGGCACCAGCGTCTCGCAGATCGCCTGCACGTCCGGGATGCCGTTCAGGCCGCCCGAGGCGATGATCGGGGTCTTGATCGCCTGGGCGAGCTTGAGCGTCGCCTCGATGTTCACCCCGCCCATCATGCCGTCGCGGCCGATGTCGGTGTAGATGAGCGCCTCGACGCCGTATTCCTCGAACTTCTTCGCGAGGTCCACCACGTCGTGTCCGGTCAGCTTGGACCAGCCCTCGACGGCGACCTTGCCGTCCTTGGCGTCGAGGCCCGCGATGATGTGGCCCGGGAAGGCGTAGCAGGCATCCGAAAGGAAGCCGGGGTTCTTCACCGCCGCGGTGCCGATCACCACCCAGTGCACGCCCGCGTCGATGTAGCTCTCGATGGTGTCCAGGTCGCGGATGCCGCCGCCGAGCTGGATCGGCAGGTCGTCGCCCACGGCCTTGATGATGTCGCGGATCACCTTCTCGTTCTTCGGCCGCCCGGCGATCGCGCCGTTGAGGTCGACGATGTGCAGGCGCTTCGCGCCCTGCGCGAGCCAGTGCCGCGCCATGGCCACCGGGTCGTCCGAGAAGACCGTGGCGCTCGCCATGTCGCCCTGCTTGAGGCGCACGCAGCGGCCGTCTTTCAGATCGATCGCGGGGATTATGAGCACTCGAGTGCTCGATTCACATCAAGGATGCCAGCGGACGAAGTTGGACAAAAGCTGGAGGCCGGCCGACTGGCTTTTTTCCGGGTGGAACTGGACGGCGAAAATATTATCCCGCCCCACAGCGCAGGTAAAGGGCGCTCCGTACTCGGCCTGGCCGGTGACCAGCGAGGGATCGGCCGGCTCCGGGTAGTAGCTGTGCACGAAATAGAACCGGCTGCGGTCCGCGATTCCCTCCCAAAGCGGATGCCTGCGCGCCTGCAGCACCTCGTTCCAGCCCATGTGCGGCACCTTCAGTCCCTTGACCTGGAAGCGCGGTACCCCGCCCGCAAAAAGGCCGAGCCCGCGCGTCTCGCCTTCCTCCGCGCGCTCGAAGAGCATCTGCAGCCCGAGGCAGATGCCGAGGAAGGGCTTGCTGCGCGCCGCCTGCTCGACCGCCTCGCGCGCGCCGCTCGCGGCGAGCTGGCGCATGCAATCCGGCATCGCGCCCTGCCCGGGAACGACGACCCGCTCGCTGGAAAGGATTTGTTCCGGCTCCGCGGTCACCAAGACCTGCGCCTGCGGCGCGACGTGCTCGATCGCCTTCGAGACGGAGCGCAGGTTGCCCATGCCGTAATCCACTACGGCAATCTTCAATTCAGAGCGTCCCCTTCGTGGAGGGCACGGTGCCGGAGGCGCGCGGGTCGGCTTCGGCCGCCATGCGCAGCGCGCGGCCGAAGGCCTTGAACATGGTCTCGCACTGGTGGTGCGAGTTGTCGCCGCGCAGGTTGTCGACGTGCAGCGTGACCTGCGCGTGATTGACGAAGCCCTGGAAGAACTCGTGCACCAGGTCCACGTCGAACTCGCCGATCAGCGGGCGCGTGAACTCGACGTGGTACTCGAGCCCCGGCCGCCCGGAGAAGTCGACCACCACGCGCGACAGCGCCTCGTCGAGCGGCACGTAGGCGTGACCGAAGCGGCGCACGCCGGTCTTGTCGCCGATTGCCTTGAGGAAGGCCTGGCCGAGCGTGATGCCGATGTCCTCGACCGTGTGGTGCGCGTCGATGTGCAGGTCGCCCTTGGCCTCGATCTCGAGGTCCACCATGCCGTGGCGCGCCACCTGGTCGAGCATGTGCTCCAGGAACGGCAGGCCGGTGGAAAGCTTCGCCTTCCCGGTGCCGTCCAGGTTGAGCCGCACGCGGATCTGCGTCTCCTTGGTGTTGCGCGTGATTTCGCCGGTTCTCATCAGGATTGGAGGGATTCGCGGAGGGCCGAGAGCAGTATACGGTTTTCCTCCGGCGTGCCGACCGTGATGCGCAGGCAGTTGGCGAGGCCCGGGTGCAGCTGCTTCACGAGGACGCCCTGGGCCCTGAGCCGCTCCCAGGCCCGCGCCGCGTCCGGCACGCGCACCAGGAAGAAGTTCGCCTGCGAGGGGTAGACCGTAACGCCTTCGAGGCGCGTGAGCGCCCGGCCGAGCACTTCGCGCTCCCGGCGGATGTCGGCCGCCTGCGCCTCCAGCACTTCCATGCGCTCGAGGAGGAAAACGGCCGCCGCTTCGGTGAGGACGTTGATGTTGTACGGGGAGCGCACCTTGTCGAACTGCTCCAGCCAGCGCGGCGCGCCGGCCATGTAGCCCAGGCGCACGCCGGCGAGGCCGAGCTTCGACATCGTGCGCACCACGACGAGGTTCGGAAATTCCGCCAGACGCGGCATGAAGCTCTTCAGCGCGAAGGCGTGGTACGCCTCGTCCATCACCACGAGGCCGGGCGCGGCGCGGATCACGGCCTCCATGTCGGCCTCGGGATACAGCACGCCGGTGGGGTTGTTCGGATAGGCGATGAACACGACCGCCGGATTCTCGGCGCGCATGCGCGCGATGAACGCCTCGCGGTCGAAGCTGAAGTCCTCGCGCAGCGGCACCCCCACCGCCTTCATGGAGAAGAAGGCGGCGTACATCGAGTACATGACGAACGTGGGCGTGGGATAAAGGACGCTCGCCCCCGGCTTCGCCACCGTGATGGCGATGTTCTGCAGCAGCTCGTCCGAGCCGTTGCCGAGCAGCACCGCCATGCCCTCGGGCACTGCGGTCTTGCGCTTGATGAGCTCGATCAGCCGGCGGGGGGTCGGCTCGGGATAGCGGTTGAGCTCCGCCCGCGCGAGCACGCCGGCGAGCTCGCGCCGCAGCGCATCCGGCAGCCCGTACGGGTTCTCCATCGCGTCGAGCTTCACCAGGCCTGCCGCGGGCGGCACGTGGTAGGCCTTGAGCGCCTGGATCTCCGGGCGCACGACTTTCTCGGGCGTGGTCACTTGAGCCTGGCCCGCGCCGACATGGCGTGCGCCTGCAGCCCTTCGCCGTCCGCAAGCGTCGCCGCCACCGGGCCGAGAGAGAGCGCGCCTTCCTGCGACACGGCGATCACGCTCGTGCGCTTCTGGAAATCGTAGACGCCGAGCGGCGAGGAGAAGCGCGCGGTGCCCGCCGTCGGCAGCACGTGGTTCGGCCCGGCGCAGTAGTCACCGATCGCCTCGGAGCTCCAGCGCCCGAGGAAGAGGGCGCCGGCGTTGCGCAGCTTCGGCAGCAGCGCCTCGGCGTCGGAGACCGAAACCTCCAGGTGCTCGGGCGCGATGCGGTCGGCGATCGCGCAGGCCTCGTCGAGGTCGCGGGTCTGGATGAGCGCGCCCCGGCCCTCGAGCGAGGCGCGGATGACCTCCTTGCGCGCCATCTGCGGCAGGAGCCGGCGCATCGCGGCTTCCACGCGGTCGAGATAGTCGCCGTCCGGGGAGAGCAGGATCGACTGCGCCACTTCGTCGTGCTCGGCCTGGGAGAAGAGATCGAGCGCCACCCAGTCCGGCGGCGTGCTGCCGTCGCCGATGACGAGGATCTCCGAGGGTCCGGCGATCATGTCGATGCCGACCTGGCCGAACACCTGGCGCTTCGCCTCGGCGACGTAGGCGTTGCCGGGGCCGACGATCTTGTCCACGCGCGGGATCGATTCGGTGCCGTAGGCGAGCGCCGCCACCGCCTGCGCGCCGCCGATGCCGATCACGCGGTCCACGCCGGCGATCGCGGCTGCCGCGACGACGAGCGGGTTCGGCTTGGGGCTCACCATGACGATCTCGCGCACCCCGGCCACCTTGGCCGGCACCACGTTCATCAGCACCGAAGACGGATAGGCCGCCTTGCCGCCGGGCACGTACAGGCCGACGCGCTCGATCGGCGCCACGCGCTGGCCGAGGCGCGTGCCGTCGGGCTCGCGGTACTCCCACGAGCCCTGCAGCTGCTTTTCGTGGAAAGCCCGGATCCGCGCGTGCGCGGCGCGAAGCGCTTCGGCCTGCGCGCCGGCCAGCGTGCCCTG
Source organism: Burkholderiales bacterium (assembly GCA_035627155.1). Lineage (GTDB taxonomy): Bacteria > Pseudomonadota > Gammaproteobacteria > Burkholderiales > SG8-39 > SCGC-AG-212-J23. The sequence goes on along the minus strand of DASPMF010000144.1, from coordinate 2,787 downwards.
CGGCGCGATGGTGAGCTCGGCGAGCGACCTAGCGCTCGTGCCATCGAAGCGGTTGGTGTACTCGAGCACCGCCGCGTCGCCGCGCGCGCGCACGTCGGCGATGATCCGGCGCACCGTCTCCTGCACCGCCGGGTCCTGCGCCGCTTCGTATCGCGTGAGCTCGCCGAGCGCCGCATCGAATCCCGCGTCGCGGGTGGAAAGGCGTCGCAGCTTCACTTGACCGCAACCTTCGCGAAGGCGTCGATGAGGGGCTGCAGCTGCGCGCGCTTGGTCTTCAGCGCGGCCTGGTTGACGATGAGCCGCGAGCTCACCGGCATGATCTCCTCGACGGCGACGAGGCCGTTGTCCTTGAGCGTGCGCCCGCTCGCGACGAGGTCCACGATCGCGTCGGCGAGCCCGGTCAGCGGCGCGAGCTCCATCGAGCCGTAGAGGCGGATCAGGTCCACGTGCACGCCCTTGGACGCAAAGTGCTCGCGCGTGGTGTTGACGTACTTCGTCGCCACGCGCAGGCGCGCGCCCTGCCGGACCGCCCCGGCGTAGTCGAAGCCCTTGCGCACCGCGACGACCATGCGGCACACGGCGATGCCCAGGTCCACCGGCTGGTAGAGGCCGTCGCCGCCGTGCTCGACGAGGACGTCGTGGCCGGCGATGCCGAGGTCCGCGCCGCCATGCTGGACGTAGGTCGGCGTGTCCGAGGCGCGCACGATGATGAGCCGCACGTCGCGCCGGTTGGTCCCGATGATCAGCTTGCGCGAGCGCTCCGGGTCGCCTTGCGGCCGGATGCCGACGCGCGCGAGCAGCGGCTCCGTCTCCTCGAGGATCCGTCCCTTGGATAGTGCGATCGCGATATCGGTCATGTGCAAAGCAAAAAGGCCCCGAGGGGCCTGATTCGGAAGGGAATTTTACTGGTTTTCCGTTCCATGCTCCAATGCCACCCGGGGAGGGACCCATGGACTCGTTGAGAACGCGCGAGCACCGCAAGGCCGCCGCACGGGCGGGACTCGCCTACGTCACCGACGGAATCGCCGGCATCAGCCGGCGGCGGACCGGCAGCGGATGGACCTACTTCGCGCCGAACGGCGCGCGGATCCGCAACGCGGGCGTGCGCAAGCGCCTGGACCGGCTCGCCATCCCGCCCGCGTGGACCGATGTCTGGATCTGTCCCGATCCCGACGGTCACATCCAGGCCACCGCGCGCGACGCGCGCGGGCGCAAGCAGTATCGCTACCACCCTTCGTACCGCGAAGCGCGCGACCGCTCCAAGTTCCGCCGCATGCTGGAGTTCAGCGAGGCCCTGCCGCGCCTGCGCGAGCGCATGGAGCGGCACCTGCGCTCGCCCGACCTCGACCGCCCCAAGCTGCTCGCCACGCTGGTGCGCCTGCTCGACAAAACCTTGATCCGCGTCGGCAACGACGAGTACGCGCGCGAGAACCGCTCCTTCGGCCTTACCACCCTGCGCCGGCGCCACGTGCGGGTGCGCGGCGCCACCCTGCGCTTCAGCTTCCGCGGCAAGAGCGGGGTGGACCACGAGATCGCCATCAACGACCTGCGCCTCGCGCGCGTGGTGCAGCGCTGCCAGGACCTGCCCGGGCAGGAGATGTTCCAGTACGTGGACGCCTTCGGGCGCCGCCAGGCCGTGACCTCCGACGACGTGAACGACTACCTGCGCGAGATCTCCGGCCGCGACATCACCGCCAAGGATTTCCGCACCTGGGGCGGCACCATGCTCGCGGCGCTCGAGCTGCGCCGCATCGGCCCGGCGTCGAGCCGGCGCGAAGCCGACCGCAACATCCTGCGCGCGCTCGATGCGGTTTCGGAACGGCTGGGCAACACGCGCACGGTGTGCCGCAAGTACTACGTCCACCCGGAAATCGTCGCCGCCTACCACCTCGGGCTTACCGTGCGCGAGACCGCCCCCGCCCGCGCGCGCCGGAAGAAGCGCGAGCGCCCCGAGGCCGCCCTGCGCCGCGACGAAGTCGCCGTCCTGCAGTTCCTGCAGTCGCGCGTGGCGTAGCAGCCGGGTTCGGCACGTCCTCCGCGACGCAGAACACGCCACCCTGGAACTGCTCGGCGACCGGATCGCCGGGCTTTTCCTTCGCCAGGACCTCCGCGGCGAAGGATTCCGCGTCGTCGAGCGGCCGGTAGCCGAGGCGCACGGCGTTCGAGTTGTCGTACCAGCTTCGCTGGTTGCCGGACACGCCGTACACGATCTCGAAGCGGATCGCCGGGTGCTCGATGCCGATGACGACGAGCTGCGCCATGTCCCGCGGTGTGAGGAGGATGGACAGGCGCCGCTTGTCGAGGGGCGCGGCGTTCAGGTTGCCGATGCGCATGCAGAAGACCGCCATGCCGTACTTGTCGGCATAGAGGCTGCCGAGCGCCTCGCCGAAGACCTTGGAGACGCCGTAGCGGCCGTCGGGCTTCGGATAGACCCGGTGGTCGATCACCTGGTCGCGCCGGTAGAAGCCCGCGGCGTGGTTGCTCGATGCGAAGAGAAAGCGCTGCACGCCGTTGCGCCGTGCCGCCTCGTAAAGGTTGTAGCAGCCGATGATGTTGGCCTGGAGGATCGGCTCCCACGGACCTTCGACCGAGTAGCCGCCGAGGTGGAGGATGGCGTCCACCCCCTTGGTGATCTTCAGCGCGTCGGCCCTCTTCGAGAGCTCGGCGCGGATGAACTTCTCGCCCTTCGCGAGCTTCGTGATCGGGCGGCGGTCGGACAGCACGAGCCGGTAGCGGCCGGCGAGCTCGCGGCGCATGTGCGTGCCGACGTGGCCGCTCGCGCCGGTG
>DASPMF010000143.1:0-4865 GCA_035627155.1 Burkholderiales bacterium | reverse complement strand
CCGCCGGGTCGTAGGCGCGCACCGCCGCCCCCGCCGCGACGAGGTCGGAGATGAGCGCGAGGCTCGGCGCCTCGCGCATGTCGTCCGTGTTCGGCTTGAAGGCGAGGCCCCAGAGCGCGAAGCGGCGGCCCGAGAGGTTCATGCCGAAGCGCGCGCGGATCTTGTCGCCGAGGACGCGCTTCTGCGCCTCGTTCACCTGGTCCACCGCCGCGAGCACGCGCAAGGGCCGGCCGGCCTGGATGGCGCTCTTCTGCAGGGCCTTCACGTCCTTCGGGAAGCACGAGCCGCCGTAGCCGACGCCGGGATAGAGGAAGTGGTAGCCGATGCGCGAGTCCGAGCCGATGCCGCGGCGCACCTCCTCCACGTCGGCGCCGAGCGCCTCGGCGAGGTTCGCGATCTCGTTCATGAAGGAGATGCGCGTCGCCAGCATGGAGTTGGCAGCGTACTTAGTCAGCTCGGCGGAGCGCACGCCCATTACCATGATGCGCTCGTGGTTGCGCTGGAACGGCGCGTAGAGCTGGCGCAGCATGGCGATCGCGCGCTCGTCCTCCGAGCCGATGATGATGCGCTCCGGACGCATGAAGTCCGAGACCGCGGCGCCTTCCTTCAGGAACTCGGGGTTCGACACCACGGCAAGCTCGAAGGACTCCTTGCGCTTCTCGAGCTCCTCCAGGATCGCGGAGCGCACCTTGTCCGCGGTGCCGACCGGCACGGTGGACTTGGTCACCACCACCTTGTAACCGTGCATGTGGCGCCCGACGTTGCGCGCCGCCGCGACCACGTGCTGCAGGTCGGCCGAGCCGTCCTCCCCGGGCGGCGTGCCGACCGCGATCATCTGGATGTCGCCGTGCGCGACGCTCGCCGCCACGTCGGTTGTGAATTTGAGGCGCCCGGCCTCGCGGTTGCGCGCCACGATCCCGTCGAGCCCCGGCTCGTAGATCGGAATCTTGTTCTGGTTCAGGACGTCGATCTTCTTGCGGTCGAGGTCCAGGCACAGGACATGGTTGCCGGCGTCGGCAAGGCAGGCGCCCGTGACGAGGCCGACGTATCCCGTTCCGATGATGGTGACGTTCATGGGGTCAGATCAAATTCCTCGGTTCTTCGGGGCGGGTAGGTTTCCCAGCCGCCGCAGCCCGGGCAGCGCCAGTGGAACTGGCGCGCCTTGAAGCCGCAATTCTCGCAGCGGTAGCGCGCGAGGCGCCGCGTGTGGCCATGCACCAGGTTGCGCAGGAGCTCCAGGTCGCGCCGGCGCTCCGCGTCCGCCGCGCCGATGATCTGCGCTTCCAGCAGGCGGTCCAGGCCAAGCAGCGTCGGGTTGCGCCGCACCTCGTCGCGCACCAGCTTGTAAGCGGCCTCGTGGCCCAGCGTGTCGAGGGTCTGCTGGAAGACCGTGTCGAGGAGGTCGAGCGAGGGATAGCGCTCCAGGTAACCCTCGAGCAGGCGCAGCCCGTCCTCGGCCCTGCCGAGCTCCTTGTGGGCATCCAGGAGCCGCTGCGCCACGAGGGCAAGGTAGGTGGGGTTCTGGTTCTCGATGCGCTTCCAGTGCGCGATCGCCTTTTCCAGCGCCCCGTTGTTCCGCTCCAGGTCGCCCAGGAGCAGGCTCGCGCGCACGCACTGCCGGTTCTCCTCGAGCGCCGCCTCGAGGTGCCGGCGCGCCTCTTCCGGTCGGGACTGCGCCGCTTCGGAAGCCGCGAGCTCGCACAGGTATTGCGCCACGTCGCGGGCGCGCGGCTCGGACGCGCCGGACGCGAGGCTCCTCGCGATCTCGATGGCGCGCGGCCAGTCCTTCTCCTGCTCGTAGATCTGCAGCAGGCTGCCCTTCGCCTGCGACTCGGACTGCGTCTTTTCCAGTTCCTTGAAGACTTCCTCCGCGCGGTCGAGGATCCCGGCCCTGAGGTAGTCCTCGCCCAGCTCGGCGAGCGCGGAGAGCTTCTGCTCCGCCGTGAGGTCCGCGCGCTCGATCAGGTTCTGGTGCATGCGGATGGCGCGGTCGTACTCGCCGCGCCGGCGAAACAGGCTGCCGAGGGCGAAATGCAGCTCGATCGTCTCCGGGTCCACCTTCACAACCTCGATGAACGCCTCGATCGCCTTGTCGGGCTGCTCGTTCATCAGGAAGTTGAGGCCCTTGAAGTACGACTGCGGCAGCGAGCGCGACTCGCGCACGAGGTGCCGGATGTCGATGCGGGCGGCGAGCCAGCCGAGGCCGAAGAAGAGCGGGAAGCCCAGCAGCCACCAGTATTCGAACTCCATGGCTAGATCGGCGGCACGTCGGCCGGCGGGGGCGGCGGCGCGGCCTTGCGCCGCAAGGCGCCGATCTCGCGCCTCTGGCGCAGCAGCGTGCCGAGCAGCGCCAGCACGCCGAAGAAGGCGCCGAGCCCGAACGCGGCGAACAGCACGACGATCAGGGGCGCGCGCAGCGCCACGTCGAAGTAGAAGCGCACCACGACCGGATCGACGTTCTTCGCCGCCAGCGCGACGAGGAACACGAGCAGGACGAGGCGGATCGTCCAGGTCAGCCACCGCATGGCGCCCTCCGCCTGGCCGGTGCCGCGGCTAGCGCGCCGGCTGGGAAGCCGGCTCGCGCAGGGCCGCTTGCGCTTCCTCGTTCGCGGAATCGACGCGCTCGCGAAGCTCCTTGCCCGCCTTGAAGTGCGGCACGTACTTCTCCGGGACGTGGACCTTCTCGCCCGACTTCGGGTTGCGTCCCGTGCGCGGCGGGCGGTAGTTGAGGCCGAAGCTGCCGAAGCCGCGGATCTCGATGCGATGCCCGGAGAGCAGGCTCTGCGTCATCGCATCGAGGATCATCTTGACGGCGTACTCGGCGTCCTTCGCCACGAGCTGCGGATACCGCTGCGCGAGCCGCGCAATGAGTTCGGACTTGGTCACCCTTCCCCTCCCTCCCTCGCCTTGTATGCGGGTCCGCGCTACTTCTCGCTGCCGCCGCCCTTGTCGAGCTTCGCGCGCAGCAGCGCCCCGAGGTTCGTCGCCCCGGCGCTCGCAGCCGCCTGCTCGTTCCTCAGCGCCTTCATGGCGTCGCTCTCCTCCGAGAGGTCCTTCGCCTTCACCGAGAGGTTGATCGAGCGGTTCTTGCGGTCGACGTTGATGATCATCGCCTCCACCGTGTCGCCTTCCTTCAGGTGCTTCGCCAGGTCGTCCACGCGGTCGCGCGAGAACTCGGAGGCGCGCAGGTAGCCTTCCGCGCCGCCGATGTCCACCACCGCGCCCTTCGCGTCCACCGAGCGCACGACGCCGCGCACCACGCTGTTCTTCTCATGGCTGGCGATGAAGTTGGTGAACGGGTCGCCCTCGAGCTGCTTGATGCCGAGCGAGATGCGCTCGCGCTCGACGTCGATCGACAGGACCACCGCCTCCACTTCCTCGCCCTTCTTGAAGTTCTTGACCGCTTCCTCGCCCGCCGCGGACCAGGAGAGGTCGGAAAGGTGCACCAGGCCGTCGATGCCGCCGGGCAGGCCGACGAACACGCCGAAGTCGGTAATCGACTTGATCTGCCCCTTCACCTTGTCGCCCTTCTTGTACTCGCGCGCGAAGTCTTCCCACGGGTTCGGCATGCACTGCTTCATGCCGAGGGAGATGCGCCGGCGCTCCTCGTCGATCTCGAGGATCATCACCTCGACCTCGTCGCCCACCTGGACGACCTTGGACGGGTGGACGTTCTTGTTGGTCCAGTCCATCTCGGAGACGTGCACCAGGCCTTCGATCCCCGACTCGACCTCGACGAACGCGCCGTAGTCGGTGAGGTTGGTGACCTTGCCGAACAGCCTCGTGCCCTGCGGGTAGCGCCGGCCGATGCCGACCCACGGATCCTCGCCGAGCTGCTTCAGGCCGAGCGAGACGCGGTTCTTCTCGGCGTCGAACTTGAGGACCTTCGCCGTCACCTCGTCGCCGACGTTCAGGACCTCGGACGGATGCTTCACGCGCCGCCAGGCAAGGTCGGTGATGTGGAGCAGGCCGTCGATGCCGCCCAGGTCCACGAACGCGCCGTAGTCGGTGATGTTCTTGACGATGCCCTTGACCGTGGCGCCTTCCTGCAGCGAGGCGAGCAGCTGCTCGCGCTCGGCGCCCGCCGTCTCCTCGAGAACCGCGCGGCGCGACACGACCACGTTGTTGCGCTTGCGGTCGAGCTTGATGACCTTGAACTCCATCGCCTTGCCTTCGTACGGCGTGGTGTCCTTGACCGGCCGCAGGTCGACGAGCGAGCCGGGAAGGAACGCGCGGATGCCCTTGGCCATCACCGTCAGGCCGCCCTTCACCTTGCCGGTGATGACGCCTTCGATCTTCTCGCCGGTCTCGAGCGCTTTCTCGAGTTCCAGCCAGGCGGCCATGCGCTTCGCCTTGTCGCGCGACAGGCGCGTCGAGCCGTAGCCGTCTTCCAGCGCCTCGATGGAGACGCTGACGAAATCGCCGACCTTGACCTCGACCTGGCCGGCGTCGGTGCGGAATTCTTCGATTGCGATCGTGCTTTCGGACTTCAGCCCTGCGTTCACCACGACGAAGTTGTCGTCGATGCTGAGCACTTCGGCGGTGATGACCTCGCCGATGCGCATTTCCTTGCGGTTCAGGCTCTCTTCGAAGAGCGCCGCGAAGGATTCGCCGGAGGAGGAAGGGGTGGACTGGGCTGGGGAGACGCTGGCCATGAAAAAACCTTTTCGGCCGCAGAGTTGCGCTGCGGGTTGCGTTTAAGAAAGGCCGCCTGGGCGGCCGGCTGTCCTGTCCCGGAACCAGCTGACGACGCGTGCCGCCACCTGCTCCACCGAAAGGGCTGTTGAATCCAGCACTTGCGAATCCGGCGCGGGAACGAGGGGCGCGACCGGCCGGTTGGCGTCCCGCGCATCCCGTTCCTGCAA
>DASPMF010000142.1:0-2826 GCA_035627155.1 Burkholderiales bacterium | reverse complement strand
CTGGATTTCGGTCTGGCCCTCGGCGACGAGCGCGGCGATCACCAGGCTTGCCGAAGCGCGCAGGTCGGTCGCCATCACCGTCGCGGCCTGGAGGCGCTGCACGCCGCGCACCACGGCGGTATTGCCCTGGATCGAGATGTCCGCGCCCAGGCGCTGCAGCTCGAGCGCGTGCATGAAGCGGTTCTCGAAGATCGTCTCCGTGATCACCGCGGTGCCGTCCGCGACGCTCGCCAGCGCCATGAACTGCGCCTGCATGTCGGTCGCGAAGCCGGGATACGGAGCGGTGCGCACGCCGACGGCCTTGGGACGCTGCGCCATCTCCAGCTCGATCGTCGAGCCGCGCACCTCGATGCGCGCGCCCGCCTCGCGCAGCTTGTCGAGCGAGGCGTCGAGTGTGTCGGCGGCCGTGCCCTCAAGCCGCACGCGCCCGCCTGCGGCCGCGGCGGCGACGAGATAGGTGCCGGTCTCGATGCGGTCCGGCATGACGCGATACTGCGCCCCGCCGAGGGAAGGAACACCCTCGATGCGGATCACCGGGCTGCCGGCGCCTTCGATCTTCGCTCCCATGGCCTTGAGGCACTCGGCGAGGTCCACCACCTCGGGCTCGCGCGCCGCGTTCTCCAGGATCGTCGCGCCGTCGGCGAGGGCAGCGGCCATCATGAGGTTCTCGGTGCCGGTGACGGTCACGAGGTCCATGACGATATGCGCGCCATGCAGGCGTTCCGCCTCGGCAAGCATGTAGCCATGCTCGATGGCGATGGTGGCGCCCATCGCCTGCAGGCCCTTGACGTGCTGGTCCACCGGCCGCGCTCCGATCGCGCAACCGCCCGGCAGCGACACGCGCGCGCGGCCGCAGCGCGCGAGGAGCGGCCCGAGGACGAGTACGGAGGCGCGCATGGTCTTCACCAGCTCGTACGGCGCCGTCGGGTCGGCGATGCGGGCGGCGCACAGGTTCATCTGCCCGTCGGCCGAGCGCTCGAGCTCGACGCCCATGCGCGCGAGGAGCTTCGCCATGGTGGCGATGTCCATGAGGCTCGGCACGTTGGAAAGCGCAAGGCGCTTCGGCGTGAGCAGCGCCGCGCAGAGGATCGGCAGCGCGGCGTTCTTCGCGCCGGAAACGCGGATCGTTCCTTCCAGCTGGCGGCCGCCGGTGACGCGCAGCTTATCCACCGGCGATCGCTTCCTCGGGCGTGAGGGTGCGCATCGAGAGCGCGTGGATCTCCTCGCGCATGCGATCGCCGAGCGCCGCGTACACCATCTGGTGGCGCTGCACGCGGCTCTTGCCGGCAAAGGCGGCCGAGACGATCAGGGCCTGGAAGTGCTGACCGTCGCCGATCACCTCGACGCGGTCGCAGGGGAGTCCGGCGGCGATGCCGTTCTGAATGCTTTCGGGGGTCACCATGTTGGAGTCGCTAATAACGGAGCTTGTAGCCGGCCTTCACCATCCAGAGGGCGCCGGACGAGACGGCCGCCAAGCTTACCGCGAGAACGACGAGGCTCGTCACCGGAGAGACGTCGGAGACGCCGAAGAACCCGTACCGGAACCCGTCGATCAGGTAGAAAAATGGATTGAGGTGGGACAAACCCTGCCACAGCGCGGGCAGGGAATGGATGGAGTAGAAGACACCGGACAGGAACGTCAGGGGCACCACGACGAAGTTCTGGAACGCGGCGAGCTGGTCGATCTTCTCGGAAAGGATTCCGGCCACGATGCCGAGGGCGCCCAGCAGCGCCGCGCCGAGGAAGGCGAAAAGGAGCGCCCACGCGGGCGCCGCGAGCGGCACGCGCACGAAAAGCGCCGCCGCGGCGGCGACGCCCGCGCCGACCACCACGCCGCGCACAACCGCCGCTGCCGCATAGGCGCCGAAGAACTGGAACGGCGAGATCGGCGGCAGCAGGATGAACACGATGTTGCCGGTCATCTTGGACTGGATGAGGCTCGACGAGCTGTTGGCGAACGCGTTCTGCAGCACGCTCATCATCACCAGCCCGGGGACGAGGAACTCGGTGTAGGAAACCCCGGCGTAGACCTGCACGCGGCCCTCCAGCGCCTGGGCGAAGACGACGAGGTAGAGGAGCGCGGTGAGGACCGGCGCGGCGACGGTCTGGACGGAGACCTTCCAGAAACGAAGCAGCTCCTTGCGAAACAGCGTGAGGAAGCTGGTCATCCGCTGCCCGTGAGGCGCAGGAAGACGTCCTCGAGGTCCGGCGGCTCGAGCTCGAGCTCGACGATGCCGATGCCGGCCTCGCGCAGCCCGGCGAGCAGGCCCTCGAGCTCGCGCGCCGCGCCGAGCCGCAGCGTGACCAAAGGCCCCTCCTTCGAGAGCACGCGGGCGGCGAAGCCTTCCGGCAGCTCGCGGTCAAGACGCAGGCGCACCTGCAACCCCGAGAACGTCTCGAGCAGGTTGCGCGTGGAGTCGAGCGCGGCGATGCGGCCGGCTTTCAGCATCGCGATCCGGTTGCAGTAGAGCTCCGCCTCCTCGAGGTAATGCGTGGTGAGCACCACGGTGTGTCCCTCGCGGTTGAGCCGCCGCACGAATTGCCAGAGCCCCTGGCGCAGCTCCACGTCCACGCCCGCCGTCGGCTCGTCGAGCACGATCACGGGCGGCTTGTGCACCAGCGCCTGCGCCACCAGCACGCGCCGCTTCATGCCGCCGGAGAGCGCCCGCATGTTCGTGCCGGCCTTCGCCGTGAGGTCGAGGTGCTCCATCACCTCGTCGATCCAGGCGTCGTTGCCGCGAATGCCGAAATAGCCGGACTGGATGCGCAGCGTCTCGCGCACCGTGAAGAAGGGATCGAACACCAGCTCCTGCGGCACCACGCCGA
>DASPMF010000141.1:0-20117 GCA_035627155.1 Burkholderiales bacterium | reverse complement strand
AACGGCTCCCGCCTGCTCGACCTCATCAACGACCTGCTCGACATCGAGAAGATCGAGTCGGGCAAGCTCACGCTCGTGCCGGAAGTCTTCAAGCTCGGCGAGCTGGTGCGCGAGGCGATCGTCCTCAACAAGGGCTTCGCCGAGCGCTTCAAGGTGCGCTTCGAGTTCGCAGGCGCGCCGCACGACCGCGCCGTGCACGCCGACCGGAAGCGCCTGCTCCAGGTCATGACCAACCTGCTCTCCAACGCGGCCAAGTTCTCGCCCGAGGGCGGCGTCGTCGAGGTCACCATGGAGGAAGCCGGGCCGAACGTGCGCGTCGCCGTGCACGATCGCGGCCCCGGCATCCCGGAGGCCTTCCGCGCGCGCATCTTCGGGCGCTTCGCGCAGGCCGACTCGACCACCGCGCGCCAGAAAGGCGGAACCGGCCTGGGCCTCTCCATCTCCAAGCGCCTGGTGGAGATGATGCAGGGGCGCATCGGCTTCGAGTCGCGCGCCGGCGGCGGCACCAGCTTCTGGTTCGAGCTGCCCCGGCATATTTCCTGAAAGCCACGGAGGCCCCGCCTTGCCCGACCGCCCGCTCCAGAAAGTCTGCTACGTGGAAGACGACGAGGACATCCAGCGCATCGTGCGCCTTTCGCTCGAACGCGTCGGAAAGATGGCGGTGGAGGTCGTCGGCGATCCCGCGCTCGCGATCGACGCGATGAAGCGCTTCGCGCCCGACCTCGTGCTCCTCGACTGGATGATGCCCGGCATGGACGGCCCGACGCTCTTCAAGCGCATGAAGGAGCGGCCGGAGACGGGCGCCCTGCCCGTCGTCTTCATCACCGCCAAGGCCTCGCAGGCCGACCTGGACGAGCTCGTGCGCATGGGCGCGGCGGGCACCATCTCCAAGCCGTTTTCCCCCAAGGACCTGCCCGACCAGCTCAGGGCGATCTGGCAGAAGCTGCCCTAAGGGATTAACTACTGAAGGCGGGTGGTGCGGTCGGCGCCGATGGCGCCGGTGCCTTGGTAGAACTTGCGCGAGAGGTAGCCGATGACCTCGTCGGCGTTGCGGAAGCGCGCGTCGCGGTCCTTCTCCACCAGCTTGTCCAGCAGGTGCTGGTAGTCGGCGAGGTGCTCGGGCAGCGCGGGCGGCTGGGCGTTCACGTGGTGCATGGCGACCTCGATCGCGGTCTCGCCGTCGAACATGTGCCGCCCGGTGAGCATCTGGTAGAGGAGCACGCCGGCGCTGTAGATGTCGGTGCGAAGGTCGAGCACCTTGCCCTGCACCTGCTCGGGGCTCATGTAGCGCGGCGTGCCGAGGATCTCGCCATGCCCGGTGCGGTCGGCGGCATCCACGTGCTTGGCGATGCCGAAGTCGACGAGCGCCAGGCTGCCGTCGCCGCGGAACATCATGTTCTGCGGCTTCAGGTCGCGGTGCAGGATGCCTTTCTCGTGGATGTCGCCGAGGGCGAACATCAGCTCGCGGAAGAGGCGCAGCGCGTCGTCGGCCTGCAGCGCCTTGCCGCCCATGCGCTTGCTCAGGTCCCCGCCCTCAAAGAACTCCATCACGAGGTAGGCGTGGTCCTCGGAGGTGCCGTGGCCGTAGATCCGCGCCACGTGGCGGCTCTGCAGGCGCTCGATCATGGAGTACTCCTCGAGGAAGCGCGCCAGGGCCTTCTTGTCGGAGATGATCTCCGTGCGCAGCAGCTTAACCACCAGCGGCTCGTCGTCCGACTCGCGTGAAGCGAGGTAAACGCGCGACATGCCGCCTTCGCCGATGAGGCGCAGCACCTTGATGCCGGGGATGCGGACCCTGGCGCCGAGCGACTCACCGGCCATGCGCGCGGCCAGCTCGGGCGGCAGCGTCTTCTCGTGGCCGTCGCGCACCAGCCCCTGGATGGCGCCGATGAGCCGCTCGCGCGACAGCTCCTGCTTGCGCTGATAGTCGTCGGCGCCGGCCTTCATGGCGCGCACGGCGATGATCTCGTTGCCCGCGCCGGTGAGGAACAGGACCGGCGGGCAGTCGTGGCGCTTCTTGAACTGCTGCAGCCACTGCAGGCCGTCGCCGCGGCCCAGCATGTAGTCCAGGATCAGGACGTCGTAGCGTCCGAGCGGAAAGGAGGCGTCCGGCATGTCGCGCTCCTGCGGGTCGAACTGGTCGACCTCGGCGTCCTCCCACTGCTCCTTGATGAAATGCTCGAGGAGCGTGCGCAGGTCCTCGTCATCGTCGATGATGAGGACCTTCACGGCTAGGACGCGAGCTCGATGGAGTACACGGCGGTCGCCTCCGACTTCCCGCGCAGCGCGATGTTGCCGCGCGAAGAGGTGCTCCCCGACGGGACGAGGCCGCGGATCTCCTCGTACACCGGCCCGGAGACCAGGAGCTCGCCCGCCCGCGCCATCTGCATGAGCCGCGCCGCGGTGTTCACCGCGTCGCCGATGATGGTATAGCTCATATGGTGCGGCGAGCCGATGTTGCCGATGATCGCCTCGCCGGACGCGATGCCGATGCCCATCCCCGTCGAGACGCCGCCGCGGCCGGTCCAGTTGGCGAGCACCGGCGCGAAGCTCGCGATCATGTCCTTCGCCGCGTGCCACGCGCGCACCGCGGCATCGGGCTGCGGGAACGGCACGTTGAAGCCCACCAGCAGGCAATCGCCGGAGATGCTGAAGATCGTGCCTTCCTGGCGGTAGGCCGCCTCGGTCGTGACGGCGAAGTATTCGTTGAGCATGCCGACGACCTTGTCCACGTCGACCGACTCAGTGAGCCGCGTGAAGCCGCGCAGGTCGGCGAACAGCGCGACCACGTCGATGCGCTGCGCGTGGCTCTGGAACGGGCCCTCTTCCTCGCCGAGGCCGGCGATGATCCGCTCGGCGAGACGGGGCGACACGTAGCGCAGGAAGGCCTTGCGGATGGTTTCCTTGCGCTGGTATTCCGCCGCGAGGCGGCGCGCCTCGAGCTCCCGGCGCGTCTCGTGCAGGCGCCGCAGCGTCTTCACGCGCGCGATGAGCTCCTCGGACTTGATCGGCTTGGAAAGGAAGTCGTCGCACCCCGCCTCGATGCCGCGCACGCGGCTCTGCGTGTCCTCCAGCGCCGTGACGAGGACGATCGGAATCAGCGCAGTAGCCTCGTCGCCCTTCAAGCGCTCGCACACCTCGAAGCCGGACAGGCCCGGCAGCATGACGTCGAGGAGGATGAGGTCCGGCGCCGAAGACATGGCATGGACGAGGGCCGCGTCGCCGTCGTGCACCGTCTCCACCGCCATGCCCTCCTTCTGCAGCAGCCGGGCGAGCAATGCCGCCATGTCCGGATCATCGTCCACCACCAGCACGCGGAACGCATTCGCCGCCTGGGCGGGCGGTGCCGGGGTGAAGAGGTCAGTCATGCTGCTCATTGATAGGCAATCTGCACCTTGGCGAGGTATTCGCCATACTGCGCGATGCAGGCCGCCAGCGAGGCGCGGTCGCCGCTGCGGGCGCCCTCCTCGACCTGGCGGCCGAAGACCGATACCTGCTCGAATCCGTAGGAGTTGCCGACGCCCTTCATGCGATGGCCGAGCTGGCGCAGCTGCTCGAAGTCCGCCGCGGCGAGCGCCGCCTTGAGCGTCTCGACCTCCTTGTGGCGGTTCCGCATGAACACCGGGATGAGGTCCTCGAGCGCCTTGTCCACTACGACGTGAAAGCTGTTGTTATTCATCGCGCAATTATAGGTGCCGCCTTTGCCGGGGGGCCGCGGCCCTGCGGACGCGGTGTCAGGGTTTGTCAGTCGACGTGCGCGCCAGCAGCTCGCGTGCACGGTCGAGGTGCGGATGCAGCGTCAGGGCGGCGAAGCACGCCAGGCGCAGGGCGTCGGCGGAACGCCCGTCCAGCGCGAGGACGATCTCTGCGAAATGCAGCATCGCTGCGAAATGGCGCGGCTCGAGCTCGAGCGTGCGGCGGATGTCCTGCAGGCATTCCTCGTCGCGGCCCAGGAGGTAGTACAGCGTCGCGCGCTTGTGCCACGCCTCGGCGAAATCCGGGGCTGCGCGCAGGAGCGCCGTAAGCCGCGTTTCCGCGATGTCGTAGCGCCGCGCCGCGATGTCGTCGGTCGCGCGCGCGAGGACTTCCGCGGCGATGCGGTGCGGGTGGTGCATCCACGCGTCCCAGATGCGGTCTTCGGTGTCGACGGCCTCCACCGGGTGGCCGGCGGCCGCGAGGCGGCGGAACAGCGTGTCGAGGACGGGATAGGCACGGACCGGACGACGCGCCCGCCGGGCGGCGATCAGGGTGAGGATGTCGTCGTAGGCGACCATCGGCTCTTCGGCCATCCTAATGGAAATCGCGCGACGCCGCTGCGAGCGGCCCGAGGAGCGCGCTATGGTCCAGGAGGCGCCGCGCCACCAGGTGCACCACCTCGCCGTCGCGCTCGATCACGCCCTCTACGCCGAGGAGCCGCGCGCCGAGGAGCTCGGCCCGCTGGCTTTCGACGAGCTGTCGCCACACGACAACGTTGGCGCATCCGCTCTCGTCCTCGAGCGTCACGAAGACCACCCCGCTCGCGGTATCCGGACGTTGCCGGCACGTGACGAGGCCGGCGGTCCGCGCCCTTCTCCCATGGGGAATGGCCTGGAGCCTCGCCGCGTCCACGAGGCCCATTTCATCGAGCCGCTTGCGAAGCAGGGCCAGGGGATGCCGGCCGAGCGTGAGGCCGAGGCTCGCGTAGTCCGCGACGATGTCCTGTCCTTCGGTCGGCGCCGCGAGGGCGAGGTCCGGCTCGGCGGCCTGCGCGGCGAGCAGTGGCAGGCGCTCGACCCCGGCGGCGGCCCAATGGGCGAGGCGCCGGTGACCGGCGAGGCTGTGCAGCGCCCCGGCCTGGGCGAGCGAGCGAAGGTCCTTGCGGTTCAAGGTGGCGAGGGCCTGGACGGATCGGTACGGACGTCCTGCAGCAACCGCCTTGCCTGCCGCCTCGCTCAGGCCTTTCGCCATGCGCAGCCCGAGGCGCAGCGCACCCTTGTCCAGCGTGCAGTCCCAGTCGCTCGCGTTCACGTCCGGCGGCAGGACCTCGACGCCATGGCGCTTCGCGTCCTGGACGAGCTGCGCCGGCGCGTAGAAGCCCATCGGCTGGCTGTTCAGCAGCGCGGCGCAGAAGGCCGCGGGGTGGTGGCATTTCAGCCACGCCGAGACGTAGACGAGGAGCGCGAAGCTCGCCGAGTGCGACTCCGGGAAGCCGTACTCGCCGAAGCCGAGGATCTGCCGGTAGAGCGCGTCGCCGAACGCGTCGCTGTAGCCGTTCGCGCGCATGCCGTCCTTCAGCTTCTTCTCGAAGGGCTCGAGGCCGCCCTTCCTCTTCCAGGCCGCCATCGCGCGGCGCAGCTGGTCGGCCTCGCCCGCGCTGAAGCCCGCCGCGACCATCGCGAGCTGCATCACCTGCTCCTGGAAGATCGGCACGCCGAGCGTGCGCTCCAGGACCTGCTTCACGGCGTCGCTGGGATACGCCACCGGCTCCTCCTTCCTCCGGCGACGCAGGTACGGATGCACCATTCCGCCCTGGATCGGGCCCGGGCGCACGATCGCCACCTCGATCACCAGGTCGTAGAAGGTCTGCGGGCGCAGGCGCGGCAGCATGCTCATCTGCGCGCGCGACTCGATCTGGAACACGCCGATCGTGTCGGCCTTCTGGATCATCGCGTACGTGGCGGGATCTTCGGCCGGCACCTCGTCAATCCTTTTATTGATTAATTCCAAAGCCCTTCGTATCGCCGACAGCATCCCCAACGCGAGAACGTCTACCTTCAGCAGCCCGAGCGCCTCGAGGTCGTCCTTGTCCCACTGGATGACGGTGCGCTCCGGCATCGCCGCGTTCTCGACCGGCACCAGCGCGGCGAGCGGCCCGCGCGAGATCACGAAGCCGCCCGTGTGCTGCGAAAGGTGACGCGGAAAGCCGCGCAGCGCGGATGCGATCTGCAACCAAAGGCTTTCTTCGCGGGGAATGTCGTCGAAGGACAGGTAAGCCTTCGCGACGCGCTCCACCTCGGCCGTGGGCACGCCGAGCGCCTTGCCGGCGTCGCGGATCGCGCTCTTCGTGCGATAGCAGATCACCGTGGCGGCGATCGCCGCGCGCTCGCGCCCGTACTTGCGGTAGAGGTACTGGATCACCTCCTCGCGCCGCTCGTGCTCGAAGTCCACGTCGATGTCGGGCGGCTCGTTCCTTTCCCTGGAGACGAAGCGCTCGAAGAGCATGCTCATGCGCGCCGGATCCACCTCGGTGATGCCGAGCGCGTAGCACACCGCCGAGTTCGCCGCCGAGCCGCGCCCCTGGCAGAGGATGTCCCGGCTGCGCGCGAACTGCACGACGTCGTGCACGGTGAGGAAGAAGGGCTCGTACCGGAGCGCCTCGACGAGGCGCAGCTCGTGCTCCACGAGCGCGCGGATCTTCGGCGGCGCTCCCTGCGGGAACCGCCAGCGCAACCCCGTCTCGGTGAGCTTGCGCAGCCAGGACGCGGGCGTCTCGCCGGGCGGCACGAGCTCCTCGGGGTATTCGTAGCGCAGCGCGTCCATGGAGAAGGTGCAGCGCGCGGCGATCTCGGCCGTCTCGGCGAGGAGCTCCTGGGGATAGAGCTGCGCGAGGCGCATGCGCATGCGCAGGTGGCGCTCCGCGTTGGGAAACAGCGCGTGGCCGCATTCGGCGACCGGCTTGCCCAGGCGCACGGCGGTCAGCACGTCCTGCAGCGCCCGGCGCGAGCGCACGTGCATGTGCACGTCGCCCGAAGCGACGAGCGGCAGGCCGCTGCGGCGCGACAGCGCCTTCAGCGCGTCGAGCTTCGCGCGGTCGTTCGGCCCCGCATGCAGCTCGGCCGCGAGCCACCCGTTGGCGCCGAAGCGCTCGCGCACGAAGCGCGCGTGCGCCTCGTCCGCGGAGGCGAGCAGCGCCAGCACGCCGGGCATGGCGTCCAGGTCGTCCGCGGAGAGCGCGTAGCAGCCTTTCTTCGCGCGCCGGCGCCCGGCGGTGACGAGGGACGAGATCGCACCGTAGGACGCGCGTTCGGTCGCGAGCAGCACGAGCTTCATCTTCCCGATCGCCACCTCCGTGCCGACGATCAGCTTCAGCCCATGCTCTCTCGCGGCGACATGGGCGCGCACCGCGCCGGCGAGTGAGCATTCGTCGGTGAGCGCCAATGCGCAATAGCCGAGCGCCGCCGCGCGCTCGACGAGCTCCTCCGGGTGCGACGCGCCGCGCAGGAAGCTGAAGTTCGAAAGGCAGTGCAGCTCCGCGTACCGCGGCAGGGAATCAGGCAAAGAGGCCATGGATGAACCACGCTCCGGAACTCTCGCGGTAGACCCAGGCGAGCGACGCGCCGCGCCTCGCGACGAAGTAATCGCGCCGCGTGTCGTCGCCGTCCCACCAGCCGCACTCGATGCGCTCCGGCCCGGCGAGGAGCTCGAGCCCCGCCTCCGCGGGGCTGCCGGCGGCGATGCGGCGCGGCGCCTCTAGCAGCCACGCCGGCCGCGGGCCGGGCTGCACGAATTCGCGCGGATCCCACTCGCCCGGCTCGACGCGCCGCCAGGCATGCTCGGGCCGGTGGTCCGGCTGCAGGGTGATGCCGTGAACTGCGCCGCCGCCGAGCCGCGCCTGCAGCCGCTCGACGAGCCGAGCCCAGTCCTCGCCTTCGGCGCGCGCGTCGCCGAACATGCCGCGGCTCGCCGGATGCAGCGGCGTGAAGTCCTGCGCGCGCAGGCGGATCGCCTCGACCGGATCGCGCAGCACCACCGCGGAGAGCTTCTCGTGCAGGAGGCGCGCGAAGCGCTCCGTGTCCTTTGCTGCGGAGGCCAGGCGTATTTGAAGTTCGATGATCTTCTTATGTTGATGAAGATCGAGAGAAAACGCCCGGATGCCTTCCTGCCTTGCCGCAAGAAGGCCCTCGAGCCGCACGAGCAGCCGCCGCGCGGCAAAGAGCACGCCCTCGGCCTGCGACACCGCGCCGGGCAGCTCGAGCGTGGCGTCGAAGCGCGCCGGGGGCGCGAAGAAGCGGCGCGGCTCGTGCAGCGTGCCGAGCGCGCGGTCGAGCTCGTCGAGCACCTCCTGCCCGCAGCGCCTCGCCAACCCCTCTCGCGGTAACGCTCGCAGCCCTCCGACGGTGGCGATGCCGATGCTTTTCAGGAACTCCGTTTCAATCCCCAAGCTGGAAAGCGTCAGCTCATCCAGCGAGCTCTTCCCGCCCCTCGCCTTCCACAGCGCGGCGCGCGGCGTCGCCGCGACGGCGAGCTTCGCCTCGACGCCCAGCTCGCCGAGGCCGGTGCGCATTCGTGCGAGCAGCGCGCCAGGGCCGCCGCAGAAGCGCAGGCTTCCCTGCACTTCCGCGACCAGCGCCTGCGGCGGCTCGAGCGAAACCTTAGGCGTGAACTGGCAGGCCCAGGCGGCGAGGTGCTCGAGCGTTGCGGGGCGAAGCGGAGGAAATTGCAGGGCGACCCAGAGCATGGACGGGTCTGTTCACCGGTAGATGGATCGGCGCCTCGGCCGACCGGCCGCGACGCTTGAGGATTTGCACTTTCAGGCTTTCGTTTTCCCCTTCGAGGGAAATGCGCAACATGGCCGGCGACGGCTCGCTCGCCGCCTCCGCCGGACGGAACAGCGCCACGAACGCCTGGCTGCCTTCCGCCGCCACCGCGAGGCGCCGCAGCTCCTCGTAGCGCGCATGATGGAACCACGCGAGCAGCGCATGGCACGGCCCCGCCCGCAGCACCTGCTCCGCCGCCCACAGCGCATCGCGCCTTCCCGGCGCGCGCACCACCGCCAGATTCGTGAGATCCATCCCGGCCGCCGCCAGCGCCGGCGCATACGGAATGTGCGGCGGCGCGAGCCATACCACCCTCTTCCCCGCCGCCGTCAGCTTCGCGAGGGCGGGCAAGAGGAGCTGCAGCTCGCCGATGCCTTCCTGCAGACCGAGGAATTCGGTCAACGCCCCGGCCGGCCAGCCGCCGCCCGGCAACGCTCTCGCGAGCTCCGCATAACCGGTTGGAATCGTGCTGGAAAAGGAACCCGGCTGGCCGCCTCGCCAGATGCCGTGCTGCTGCAGGAGGGTTTCCGGAAGGGCCATACTGTATTTATATACAGCTATGGCCCGGGCGGCAAGCCTATTTCATTCCAGCGCAGCAAGTGTCGGGGGGACCTGACGGCGCAACAGGGCGTTGCGCGCGGTCCATTCCATCTGCGGCGCCACTTCGTCGAGGAAGCGCACCTCTCCGCCCGCCAGCAAGGCGAGCGGCACGCCGTCGCGATACAGCACGCGGTTGCCCCTCAGCGAGGCAAGGCGCGGGCCCGGCGTGAGGATGCCGACGAGGTTCAGCGGGTCGGCGCCGCTTACGCTGATGAGGGTGCCGTTGCGCTCGGCGCGGCGCGCGTCGCGCAGGAGGCCGATCGCCTCCGGCGCGGCGAACTGCTCGCCGGCAACGCCGGCGACGAAGCGTCCGCCGCGGATCTCGCCGCGCGCCTCGAGGCGGCGGTAGCAGCGCAGCAAATCGCGCCACGGCGGAAGCCAGTCGGCCTCGCGCTCGGTGAGGCGCCAGAACACCACGCCGTAGCGGCGCAGCAGCGCCCGGGCGGCGTGCTCGACCTGCTCCGAATACTCGATCGCCGCCTTGCGACGCACGAGCGACCAGCGCCCGGCGTCTTCCAGGCCGAACAGGGACCCGCGGCGCTTGCGCCCGTGCAGCGGCGCGCGGCGGCGATCCGAAGGGACGAGGAGCGCGCGCAGGCCGGCGAAGCTGTCGGCGCTGACGATCCCTTGCGCAACCAGTTCGCCCAAGGCTTCCTCGGCCTGGACCCGAAGCGCGCCGGTGCCTTCCACGATCTCCTCGAAGAAGGACGCACCGTGCTCTTCGAAGAAGGCTTTGATCTGCTCGCCGCGGGACGAAAGATTCACTTCCTGGGACGACGAGAAGCCAGTCCAGACTGGAAGGCTGCGGCGCGGCGCAAGGACGATCGGCGTGGTGCGCACCGGGCTCGGCGGGCGCTCGCCGTTCGTCTTCGGCGGCAGCACGCGCGACCAGGCCACCCGCCCGGCAAGCGAAAGCTCGTCGAGCCAGCCCGGGTCGTACTCGTTCACGCGCGAGGGCAGGATCTCGGTTTCCCACGCGGCGGCCGGCGCCTCGAAGCCCTCGAGCTGCGAGACCACGCCGGCCACGGCGTCAGGGCCTTCGACGCGCTGCTCGGGCGAGACGCGCTGCCAGTGGAAGAGGAAGCGCAGGAAGTCGCGCAGTTCGACCGGCTCGATCTCGGCGCGCAGGCGGTTGACGGTATAGCGGTGGATGCGCGCCAGCACCCGCCGCTCGCACCACTCCTCCCCCGCTGCGTCCGGCGTGAACCGGCCGCGCATGATCGAGCCCTCCGACTCGAGCGCGAGCAGGGTCGATTCCATGTCCGCGCCGCCCACGCCGAGCGCGGCAGCGAGCGCGGCCGAGGTCGTCGGGCCGCTGCCCTGCAACCGGTCGCGCACCACCTCGCGCAGCGCTTCCTCCCGCGACCACAGCCGGTGCTGCAGCTCCTCGAGCACCGGAATGTCCGCTTTCGCGTCCGGAAAGATCGCGAGCAGCTCGGGCAGGCGCTCGGCCGCGCAATAGATGGAGTGCACGGCCGTTGCTCGCTTTTGCTGCATCAGGCCTTCAAGTAATTCCTTCCATTGATTGACTTCCGAATGCGCCAAGAATCCGAAGCTCATGAGGACGTCGTGCAATTCATCCGGATTGCGGGGCTCGGACTTGAGCTCGGAGATCGCGCGCGCGATGGCCTCCGGGTCGAGCTTGCCGAGGTCGGCGGCGGTCTGCGGGTCGAGGTAGCGCCGCGCCATGACGGCGTGCGTGCGGCGCTCCTCGAGCGGCACGTCGTCGAGGAACGCATAGGGCCGCGCGGAGAGCACCTCGAGCGCGAGCGGCGAAGGCTCGGTCAGATCCCGTGCGACGATCGCGATCTCGCCCTTTTCCATCCGCCGCAGGACCGCCTCCAGGCCCTCGATATCCATGGCGTCGTGCAGGCAGTCGTGGATCGTCTGGTTGACGAGAGGATGGTCGGGCACCTCCCGATCGCCGACGATGTTCTCCCCGCAGGCCAACTGGTCGGGAAACACGGAGGCGAGCAGGTCTTCGGACTCCATGCGCGCGATCTGCGGCGGCACCTTGCGCCCGCCGCGGAAGCGCGGCAGCGCGAGCGCGGTAGTCGCGTCCCAGCGCCAGCGCGTGGCGAACATCGGCGCGTCGAGCAGCGCCTGGACGAGCAGCGGCCGGACGCTGTTCGAGTGCAGGTAGCGCGCGAGGTCCTCGAGCGGAAAGCTGTGGCTCGTGGACAGCGAAAGGATGATCGAGTTCTCGGTTGCCGCGGCCTGCAGCTCGAAGTTGAACTTGCGGCACATGCGCTTCCTCAGCGCGAGGCCCCAGGCGCGGTTGATCCGGCTGCCGAACGGCGCGTGGATCACGAGCTGCTGCCCGCCGGATTCGTCGAAGAAGCGCTCCAGGATGATCGTGTCCAGGGTCGGCAGCGCGCCGAAGACGGCCTTGGCCGCTGTCAGGTATTCGAGGATCTGTTGCGTTGCGCCCTCGCTCATCCCCGCCTCGTCCAGGAAGGCCTTCGAGCAGGACGCGTGCAGGCGCGACAGCGCCTGCGAAAGCTCGATCGTGCGCCCGGGCGCTTCGCCGAGCCAGAACGGAATGCCGGGCGGTGCGCCCTTCGCGTCCTCGACGCGCACCGTGCCGCGCTCGACGCGCAGGATGCGATAGGAGGTGTTGCCGAGCTGGAACACGTCGCCCGCGAGGCTTTCGATGGCAAAGTCCTCGTTGACCGTGCCGATCGGCTGCGACTGCGGCTCCAGCACCACCGAGTAGTCGGCCGTGTCGGGAATCGTGCCGCCCGACGTCATGGCCGTGATGCCCGCGCCGCGCCGCCCGCGCAGCACGCCGTTGACCGCGTCGCGGTGCAGGTAGGCGCTGCGCCGGCCGCGCCGCGTGTCGAACCCGGCCGCGAGCATCTGCAGCACTTCCACGTACTGCTTCGTCTCCAGGTTCCTGTAGGGATAGGCGCCCTTGAGAAGGGAAAGCAGGGCTTCCTCCGTCCACTCCTGCCCGGACACCTCGGCGACGATCTGCTGCGCGAGGACGTCGAGCGGGTTCTCGGGGATCTCGATGCGATCGAGCTCGCCGCGGCGCACCGCGTCGAGCAGCGCGGCGCATTCGACCAGCTCGTCGCGGGAGAGCGGGAAGAGCCGGCCCTTCGGCGTGCCGCCCACCGCATGCCCCGAGCGGCCGACGCGCTGGAGGAACGCCGCGATGCTGCGCGTGGCGCCGAGCTGGCAGACGAGGTCGACGTCGCCGATGTCGATGCCGAGCTCGAGCGACGCCGTCGCCACCAGCGCCTTCAGCTCGCCGCGCTTGAGGCGCTGCTCGGCGTCGAGCCGGTGCTCGCGCGCCATGCTGCCGTGGTGCGAGGTGACGTTGCCCTTGCCGAGCCGGTCGGTGAGGTGCTTCGCCACCCGCTCCGCCATGCGCCGCGTGTTGACGAAGACGAGCGTGGTGCGGTGCTCGCCGATGAGCTCCGCGAGCCGGTCGTAGACCTGGATCCACACCTCGCCCGACATGACCGCTTCGAGCGGCGAGGCCGGGATTTCCACCGCCAGGTCGCGGCTGCGGACGTGCCCGGTATCGACGATCGTGCATTCGCCGCCGGTGCCGGCGAGGAAGCGGCCGATCTCCTCGATCGGCTTCTGCGTGGCGGAGAGACCGATGCGCACCAGCTTCGGCCCGGCGAGCGCCGCGAGGCGCTCCAGCGAGACGGCGAGGTGTGCGCCGCGCTTGTTCGGCGCCACGGCGTGGATTTCGTCGACGATGACGCTGCGGACGCTCGAGAGCATCTTCCGCCCGGACGCGCTCGTGAGCAGGATGTACAGCGACTCGGGCGTCGTGACGACGATGTGCGGCGCCTTCTTGCGCATCCGCGTGCGCTCCGCCTGCGGCGTATCGCCGGTGCGCACGAGCGTGGAGATGTCCACGTCCGGATAGCCGAGGGCCTGGAGCTGGGCGCGAATGCCGGCCAGGGGCGCGCGCAGGTTGCGCTCGATGTCGTTCGCGAGCGCCTTGAGCGGCGAGACGTAGACCACGCGGGTCTCGTCAGGCAGGGGCCCCTCCAGCCCGTCCCGCACCAGCGAGTCGATGGCGGAAAGGAAAGCGGCGAGCGTCTTTCCGGAGCCGGTCGGCGCGGCGACCAGCGTGTGCCGCCCTGCGCCGATCGCCGGCCAGGCTTCAGCCTGGGCTGGCGTCGGGGCGGAAAAGGCGGCGCGGAACCACGCCGAGACCGCCGGATGGAACGCGTCCAGCGGGTCTGTAACTTTTTCAACGGTACGCTGCATCGGAACGATCCGATTCTCGCTCAAACCTTGCTCACGACAGCGCCATGAAACGCCTCCTCGCAGTGTTCCTCTTCACCGCCTCCTGCGCACACGCCCAGCCGCAGGTGTGGGTCAACGCCGGCTTCCTCTCGTGGCACATCGACCGCGACCGCGGGTTCCGCGAGGACAACTGGGGACTGGGCGGCGAAGTTCTCTTCGCCCCGGAACACGGCGCCACGGCGGGCACCTTCCTCAATAGCGAGCACCAGCGAAGCCGCTACATCGGCTACCAATGGCGCCCCGCGCACTGGCGTCCTGCCAACTTGGACCTGCGCGGCGGGGTCGCGTTCTCGCTGGTCGACGGCTACCCCGGAACGCGGAACGGCGAAGTGTTCTTCGCTCCGGTGCCGTTCCTCGCGCTCGAGGGACGCCGCATCGGCGCGAACTTCCTGGTGCTGCCGAACCGGCGTGCGAGCGCCGTCGCAGTCCAGCTCAAGCTGCGGATCTGGTAGCGCCGGAGGCGGCAAGGAGGCGGTCGAGGACCGACGGATCGACCGGCTTCACCAGATGGTGGTCGAAGCCGGCCGCCTGCGAGCGCTGCTTGTCCTCCGGCTGGCCCCACCCGGTGAGGGCGATCAGCACCATGTCGCGTCCGTGGCTCGATTCGCGCAGGCGCCGCGCGGCGTCGTAGCCGTTCAGGCGCGGCATGCCGATGTCGAGCAGCGCGAGCGCCGGGCGAAAATCGGCGGCGAGCTCCACGGCTTCCTGGCCGTCGTACGCCGTGCACACCTCGTGTCCCCCGACCCGAAGCATGACCGCAAGGCTATCGGCCGCGTCGCGGTTGTCGTCGGCGATGAGGATGCGCTGCTTCTCCGCTGCGGGCAGCACCGCCGCGGCCGCCGCCTCGCCGGTTCCGGCAGCCCGCGCGTGCTCGGGCAGGCGCACGATGAACTCGGTACCCTTCCCCGGCCCGGAGCTGCGTGCCTGAACGGTCCCGCCGTGCATCTCTACCAGCCGCTTGACGAGCGTGAGGCCGATGCCAAGGCCACCCTGTGCGCGCTCGAGCGAGCGCTCGACCTGCGTGAACATCTCGAACACCTTGCCCAGCATCTCCTTCGGAATGCCGACCCCGTTGTCGCGCACCACCAGCTCCACTCCTGAATCCGCGCGGCGCGCTTCGAGCTCGATCCGGCCGCCCGCCGGCGTGTACTTGATCGCGTTGCTGAGCAGGTTGCTCA
Organism: Burkholderiales bacterium; assembly: GCA_035627155.1. GTDB lineage: Bacteria > Pseudomonadota > Gammaproteobacteria > Burkholderiales > SG8-39 > SCGC-AG-212-J23. Next base: position 5,551 of record DASPMF010000141.1, on the reverse strand, counting down.
GGACCTGGACCATGCGGGTCGGATCGCAGCGGACGAAGACCTGTTCGTCGGGCAGCGAAACCGAAAGCGAGTGGCCCGCGCGCTCGATGGCCGGGCCGCATGCCTCGAGCGCGCCGTGTACGAGCGACGCGAGGAGCGCCTCTTCCCGCTTGAGCTCGACGCGCCCGCGGCTGACGCGTGACAGGTCGAGGAGATCGTCGATGAGCCGCACCATCTGCTTGAGCTGCCGTTCCATCAGGCCGCGCGCCCAGGCGACGGCCTCGCGGTCGTGCTCGGCGCGGCGCATCGACTCGAGCGCGTTGCGCAGCGGCGCCAGGGGATTGCGCAGCTCATGCGCGAGGATCGCCAGGAACTCGTCCTTGCGCCGGTCGGCCTCGCGCAGCGCCTCGGCCACGCGATGGCTCTCGCCGAGGTAGTCGCGGATCTGGTATTGGCGCCGCCGGGCGCGCAGCGCGACCCGCACCGCGCTCACCAGCGCCGGAACCCGCACCGGCCGCTCGAGCAGGGTCACGTTGCCGAGCGTCTCGAGCGTGCGCAGCACGAGCTCGGAGTCCGCCCCCTGCTCCGTCAGCACCAGGAGCGGAAAATCCGACCATGCCGGCTGCCCGCCGATGACCATCCGCAGGCGCTCGAGGCTCTGGCTCGTGAGGGACTCCTCGCTCAGCACCGCCACGCCCGCGTTGGCGCCAATGCCCTCGCACAGGTCCGCCATGTCGCGGCAAATCACGCAGTCGATCCCCGCCTCGGCAAGGATGCCGCGGCACAGCACGGCGTCCTTCGAGGTCGGCGCAAGCAGCAGCACGGATTCGTCGCGAAAACGCTCCTGCGCCGCGGTCGCGCTCATCTCTAGGCCGGGGCGGAGAGGCTGGACGGGATGCCGCTCAGTACGCCGTGGTATTGTTCCAGCGGCCCGCCCACCTGCAGTCCCTCGTTCCCGAGCTTCAGCTCCCGGAGCGTGTCCTCGTGCCGCCCGCTGCGCTTCTTGATGACCGACACCGCGCGACGGATCTTCGCCTGCGACTCGAAGTAGCGCAGCGCGATGACCGTATCCGCGAGATAGCTCGCGTCCACGGGCGTCTGCATGTTGCTGCCGAGCAGCCCCTGCTGCGCGACCACCATGATCGTCACCACGCCCTGCTGGGCGAGGTAGGTCAGCATCTCGTGCAGCTGGATGGTGAGGAAGCGCTCCTCCGGCATCGCGTTCATGTAGCCGTTCAGGCTATCGATCACTACGAGCCTCGCGCCCTGCTCCTCCACCGCGCGCCGGATCGCGTGGATGAACTGTCCGGGGGAAAGCTCGGCGGGATCCACCTGCTGCACCTTCACGTGCCCTGATTCGATGCTCCGGGCGACGTTCAGGCCCAGCCCCTTGGCACGGCCCAGCAGTGTTCCGAGGCCTTCATCGAACGAAAAGACGATGGACTTCTCGCCGTTCGCCGCCGCCGCACACACGAACTGGGCCGAAATCGTCGACTTGCCGGAGCCCGCAGGGCCCATCAGCAGGGTGCTCGTGCCGCGGTCGAGGCCGCCGCCGAGGAGCGCATCAAGCTCCGCCACACCGCTTGCGAGGGGCTGCATCGGGAACGCGCGGTGGTGCTCGGCGGCGACGAGGCGGGGAAAGACCTCGAGTCCGCCCGTCCGGATGATGAAGTCGTGGTAGCCGCCACGGAAGGGGCTGCCGCGCATCTTCACCACGCGCAACCGCCGGCGCTCTGCGCCGTACTCCTGCGCGAGGTGCTGGAGCGTGATCACGCCATGCGCGAGGCTGTGAAGCTGGAGATCGTTCTCGGCCGAGGTCCGGTCGTCCAGGAGCAGGACCGTGCACTGGCGGCCGATGAAGAACTGCTTGAGCGCGAGCACCTGCCGCCGGTAGCGCAGCGGGTGCTGGGCGAGGAGCCGCATCTCGGAGAGCGAATCGAATACCACGCGGCGCGGTTGCCGCCGCGCGACCTCGCCCAGGATGGAGCGCGTCGTGTCGCTCAGCTCGACTTCCGACGGATGGAAGAGCCGCGACTGGGCGTCGGGATTGAGGCTGTCGTCGGAAGGCAGGAGCTCGTAGCAGTGGATGCCGTCGAGCGACCAGCCGTGCGACTGCGCGACGCCGTCGAGCTCCTCCTTGGTCTCCGAGAGGGAGACGTACATGCCGTGCTCGCCGGCGCGCCGCCCTTCCAGCAGGAACTGCAATCCGACGGTCGTTTTTCCGGAACCCGGGTCGCCCTCGATGAGGTAGATCCGGTTGGCGGTGAGCCCGCCGTCAAGTACGTTGTCGAGCCCGGCAATGCCGGTTGCTACTCTGTTCTTGCTCACTTCCTGTGATGCGCCCTCTGGTTCTAGTTTGCGGACGCATTCTAGCGACGGCGCAAAAGCGCATCGGCAGTCGTTTCAGCGAATGCGTTGTAGCGCGATAACGACAACCTGCTTACTGCGCCGAAACCTCCCGAACCCGCGCGAGAACCCGCTCGGCGATCGCGCCCAGGGGCGCCACGCGGTCCACGCAGCCCGTGTCGATCGCCGTCTTCGGCATCCCGAAAACCACGCAGCTCGCCTCGTCCTGCGCCACGGTATGACCGCCGGCCTGCTTGATCCTGCGCAGGCCCGCCGCGCCGTCCCCGCCCATCCCGGTGAGGATCACCGCGGTGGCGCCCTTCCCCGCGGCGGCGGCGACGGAATTGAACAGCACGTCCACCGACGGCCGATGGCGGTTGACCGGCGGCGCCTGGTCGACGCGCGCCTCGAAACCCTTTCCCGCGCGCTTGATGGAAAGGTGGAAGTTGCCCGGCGCCACGTACGCGCAGCCGGGCTCCAGGCGCTGGAGGTCCACGGCCTCGCAGACCGAAAGCGCGCACTGCTCGTCCAGCCTCTTGGCGAACATGCGTGTGAACATTTCCGGCATGTGCTGCACGATGACCACGGGCGGCGTATTGGCCGGCAGGCGCACGAGGACTTCGCGGATCGCCTCGGTGCCGCCGGTCGAGGCGCCGATGGCGATCAGCTGCCCCTCGAGCAGCCGGCGGTCCGCCGGGCCTTCCAGCAGGCGCGAGGACAAAGGCCGGCGCGGCGCGGCGCCGAGCTCGGCGCGCGCCGCCGCGTGCAGGCTGTCGGCGATCGAGGCGGCGAACTCGGCGAGGCCGTGCGCGTCGGCCCCGCGCGGCTTGGCGATGACGTCGACCGCGCCGAGCTCAAGGGCCCGCAGCGAAGCCTCCGCATCGCGCTCGGTCAGCGAGGAAACCATGACGACCGGCATCGGATGCAGGCGCATCAGGCGCTCGAGGAAGGTCAGGCCGTCCATGCGCGGCATTTCCACGTCGAGGGTCATCACGTCGGGCCGCAGCGCCTTCACCAGCTCGCGCGCCTCGTACGGGTCGCCCGCGACGCCGGCGACCTCGAGGCCGGGATCGCGCCCGATCAGGTCGGCGAGGAGCCGCTGCATGACCGGTGAATCCTCGACGATCAGCACGCGGGTCGGCATGGATAGCCTTACTTGAACAGGTCGGCCGACCCGCCGCCGGAGATCGTGCCCAGCTTCTCGGCGTAGTCGCGCTCGCGCTGCACGATCGTGTCGTTGCGCAAGGACTTGAGGCGCTTGAGCAGCACGCGCCCGGTCTGGGCGAAGAAGTAGATCTTGCAGGGCTCCGTGCTGCCGAGGTCCTCGGCGAGGACGCGGATCGACTCGCGCTTCAGGTAGTCGATGGCGAACGCCGCGTTGCGCTCGCCGATGTCCGACATGCCCGGCAGCACGCGCGCCGCGCCGAACACCTTCGCCTCGAGGCGCTCGCGCCGGGCCCCGAGCGCGAAGAGCTTGTTGATCAGCACCTCCATGGCGTACGCGCCGTAACGCGCCGACGCGGAGAGCGGGCCCTCGCCGTCCCGGGTCGGCAGCATGAAATGGTTCATGCCGCCCACCTTGGCCACCGGATCGCGCATGCATGCCGACACGCACGAGCCCAGGACAGTGACGATCATCATGTCGCGCTGGGTGATGTAGTACTCGCCCGGGCCGATCTTCGCCGCGTCGATGTCGAAGTGGCGGTCGCGGTAGATGATCGGCTTCGCGATCGAGGCGGTTTCCTCAGGACGCATGAAGGGGCCGGTAGACCGTCTTTCCGGCGGGGCGAAAGAGATCCGCCGCGTGAAGGAAGCTCTCGGAATGGCCGGCGAAGAGCAGGCCGTCCGCCTCCAGGACGCGATGGATGCGCTGCAGCACCTGATACTGGGTCGGCTTGTCGAAGTAGATCATCACGTTGCGGCAGAACACCGCATCAAAGCGCTGCGCCAGGTCCCAGCGTGGCTCGGTGAGGTTCAAGGGGCGGAACTCGATGAGCCGCGCCAGCTCCGGACGCACCTTCGCGAATCCGGCATTGCTCCCTGTGCCGCGAAGGAAGAAGCGCTTCAGGCGCTCCGGCGCGAGCTGCTCGACGCGCTCCATGGCGTACACGCCGCGCTGCGCGCTGGCGAGCACCTGGGTGTCGATGTCCGTGGCGACGATGCGAACCGGCGGCTCCAGCGTCCCGTGCGCCTCGCAAAGGGCGATCGCGATGGAGTACGGCTCCTCCCCCGTGGAAGCGGCCGCGCTCCACACCCGGAGCGGCGCGCGTCCGAGCGCTTTCGCATGCGCGATGAGGAGCGGGAAGTGGTATGCCTCACGGAAGAAGTGGCTGAGGTTGGTGGTCAGCGCGTTCACGAAATGCTGCCATTCCGGATGGCCGGCATCGTCGAGCAGCGCGAGGTAGGTGTCGAAGCTCGGCAGCCCGAGGGCGCGCAGGCGCTTGCCGAGGCGGTTGTAGACCATGTTCTGCTTGGAATCGTTGAGCGCGATGCCGACGCGCTCGCGGATCAGCTTGCGCACGCGCTCGAAATCGCGCGGCGTATAAGGAAACTCGCGCCCGGCGAACGGCTCCGCGGCGGCGCCCGCGTCGTCCTGCCGTGTCGCCTGCGCCGGCGTCACTCCTGTGCCGCGGCCTCGTCCATGATCGCCATGTCGCGGCTGGTCATCAGCCGCTCGATGTCGATCAGGATCATCATCTGGCCGTTCACCGTCGCGAGGCCTTGCAGGTACTGCGTGTCGAGCGCGCCGCCGAGCTCGGGCGGCGGCTTGATCTCCGAGGCCGGGACGCTCATCACGTCGGACACTGCGTCCACCACCACGCCGACCGTGCGCTTGGCGACGTTGAGCACGATGACGACCGTCTGCGTGTCGTAGCGGTGCTCCGGAAGGCCGAACTTCATGCGCAGGTCGATGATCGGCACGATGTTGCCGCGCAGGTTCATCACGCCCTTGATGAACGCCGGGGTGTTCGCGATGCGCGTCGGCGTCTCGTAGGTGCGGATCTCCTGCACCTTCAGGATGTCGATGCAGTAGTGCGCGTCGCCGAGCACGAAGCTGAGGTATTCGCGGCCCGTCTGCGCCGCTTCGGTTCCGGACTGGGTCGATTGCATGGCTGCGCTCCTAGAATTCCTTCCATTCGTCGTCGTCGCCGCCCGTCGCGGGAACCGGGCGCGACGAAACGGCCGCGGGCCGCTTCGGGAGCGGCTTCGCCTTCGCGGCCGCCGG
>DASPMF010000140.1:0-3066 GCA_035627155.1 Burkholderiales bacterium | reverse complement strand
CGCTGGGTGCGCCTGCGCGTCTCGACCGCCGGCCTGCGCCGCATCGACAAGCGGGGCGTGGAAGCCGTGCTGGCCGAGATCGAAGCCCGCCGCAAGGCGAAGGCAGCCTAGGAGACGCCATGCGCGAGAAGATCAAGCTCGAATCCACGGCCGGCACCGGCCACTTCTACACGACGACCAAGAACAAGCGCACGACGCCCGACAAGATGGAGATCAAGAAGTACGATCCCAAGGCGCGCAAGCACGTCGTCTACAAGGAAGGCAAGCTCAAGTAGCCGCAAGCGTCGCCGCAAACAAAAAGGCCCGGTCTCCCGGGCCTTTTTTGTTTCTACCGAAGCTCAGGCGTAGGAGCGCAGGCGGTACGAGAAGTCCACTAGCGGGGGAACGCCGCTGTTTTCCGCCCGGTGGCACCAATCCTGGAGCTGCTTGAGCAGTTGCTCCTTGGACGCGCTCGAGCGCTCCCAAAGCGCGGCCAGCTCCTCGCGCATCGCGACGGCGGTGGCGAGCGCGGTGGAATTCTTCAGCGCCTCGGCCAGGCGCGCCTTCTCCACGCCTGCAGCAGCCTGGCCGCGCAGCAGCGCGCGCTTCAGGGCCTTCAGGCTTTGCGCGTCGCTCGGCGACCAGTGCTTCAGCCTCGCCACCTCGGCGCGGTACGTGCGCTTGAGCGACTTGGTGTAGCGCGACAGCACGTCGTACCGGTTGGCGATCACGGCGTGCAGCGTGTCCAGGTCGGCGGAGGGCTTGGGCTCCGCGAAGCGCGGCCGCGGCGCCACTTTCTTCACCGTCGCCAGGCCGAGCATCTCGAGGAGGCGGATGTACATCCAGCCGATGTCGAACTCGTACCACTTGGCCGAGAGCTTGGCAGAGGACGCATGCGCGTGGTGGTTGTTGTGCAGCTCTTCGCCGCCGATCAGGATGCCCCACGGCACGATGTTCGTGCTGGCGTCCGTGACGTCGTGGTTGCGGTAGCCGAACCAGTGTCCTACGCCGTTGATGACGCCGGCGGCCCAGAACGGGATCCAGGCGATCTGCGTGAGCCAGATCAGCGGTCCCGGGACGAGTCCGAACACCAGGATGTCGATCGCGAGCATCAGGCTCACGCCGTAGATGGCGCACCGGGAGTAGACGTTGCGCTCCATCCAGTCGTCGGGCGTGCCGTGGCCGTAGCGCTCCAGCGTTTCCTTGTTGAACGACTCCTTCACGTACAGGAACACGCCGAGCCAGAGGACGCGGTTGATGCCGTAGACCTGCGGGCTGTGCGGATCGTCCGCCGTCTCGCACTTCGCATGGTGCTTGCGGTGGATGGCGGCCCACTCCTTGGTCACCATGCCCGTCGTCAGCCAGAGCCAGAAGCGGAAGAAATGCGACGCGATCGGGTGCAGGTCGAGCGCCCGGTGCGCCTGGTGGCGGTGGAGGAAGATGGTGACGGCGGCAATGGTCACGTGCGTCAGTGCGAGCGCCGCCACCACGTAACCCCACCAGGGGAGATCCAATAAGCCCGAGAAAATCATCAGGAGGTCGATGCCTTTTTGATCGTTTTGGGAAGAGGCCGGGCCATTCTACCTGCGCCTGCGCGCAGCTTCCTTAAATTGGCTAAGTACGCCGGCCCAAAGCACTTTTTACAGACAACGGCGGCGCCGATTCGTTCACCCCCGGCGCTCGAAAGCGGCGGCAAAGAAGCCGTCGGTCCCGTGGCGGTGCGGCAGGAGCCGCAGCCGGTCTCCGGATTCGAGCGTGATCCGCTGGCCGCGCAGCAGGTCTGCGCACGAAAGCGGCGCGAACTCGGGCGAGGCCGCGGAGAAAGAATCCGCAATGGCGTCGTTCTCCTGCTGCAGCAGGCTGCAGGTCGCGTAGACCAGGCGCCCGCCTGGCTTCACCAGCCGCGCCGCGGCCTTCAGGATGCGCGCCTGCTTCTGAGCCAGTTCCTCGACCGCGGCGGGCGTGTGGCGCCACTTCAGGTCGGGGTTCCTGCGCAGCGTGCCGAAGCCGCTGCAAGGCGCATCCACCAGCACGCGATCCATCTTGCCGGCGAGGCGCTTCACCCTCGGGTCGTTGTCGCCCGAGAGCGTCACCGGGTGGATGCTCGTGACGCCGGCTCGCGCGGCGCGCGGCGCGAGCGCCGCAAGGCGCCGCCCGGAAATGTCCATCGCATACAGCCGGCCCGAGCCGCGCATGAGCATGGCGATCGCCAGGGTCTTCCCCCCCGCTCCCGCGCAATAGTCCGCCACCATCTCGCCCCGGCGCGGCGCGAGGAGCCATGCGAGGAGCTGGCTGCCCTCATCCTGGACTTCGACCAAGCCTTCCAGGAAGGCCGGATGGCGGTTGATCGCCGGCTTGCCCGGCAGGCGGATCCCGGCCGGCGAGTAAGGCGTCGGCTCGCCGGGGAGTCCGTCCGCCGCCAGCCGCGCCACCATTTCATCGCGGCCCGTGCGGGCGAGGTTGACCCGCAGGTCGAGCGGCGCGGGATTCAGCATCGCCTGCGCGATGCGCGTCGCTTCGTCGTCGCCGTGCTCGGCGGCGAGCCGCGCCCAAAGCCAATCCGGGAGGTCGGCACGCACCGCGGGCGGCTGCCCTTCAAGCCGGAACGCCTTGGCCTTCGATACGAGCGCGAACTCGTCCGGCTTGAGCAGTCCCTCCAGCGAGCGTCCGGAGAAACCGAGGACGCGCACCAGCGCCGCGACGAGGAGCGCGCGCGGCTCCTGCGATCCGCTGGCCGCGCCCAGCGAGCGCTTGCGCCGCAGCACTGCGAAAACGGATTCGGCAATGAACGCGCGATCCTGGCGGCCCAGCGACCGGTGCTCGCGAAAGAAACGCGAGAGCACCTCGTCGGCCGGTCCGGAAAAGTCCAGGAGCTGCGCGAGCGCGGCGCTCGCCTGGCCGAGCAGCGGCCGTGTCAGGTTCACGGCGCGCCGACCGAGATGGCCTGCTGGTCGAAGCGCGCTCCGTCGTGGTCGACGAGCAGGATGCGCACCGGCAGCCAACCCAGCGAACGGGCGAGCCAGATCTCCGTCGTGCGCTTGTCGGCCGGGTGCTCCGCGCGGCGCACCACCTTTAATGCCTCGAACT